>CAYLXH010000196.1:0-1558 GCA_964387535.1 uncultured Butyricicoccus sp. | reverse complement strand
TGCCACATACCTCAAGAACCTTCGGATGAACCATACCGCAGCCGAGAATTTCAATCCAGCCTTCTCCATGACAGACAGGGCAATGTGTGTCGTTGCCATGGCACTGGAAGCACTGGTAATCCATTTCAGCGGATGGTTCTGTGAACGGGAAATGATGGGGGCGAAAACGCACGACCGTATCCTCGCCATACAGTCTTTTCGCGAACATTTCCAGAATGCCTTTCAGATCAGACATGCGGATGCCCTTGTCGATGACCAGGCCCTCAATCTGATGGAACAGCGGAGAGTGCGTTGCGTCGACGTCATCGCTGCGGAATACGCGCCCTGGTGCGATAATGCGGATGGGCGGTTTCTTGTTTTCCATTGTACGGATTTGAATCGGAGAGGTCTGCGTACGCAAAACGATGTTATCTGAAATATAGAAGGTGTCCTGCGTATCACGTGCCGGATGATCCTTTGGAATGTTTAATGCCTCGAAGTTATAGTAATCCGATTCGACATCCGGTCCTTCGCCAATGGAGAATCCTAACCCGATAAAGATTTCCTTTACTTCATCGAGGACTTGATTCAGCGGGTGGGTTTTACCGATTGGCACCTCGGTGCCGGGCATCGTCACGTCCAATGCTTCACTCTTGAGCTTATGCTCCAATGCAGCGGCTTCCAGACGCGCTTTCTGCTGGGTAAGTCCTTCTTCAATCGCTGCACGAACCTCGTTGACCATCTGGCCAAAAGCCGGACGATCTTCCGGAGCCAGATTGCGCATATTTTTCATCAGTGCAGTGATTTCTCCCTTTTTGCCAAGATACTTGACGCGAATAGCATCAAGTTCACGGGAATCGGCACAGGCAGTCATTGCCTCGGATGCTTTTTCCCGAATAGACTGTAACGTTTCCTTCATTCAAGAACAACTCCTTGTTGATTATTGGTTTCCAATCAGTGATTACATGGTTGATAGAATATCGTTAGATATTCGGACAATAAAATAACCCCTTTGTGTCCCAGACAAACAGGGACGAAAGGGGAAAACTTCCGCGGTACCACCCGGTTTCTCACAACAGTGAGCACTCAGAACCGCGATAACGGAGCGGACCCGTCAATGCTTTTATTCATTGAAGCTCCCGGGCGAACTTTTCCAAGCGATACGGCGGACAGCTTTCAGCCGCTGACTGTCCTTCTCTGATGCCGCAGGGAGCAAGGATACTCTTCCCGTTCATTACTTGTTACATTCATGCAATTCATCATTATTTATATCATATTTGTGCAGGGAAATCAAGCAAAATGTGAAAATTTCATTTATGAATCGCGTTTTCTTCTTTGTTTTATGGATGCTTCCGGACGAACTGATGTGAATATCAGTCATGCAATGGGGGATTTCTCATTGGATTGATAAAGTGTCGTTGCTGTGGTACAGTATAGTAGTAAAAAGATTCCGGAAAACATGTCTTATAGAATGACGGCTACTGTCAGAATAGATATCGGCACATACTGGAATCAAAGGATTCGATTCGTAGGGGATATCCGATATGAACACAGATCTCATGTTCTTTTTTTGCGAACA
>CAYLXH010000195.1:0-1645 GCA_964387535.1 uncultured Butyricicoccus sp. | reverse complement strand
GTCAGACACCGCCTGCACCGACACTGCGTCTTCTCCGGAATTCGTTCCGCAGCCGGCCAGAAGCATTGCTCCTGCCAGGACAGCGGCCGCTGTTTGTTTCCAAATTTGCTTTTTCATATTTATCCCCCGTTCCGCCCGTCCTTACGACAGCAACTGGATCTTTATGTGTATTATACATGATAGAACACCGGATTACAACGGTTGCTCATCATGTTCCTACTTTGTCCCATCAGCGGCCACATGCATGATCGTATCCGGTACACATCCAGAGACTACCAAATTCTTGACATCCACTCAATTCCATGTCATCAGGCTCTACACGAGGATATTCCCTGCGCTTTGTTCAACCAGTTTCATGATACGCATTTCAAATCCCATCTCGGATAACTCCAAAGCAGGAGTACCGCTATCTCAGATACCAGCACTCCTGCTTTGTTATCGCACCGTATGATTCACTCCCGCCAAATCCTTAATCACCTCACCTGCGGCGATGAGCCCCGCAACCGAGGGGACAAACGCAATACTTCCCGGCGCCTGTTTTCCATATTGTCCCTTGGTCTCTGTCTCTTCCAACGCAAAGGGAACCACAGGCACTTCCTCGGAATATACCACCTTGAGGGAGGTTACTCCTCGTTTGCGCAGCTCACGCCGCATCACACGAGCCAACGGACACACCGAGGTCTGATAAATATCCGCCACACGAAATGCGGTTGCGTCCAGCTTATTTCCCGCTCCCATCGAACTAATGATCGGGACACCAGCCCGCTGCGCCTGCATGATCAGTTCAATTTTCCCTGTCACAGTGTCGATCGCATCCACAATATAGTCATACTGGGAAAAATCAAATTGATTCGCTGTCTCCGCATGGTAAAATGTAGGCCACATTCGAACTTCTATGTCTGGATTGATGCACAACACGCGTTGTTTTGCAATCTCGACCTTTTTTCTTCCAACGGTATCATATGTTGCAATCAGTTGGCGATTGATATTAGAGAGCGCAACCTCATCGTGATCGACGAGATCCAACGCACCGATGCCGCTGCGCGCCAACGCCTCCACCACATAGCTGCCAACACCGCCTATGCCAAATACTGCCACACGCGCTCGTTTCAGACGCTCCAGGCCCTCACTGCCCAACAGCAATTCCGTTCTGGAAAACGGATGTATCATATGAATTCCCCTCTCTCCTGCGACCATAGACGCGTTTGCTGGTATTGTAGCATGTCTGTTCCCACGCTGTCAATTTTCAGTCCGCTCTCCTTGACAAAGCATTTCGAAGCGTGTATCATCAATCCATACAAGTAAGGTGGGTTTTATAAATTACGATGGAATGAGGAGTTTATGGCATGACACACTGGAGCCAAGTGGTACAGCTTTTGGAACAACAGCGCAATCTATCCGATCATGCTCTGCGCGACCTGCTGGAAACCGATGCAGCTGACGCGCTGTTGTACGCCGCAGCGGACCGCATTCGACGCGTGCAGTACGGTGATGTGGTATATGTCCGTGGGCTGATCGAATTTACCAATTACTGCAAAAACGACTGCTATTACTGTGGAATTCGACGCAGTAATCACAAGCTGACTCGCTACCGTCTGACCCGGGACGATATTCTCGCATGCTGCAAAGAAGGCTATCGCCTTGG
>CAYLXH010000194.1:0-1686 GCA_964387535.1 uncultured Butyricicoccus sp. | reverse complement strand
TACAAGAAAGGCGACCGTTTGTCTGCACTCTTTCATTCCTATTTGTGCGGACGCATTGCGGCCGAATGGTTGATTTATATGAAGTATGTATGTACGGTTATATCGGTAGCGGACATCAGCGCCGCAAGAAAGTTTTATGAGGATCTGTTCGGATTGGAAGTCTATCAGGATTACGGAAAAAACATAGCTTTTACCTGCGGTCTGGCATTACAGCAGGATTTTGACTGGCTGGTGAGTATACCAAAGGAAAAGGTACTGAAGAAATCCAACAATGCAGAAGTCGTCTTTGAGGAACAGAACTTTGACGGTTTTCTGAACAAGCTGAAAGAATACCCGGACATCGAATATCTGGGAGAAGTGATCGAACATAGCTGGGGTCAGCGGGTGATCCGGTTTTACGATTTGGATGGACATATCATTGAGGTTGGCGAGGATATGAAAATGGTGATAAAGCGTTTTCTGAATACCGGAATGTCTATGGAAGAAGTGTCCGGGAGAATGGATGTTTCTATCGGGGATATGGAAAAGCTGCTGAACGGCTGAACGGGAAGATAATCAGAGTTTGGCTGGTATGACACAGGTATCTGACCGCAAGGTTTGATATAATAAATTTGAAGGAGATTGCTGTCTGAAGAAGAACAACGCCTCGGAGCACCTATGGCATTGACATTTTATGAAAGCAGATGTATAATTGCTAACAGTGTTAGTAACTATACAGGGAGGTAAGCTATGGATTACCGTGCTGTTGCGATAGAATTGCTTGATATCCGGGCAAAACTTATGCAGATTCCGATTCAGAAATCCGTGAACGAGTTTACAAAAGGCGAATTTGCCGTTTTGGATTTTCTTTATAAAAGCCATGGCAAAGCATATCCAAAAGAGTTAAGCTGGAATATGAATGTCAGCAGTGCGCGCATCGCTGCCATTTTAAAGAGCCTTGAGGCGAAGGGACTGATTATCCGCATGTCGGATGCGGAAGATGCCAGACAGATTGTCGTGGCGCTTACAGAAAACGGGAGCAGCGTTTTTTTGAAAAAGCAGGATGCGCTCATTTCTTCTGCCACATCCCTTTTAGAGAAGCTCGGCGAGGAAGATACTCTGGCACTGCTGCGCATCCAAAAGAAAATATTGGATAACGCATAGCGGATCATCCATAGCAAGAAGGAAGCGTTATAATGAATCAATCAAGTCACATATTAAGCGATCAAAAAAGAACCATGGTATTTTTGTGCCTGGTTCTTTCCGGTATCGCATCGTCTATTTTGTCCACGGCGATGTCAACGGCCCTGCCGAGCCTTGTGGAGTTTTTTGGCATCAGCACTTCTACCGGGCAGTGGATCACCAGCGGCTATTCTCTGATCATGGGCATGGTGCTGCCGCTTAGCGCGTTTCTAATCGTGCGTGTTCCTACGAAAAAATTGTACCTATCCGGCATTGGCGTTTTTATTGTCGGTCTGTTTTTCAGCATTCTGACAAAAAATTTTGCCGTCATGATGTTCGGCAGATGCTTACAGGCCGGTGGAGCGGCGGTTTTACAAGCGTCTGCGCAAGTGATTATACTGACCGTCTATCCGGTTCAAAAGAAGGGCGCAATGATGGGAACCTATGGGTTGGCAACAACTGCGGCTCCTGTCATTGCCCCTACGATTGCCGGGCTTATGATTGATGCCTTTGGATGGAAATCCA
>CAYLXH010000193.1:0-1783 GCA_964387535.1 uncultured Butyricicoccus sp. | reverse complement strand
TTCTTGGTCAGATAATCCGCACAATCCGTCGCATTGATAAAGCCTTGCGATGCCGCTTTGCGCATGTTCTTCTTGCGCAGCGTCATGGTCCGGAACATCGGGGTGAATACCTCCAGGCACTGCTTGACGGTGTCGATGGCATCAAACACCGCTTCCTTGTCCTCCTGCATATCCTTGTTGTAGGCCAGCGGCAGCGCCTTCATCGTGGTCAGCAGACCCATCAGGTCTCCGTACACGCGGCCGGTCTTGCCGCGAATCAGCTCACAGACGTCCGGATTCTTTTTCTGAGGCATGATGGACGAGCCGGTGGAGTACGCATCATCCAGCTCGGCAAACCGCCATTCCCACGAGCACCATGAAATAATTTCCTCGGACAGGCGGGACAGATGCATCATCATAATGGACAGATCGCTCATCAGCTCCAGACAGTAGTCACGGTCGGACACGCCGTCCAGCGAGTTGTCGGTGATGCGGGCAAAGCCCAGCTTCTCCCGGACAAAATCACGATCCACCGGATAGGTCGAGGTCGCCAGTGCGCCCGATCCCAGCGGCATCTCATCCATTCGGTCAAAGCAGTCCTCCAGACGGGAAATATCGCGCTTGAGCATGTTGGCATACGCCATCATGTAGTGGCCGAACGTGGTCGGCTGCGCGCGCTGCAGATGCGTATAGCCCGGCATAACCGTATCCAAATTGTCCTTCGCGCGCTCTACCAGAGCCTTTTCAAACGTGATCGCCAGCTCCATGATCTCGCACAGCTCTTTCTTGACATACAGGCGCATGTCCAATGCAACTTGGTCGTTGCGCGAGCGCGCGGTGTGCAGGCGCTTGCCCGTGTCGCCGATGCGGTTGGTCAACATGACCTCGACATTCATGTGAATGTCCTCGTATTCCGGATTGAATACGTCCAGATCGCTCTCCTCGATCTCCTTCAGGATCTCCTGGAGACCCTCCACGATCTTTTCCGCTTCGTGTTCTTCAATAATCCCCTGCTTGCCCAGCATGGTCGCATGGGCAATCGAACCGGTAATATCCTCTCGATACAGGCGGCCGTCAAACTGAATCGACGAATTAAAATCATTTACTACATCATTCGTTTCCTTCTGGAAACGTCCTGCCCAAAGCTTCATGGGATTTCTCCTTTTTTTCCAACGATCCGGCTGCGCCTGCGCGGCGAGGCCGGTTCCATACAGTATGGTTTGAAAACGCGCAAGGGGCGGACAGAGTTGTCCGCCCGATTGCCGATTGATTTCAATACTCTGTCTTTCCCTTACTCAACACTCGGGAAGCTCAGTCCCGTGCTCGCCTGCAGCGCCGCATCATTCATCGCGCGAACCTTCAGCGGCAGGCCGTACAGATTGATGAAGCCCTCCGAATCCGCATGGCTGTATGCTTCTGCAGCATCGAATGTCGCCATGTCCTCCGAATACAGCGTATACGGAGAGGTGACCGAAGCCGGGATAATATTGCCTTTGTACAGCTTGAGCTTGACATCGCCGGTTACCGTCTTCTGGGTCTCATCCACAAACGCGCTCATCGCCTTGCGCAGCGGCGTGTACCACTGACCGTTGTAAACCAGCTTGCCGAATTCCATCGCCATCTGTGCCTTGTAGTGTGCGGTCTCACGATCCAGCGTGATCTCCTCGAGCTTCTTGTGTGCGGCATACATAATCGCACCGCCCGGCGTCTCATAGACACCACGGCTCTTCATGCCGACCAGACGGTTCTCTACCACGTCCAGCAGACCGATGCCATTTGCGCCGCCCAGCTCATTGAGCTTCAG
>CAYLXH010000192.1:0-1786 GCA_964387535.1 uncultured Butyricicoccus sp. | reverse complement strand
CCTCGATGGTATCGTTGTTTTTCACACGATCGACAATAATCTCATAGTTTGCCGGGTAACCCATGTTGAGTAGAACAGTCTCGATCTGAGAGGGGAAGACATTGACACCCTTGACAACCATCATATCGTCTGAGCGGCCGAGGGGCTTTGTCATACGGATATGAGTACGGCCACACGAACACTTCTTGCGGGTTAAAATACAAATATCGCGGGTACGATAACGAATTAATGGGAATGCCTTTTTGGTCAGACAGGTAAATACCAGTTCTCCCTTTTCTCCTTCCGGCAAAACCTCTCCTGTCTTCGGATCAATGATTTCTGCGATAAAATGATCCTCGTTGATATGCATGCCCTGCTGCTCGGAACATTCAAAGGAAACACCTGGACCAGAAATTTCGGTTAATCCGTAAATATCATATGCTTTAATTCCGAGATTTTTTTCGATGTCATGACGCATTTCTTCCGTCCATGCCTCAGCACCGAAAATACCAGCTTTCAGCTTGATCTTGTCGCGAAGGCCGCGTTCGTGAATGGTTTCTGCCAAGAATGCGGCGTACGACGGGGTGCAGCACAAAATGGTCGAGCCAAGATCCGTCATAAACTGGAGCTGACGATCCGTGTTGCCGGAAGACATTGGCAGTGTCAAGCAACCAACGCGATGAGAGCCACCGTTCAGACCAGGACCGCCGGTAAACAGACCATAGCCATAGGAAACATGACAAACATCTTCATTGGTGCCACCAGCAGCGCAGATAGCGCGGGCACAGCAATCTTCCCATACATCAATATCTTCCTGAGTGTAGAATGCGACAACACGACGACCTGTGGTGCCAGAAGTGGATTGGATGCGTACTACATCGCTGAGTGGAGCGGCTAGCAAGCCATACGGATACTCGTCACGAAGATCATCCTTGTTAATAAAGGGAAGCTTGTGAAGATCCTCAATTCCATGAATATCCTCTGGCTTCAGATTAAGTTCGTCCATCTTGTTGCGATAGAATGCGACATTGTCATACACGTGTTTGATCTGTTCTACCAAACGTTCGCTTTGCAGAGCCTGAAGCTGATCAAGAGGCATGGTTTCGATTTCTGGCTGATAGTAGTGTTCCATGGGTTTTTATGTACTCCTTTATAATTGTTTCACAGAAAAAGGGACTATCACTATCGGGCTGCCTTCAAAAAGGGGGAAGAATAGTGATCTTTTACCCAGTTTCTAAAACGGGATAATGGCTCTCGAGAAGTCATTCCTCGTGACTTCATTTCGTGAGAGGGATTTCTCCTGATGGGATTGTGCTTTTATTGATACAGAGCTTGCTGTTCTGTACGTTAGTTATTGTCCGCGGCCAAGTAAAAATGCTTTTTTGTTCAGTTCCAGAAATTTGGCTGGGACACAAGCCGTCAGAGCATTCATCCATGCCTCTTCTGTAAAATCGAAATACTTGGAGATCCGGCCCATGAGCGCAATATTTACCGCTTTTGAGGAACCGGCTTCGGTCGCGATCGCGAGAGCATCCATGGCATCAACGACAGCGCCTGCTTGCTCCATTTTGCTGACAAGATCGGTTGGATACTCCGCGGCACCGGTGATCACAGGCATTGGGTCAATCATTTGTGTGTTGACGACGACGCGCCCACCGGGTTTGAGATATTTGATATAGCGGGCAGCTTCCAGAAGCTCGAACGAAATGATGTAATCGGCTTCTCCTTCGTCAATGATGGGAGAATAGATTTTGTCGCCGAAGCGGACATACGTCACAACGCTGCCGCCGCGCTGGCTCATACCATG
>CAYLXH010000191.1:0-1803 GCA_964387535.1 uncultured Butyricicoccus sp. | reverse complement strand
CTTGAGCTCCCAGAGATGCCGTTCTCCCGGAACGACACAGAGAACCGCTCCGTCCTTTCGCAGGACGCGGGAAAATTCCTTCGCCGGTGTCGGTGCAAACAGCGACAGAATCAGATCCGCACTGTGATCCGCAATCGGCATGTGGTACGCACTCGCTGTGATATACTGCGTCCGTTTGTCACGCTTTGCCGCATACTGAGTCGCCGCCTTGGAAATATCAATCCCAATCATTTGCTCCAGCACATCCGCTTCCCATAAGGTCTGCGCGATCTGGCGGGTATAGTATCCCTCGCCGCACCCGGCGTCCACAACCTGACATCGTTTTCCTGCTGCCAAAGCGGCCGCCTGTTCACAAACTGCCTGAGCCAGCGGCTGATAATACCCGCGGTCAAGGAATTCCCGGCGCGATGCCACCATTCCCTTCTCATCTCCCACGCGGTCACCCGGACGCGATGACACCAGCAAATTACAGTACCCTGACGCTGCGATATCAAAGCTGTGCCGGTTGTCGCAGCGCAGCGTCTGATGATCCCGCCGCAGAAGTTTGCCGCAGTTGGGACAAATCAGCATTGCGGCACTCCTCCTTCTCCTAGCATATGATTGTATTATTATACCATGCATCCAAACCACATAGCAAACATATTGTCGTTCTTTTTCCCACGTGATACAATAATTCCAATCAATGCTATCGAAAACAGAAAGGATTTTCTCCATGAAACACACAATCTGCTGTTTTTCCGGCTATCGTCCCGAAAAAATGCCGAACCATATGAAAGAAGGTTCCCCCGATTTCCAGCGAATGATACAATCGCTCCGCCGTGCCGTCCTTCGCGCTGTCGAGCAGGGCTACACCGTCTTTCTCTCTGGCATGAGCCGCGGCTTCGACCTGTGGGCCGCGGAAACAGTGCTGGAACTCCAGCAGACCAACCCACAGATCGAGTTGTGGGCACTCATCGCCTTCCACGGCATGGAGCGCTATTGGGAACCGGAATGGCAGCAGCGTTATACGCGTGTTCTGTACCGCGCACGCCATACGATCTCGATCTGCGACCGCTATCAGCCGGATTGTTATACCCGACGGGATGAAGAGCTGGTCAAGCGCAGTTCCCGCTGCATCTGCTACTTTACCGGCATCCCCGGCGGAACCGCCTATACTGTCCGCTACGCCGCAAAATCCGGACTGACGGTCGTAAATCTCGCAGAGGCACAGCCCAGCTTATTTGACGAACTGCCGCCGGAATTCTCTCCTGCTTTTCCGTGATTCCGCCCGACAATTCCCA
Organism: uncultured Butyricicoccus sp.; assembly: GCA_964387535.1. Taxonomy (GTDB): domain Bacteria; phylum Bacillota; class Clostridia; order Oscillospirales; family Butyricicoccaceae; genus Butyricicoccus_A. The sequence continues at coordinate 523 of CAYLXH010000191.1, read as the reverse complement.
ACTACCATGCCACTTTTTTGCCAATATTTTTGTCCTAATTCCCTTGACACCCTGTTACAATCTGGTATAATAACAAAGTATCCTTGCTCATGGTTAGGGCATGGGCCAAAGTCCAGAAGGAGGTGCTGAAAATGGCAAAGGTAAGTGGTAAGTACGAGACCGTATTTATTGTCAACCCGACTATCGGTGATGAGGCTGTTGCATCTGTCGTCGAAAAGTTCAAGTCTCTGATTGAGGCAAACGGTACGATTGAGACCGTCGATGACTGGGGCAAGCGCAGAATGGCTTATGAGATCAATGATCTGCGTGAGGGCTATTATACGCTCATCCAGTTTGAGTCTGCTCCGTCTTTCCCGGCAGAGCTTGACCGTGTATTCAAGATCACGGACGGCATTATGCGTTCCATCATTGTTTCCAAAGACTAAGGACCGGTGAACGAAATATGCTGAACAAAGCAATTCTCATGGGTCGTCTGACCCGTGATCCGGAGCTTCGCTACACCCCAAACAATACCCCGGTTGTC
>CAYLXH010000190.1:0-1841 GCA_964387535.1 uncultured Butyricicoccus sp. | reverse complement strand
GGATTCTGGACCCAAGGCAGTACTGCTGGTGTATGAAACAGAGGGTTCCACACCGGTAAAAACAGGCTCTTATATGGCAGTTGATCGGGACTTTCGATCGAGGGGGACGATAGGAGGAGGCTGTGGAGAGAGCGCTGCGCTGCGGGAAGCATTTTATCTGATCGGTACCGGGGAGAGCCGTTGTGTAACAGTGAATATGAGTCAGGATGAGGCAGCAAAGGAAGGAATGGTCTGTGGTGGGCAGATGAAAATTTTGCTTGCTGATTTGATCGAATAGATCTCTCCGAGGGATGAAGCAATGAAGATTGGAATTATGCAGCCATATTTTTTGCCTTATTTGGGCTATTGGCAGCTGATGGATGCCGTGGATTGCTATGTCATTTTGGATGATGTGGCGTTTATTAAAGGTGGATGGATTCACCGCAATCGGATTCAAAATCACGGACATGAGCAGAGAATCATTCTTCCTGTTTCGGGAGCGAGCCAAAATAGAATGATTTGTGAATTGCAGCTGGCGCGCGGCGTCCGTGCGTGGAAGAAGCTGCACAGATCGGTACAGCTGGCCTATTGTCATGCACCGCAGTATGCAGACACTGCACCACTGTTTGAGCGGGTATTGGATTTTCCGGATAACAATCTGTCAGGCTTTCTGACGAACAGCATTCGAGAAGTCGCGCACTATTTGTCGATCAATACAACGATTCTTCGAGCATCGGAAGTGGAATACGACCGTTCCTTGCATGGAGTGAATCGAATTTTGGAGCTCTGCAGCCAGTTAGGTGCAGATTACTACTACAATGCAATCGGAGGGAAGTTGCTGTATGATCCACAGTGCTTTGCGCAACGCGATATCTCCCTTCGTTTTGTGCGGATGAAGCAAACATTGTCATATCCACAGGGGAAACATGCTTTTTGTCCGGGACTGTCAATTCTGGATGCAATGATGTATAATGGCCAGCAAGAGCTGCGAAGTCTGCTGCAGGAGTTTGAACTGGAATCATAAGCTGTTTTGGGAGCGAGTAAAACAAAGGCTAAAGTAGAGAAGCTTTTTCTTTTACATTGCGAAATGCAATGGATTAACGCTGTGCATCAACCGGAAAAGCAGATGAAGTGTGTGGATTCTGATTTGGTAAATGATTCCGGATGATGGGATTGAAAGAACTTTGCAATTTCTCAGATTATTGGAAGAAATGGTTGTGTCAATTTTATTTTGCCGATATAATGAAAGAAACGATAAAAATTCTTGCATCATAGAAAGAGGTGCAAGTAAAAATTGCATTGAAATGTTTGGAAAATAGTGAGCACGGGTGCCTCTCAGCCAGTGCTATTTCCATAGAAGTATATGACAGGACGGATCTGTCTGGTGGGGAGGAATCCTTTTATGAATTATAGAGATTTAATGGATGTTCTTTCTAAATGTGGCATGGGAGCAATTCTGGTTTCGGACAATAATATGATATTGGATATCAATGATATTGGATGCACGATGCTGCATGTTGATCAGGGAACACGCGGATGTCAGCTGGAGCAGGTTGCTCCGTTTCTTTGTGATATGGACAATCAGTCTGACTATGGTAATCCGGCGTTTAATGAATATCTGTTGCCGTGTGCGTCCTTAGAGTTAGAAGATCTTCCACCAAGTACTCATTTAATTGTCTTTCGGAATGCGACCAGTGAGTATCGTTGTGGTCTGCTGGAGACAGCACTCAATCATGTCCATGAAGCAGTCACATTATGGGATGATGAGTGTCGAATGCTGATGATTAATGATGCTGCTACGAAAGTAGAAGCTTATGTGGATTCGGATACGATTGGGCGACATGTCCATAGCCTGTATAAGG
>CAYLXH010000189.1:0-1844 GCA_964387535.1 uncultured Butyricicoccus sp. | reverse complement strand
TTCTGAAGGCTGCTGGTTACCTGACCCGCGACCCGAGAATGAAGGAGAGAAAGAAGTACGGCCTCAAAGCAGCCCGTCGCGCTCCGCAGTTCTCCAAGAGATAATTTTACCCGGAATTATCCGAACATATCGCAAACAGAAATCCCCGTTTCCAATCGGATTCGGGGATTTTTTGTATTTATTTTGCAATTCTAAATGGGATGATTTGCGGTGTGACCTTTTTGTGCTCTCACAGATCCTAGTATGATGTTTGGCATAATGACTAAAATGATTACAATCATTTTGTCTGATAAATCCAAAATTATTCTGTTTTTGCAAACTGCTATTGACATTGAACGGGACAAATGTTACTATTTAAATAACAAAAATTGTTGGGATGTTACCGGTAATGCGGGCTTGACCGACTCTGTCTGAATACATGTTGCTTTGCTGAAGCATCGATGTGAAAGAAGATGGAGCTGGTCTATTTTTTTAGGGGGAACAGGATACAATGAGAATTAAAAAAGTAATCAATAATAATATCCTGTGCGTCATTGATGAAAAAGGGTCCGAAATGATAGTTACCGGTCGCGGCATTGGCTTTCAAAGACACCGAGGGGAGCGAGTGGATCGTTCCACGATTGAGCGGGTTTACCGTATGGAAGGAAAAACGGAGCAAAAAAGGCTGCGTGAATTGATGGAACAGATTCCATTGGAGCACTTGAAGTTGACAGAGGAACTGATCGAGCATATCAAGTCACAGATTCCGCAGAGGCTGAATGAATCGCTTTTGATTACACTGTCCGACCATATCAGCTTTGCCATTAAGCGGAAACAGGACGGCGTTGAATTTAGCAATCCGTTAAAGGGCGCTATTATGTGCTACTATCCAACGGAATATCATCTTGGCCAATACTGCCTAAAGGAAATTGAGCGTCGTCTTGAGGTTGCGCTTCATGAGGATGAGGCCGCATTTGTAGCCCTGCATATTGTCAACGCGGAATTGAATACAAACATGAGTGAAATGTATGAGATCACAAAACTCATAGAGGGCTTGATTTCCGTTGTTGAGAACTTTTATCAGAAAAAATTTGACCGAACTTCATTGGATTTTAGCCGTTTTGTAGTACATCTTCGTTATTTTGCCCAGCGCCTGTTCCAAGGCAATGTTATGACAGATACGGACGATGAGCAGGATGAGCTGTTTCGCCGTTTGATTGCGAAAAGCTGTAAGCAGCATTATCGCTGTGCGCAGCATATTGGGAAGTATATTCAAGCTACGCATCATCGAACGCTTTCGGAGGAAGAGCTGATTTATCTGACGATTCATCTGAAGCGGATCAATATGGATGCGGAAGCATGATAGTATAATTTTATATCTGCCCCGACGATTTGTCGGGAGTGGGATAGTTACCGTTCGTCGGGCTAAACCCATATCAGATTGCAAGCGATGTTTTGAGGATCTGGTATGGGTTTTATTATTTTGGGGAATATAAGATAGTGGACTGTATACCTACTATCTTGCGTGTTCCCGATAAGTCTGATAGAGTTCAGAGGACACGAAGGAGGAAACGAAATGAAAGACAAAGTATTTGGTGTATTGCAGCGAATAGGACGATCCTTTATGCTGCCGATTGCCCTGCTGCCGGTAGCGGGTCTGCTGCTTGGTATCGGCAGTTCGTTTACCAATCAGACAATGTTGGAGACATATGGCCTGACCGCGGTCATTTATCCGGGCAGCATTATTTATGCGATTCTGGATATTATGAATCAGTGTGGCAGTGCCGTCTTTAATAATCTGGCGCTGTTGTTTGCCATGGGTGTTGCAATTGGTATGGCAAAAAAAGAAAAAGAAGTTGCAGCAC
>CAYLXH010000188.1:0-1875 GCA_964387535.1 uncultured Butyricicoccus sp. | reverse complement strand
GTCCCTTGCTCCTGTATTTTTACTGAAAACGAGGTGTTCTTTCCTTGAATTCTCATCTCAATTCTTCTCTATGGCTCCCTTTTCAACGAAAGCAATTTTGGGTTCCAGGAGCCGCGCTGCTGTTGTCGTTCCTTTTACTACTTGGATGTAGTGTCAGCTTTGACTATATTTTTTCTCGTGCACCTGCGATTGGTGTGATTATTGACGAGTTGATTGTGTTTGGAGTTCCCGCTTTTTTTGTATACCACGTTCGGGATGACTCTTTTTCGATCAATTTGCGTCTGGAACGAAGAAAAGGATATTATATTCAATATTTCGGGTTTACAGTTAAATTTGCGCTGACAGTATCTTTTTTGTCATTTTTGGCGAATTTGTTTATCTATGTGATCACAGGAAGCTCAGAAATGACACTAACAAGCGTCGTGTATGGCAATATCTTGGGAAGTCGATATAATCTGCTCAGCTTTATTGCGATCGTCGTTGTTCCGCCAATTGTCGAGGAATTTTATTTGCGTGGCGTACTGTTTTCTGCAATGGAAAATGTTGCGGGCACGAAGACATGTATCCTCATGAGTGGATTGTGTTTTGCGTTTCTTCATGCAAATCCTAATAATCTTATTGGCCCATTTCTCGCTGGATGTGCTTATGCATTTCTGAGCTATTCCTTTGACTCGCTTGGTCCGGCTATAATTGCTCACGTCATCAATAATCTGTATTATTATATTATTAACCGTCTGGTGACAATGTATAGTTCATTTGGAATATGGCATTATTTTACCTATATTAATGGCATTTTGTTTTTATTAATGCTCTATCTTATGCTGCGTTCTCTGACCGTGCAGATTCAGCATGACAAGCTTCGGCCATTTCGTCCAAATTTTCTGTCACTACGTGACACGATGTGGGAATTGGTAGCAAATCCAGGATTTTTTATGTTTTGTGTTGCCTTTTTGTTTACAATAATTTTCAGCTAATTGTTTATGACATCAGCAGCATCTGCCTGATCTTGAGGTGCTGCCCAGAAGAGAAAGGATATTGACTATGAACAATCCCGAATCACGCAAAACCCGGCACAACAAATCACACAATCCAATTCTTAACACACTGCTGTATCTAGTGGTTATTCTGTTGATTTCCGGCATCCTAGCATCTTCCGCTATTGTTCTTGGCAATGATTTGTTTGCTCTGGCAAAGCCGGATAAGGAGATCCAAGTTACCATCCCGGAAAATGCTACAGTAGGCGAGGTATCGACGATCTTAAAAGACAGTGATGTGATTGAATACAAATGGTTTTTTGACTTGTTTGTCACATTTTCGAATCGGAACGTCAAGTTTAATCCGGGTGAGTATACATTGAATTCTTCTATGGACTATCGTGAGCTGCTGCGCACGATTCGAATTTCAGCATATTCGACCGTTACTGTGACGATCCCGGAGGGATATACGGTAGAACACATTAAGGCAAAACTTCTCAAAGCTGGCCTTAGTAACGAAAAAGAGCTGACGAAAGCATTAAAAAACGGAGAATTTGATTACTCTTTCCTGCCAGCGGATCTTGGACATGCCGAAAATCGTCTGGAGGGCTATCTCTTCCCTGACACCTATGAATTCTATATCAGTGATGATGCGGAAACAATTCTTGGGAAGATGCTGGCAAATTATCAAACGAAGGTGAAAGACGATTCGAAACGAAAGAGCATTGTATCTCGTTGTGACAAGCTGAATATGTCGCTGAAGGATGTAACCATTATCGCTTCGATGATTGAAAAAGAAGCGGCTTCCGATGATGAAATGCGGCGTATCTCGGGTGTCATCTATAACCGCCTCGCTGATACGGCAAATTTCCCGTATCTCAATATTGATGCTACCATTAAG
>CAYLXH010000187.1:0-1987 GCA_964387535.1 uncultured Butyricicoccus sp. | reverse complement strand
GGGGCGTATCCATCTTACCATAAGCACCGTATATTGTCAATTTCCGCCGAAAGCTTTTGAAAAGTTCTTAAGATTGTGCGCTCATCGGGCGCACGATGCAAGGAAGAGGTGCCAGAGCGGCCCCTCTTCTCTCAAGATGCTCCGACGGGAACAAAAAACAGAATCCATAACCACAAGGGACTGCCTCTTATGATTCTTGAGAATCATTTTGAGACAGCCCCTTTCAAAAGCAATGCGGAAAAACTCGGATTTCAATCCGAAGAGCATGTCACCCAAAAGCTGACATTCTGGGGGAAGTTCTGTTGTGACGTTTCTTTGTTCTCAAATGGTGTCATCTACAGTTTTCACCAAGTCCACAAGGTGTGAACCATTCTCTACATTGGGAAACTGGCCCGTTTGTCTTGATTACCTCGTCCAGCACATTCATGGTCGCGTTACCCTTGGACGGTTACCGTTTCCTGTCATTTAAATACGCCGGGAGGTGCTCTGATACGATTCGTCCACCCAGAAGTGCAAATGTTGCGCGACTGCCGGCACAGCGATGGGTGTAGATTTGCCCGTTGATGGGGCTGCAGACGCCGCCCACCGCATATAGCCCGGGAATTGGTTCACCAGCCCTATCCAGCACTTCCATAGCATCGTTTATCTTGATTACGCCGTCCAGAGCTTTCATAGCCGCGCTGCGCTTGATTGCAAAATACGGTGCCGTTGTCAGCGCGACCAAATACTCAGGATTTTTATAGAAGACAGTATCCTTACCAGAATAGCAAGCCGCATTATATTCAGTGATGGTCTGTTGGAGGTTTTTCAGAGGCAAATTGGTTTTTTCCGCCAGTTCCTCAATGCTATTTGCAACAATCAACGGTTTACGTGCTTCTGCGGCCATATCTGGCATTCCTTCCGGTAGCCCATCTGGCCCACCGGGACCGTCCCTCTGGACCGTTCCGGCAGCAACATCCTTCAGGTCATTGGGCGTCTGCTTGCCCATACCGTATTTAAAATCCACATAGCCATTGGCAAGATACCACTGGTTGATGTGCTCATCCAGGATGACATAATATTCTCCTTGCTTCTGGAGGGACGCACTAAACGCCATATCATCAATTCGGGAGTTGATTTCCTCATTTGCAAACCGCTTTCCATCCAGATTGACGATCAGATTGCAGGGCTGCCTGAAATCTCCGTCAGCAGGTGGTCCGCCGCCAGTGCTTGCTACTGTAGGCCGCAGCTGCGCTGCTCCCACCTCGGCCGCCATCTTGACACCTTTAAATTCAGACAGAATCGTTCCTTGCATCATGACCTGATCCTCTCCAGTTGCCACGACAACACTGTCGGTTTCCACAGTATAGCTGTCCCCGGAGCGTTCATCTCGGACAACGACTCCAGAAATTCGTCCGTTGGTCATTAAAATTCGCATGACTGATGTCTTATCCATCAGCCGAACATTCTCCATGCTGTCAAGTACGGTTGCAATCACATGGTAAATTCGTGCCTTCTGGGGCATATAGATCCAAGTATGCTCACAGCCCGGAAAGTACGCGATCATGTTTTCGATACCAGCCCCGTTTTCAGTAAGCCATTCGCAAATCTCTGCAGACCGATTTACAAAATCTGAAACGATCTTTGCGTCAATGCCCCACTGGGAGCGGTCCATCAGGAAATTGAAAAAATCTCTTGGTTTTGCCATGTAGTGCTTTTCGCGCTGGTATTTTGAATCGACGGCAAAATATCCATTGACGCCCATAAGCGCCTGACCATAGCCCGCATATTTTTCAAATAATGCGACCTGATAGTTTAACTATAACCTATGTGACCGCACTCTTCACCTCTTTTTATTCGTTTGTCCAATATGTATTGTACTCCTGCAGTCTGCCCGATGACCTGCGACTGTCCCCTGTTGAAAAAGCCATAATGCCATGCTATAATGCGTAAAGCGTTACCAACGGCGATAACGCGGGATTTTGTCTGCAATTCATGGAAAGAGAGG
>CAYLXH010000186.1:0-1992 GCA_964387535.1 uncultured Butyricicoccus sp. | reverse complement strand
GACAGCAGCCTACAACCATTATTAGCCGTGAGTATTCAGAGGAATGGAAGGTGGGAATGGAGCCGTATTATCCAGTAAACGATGAGAGAAATAATGCTCTATATGAAAAGTATGATAAGATGGCAAATAATGAGGAGCATGTTATCTTTGGCGGGCGCTTAGGCCGCTATGCCTACTATGATATGGATAAGGTTATTGAAATGGCTTTGGTGGATATTGGCAGAGCGTTAGCATGAAAGAAGGCGAAAAAAGTGTCACAGCCAATTGACTTTGTTATTCCTTGGGTAGATGGCAATGATGAGGATTGGTTAAGGGATAAACGGCATTATGATAACCAACAACTGTCAGCATATGCAAAACATTGGAGTAACAGCGAAGAACGATACAGAGATTGGAACTTGCTAAAGTATTGGTTTCGAGGTTGTGAAAAATATGCGCCATGGGTACATAAAATATATTTTATTACTTGGGGTCATATACCTGATTGGCTAAACATAAAGCATCCAAAACTGTGCATTGTAAAACACGAAGACTATATTCCGTCACAGTATCTGCCAACTTTCAGCTCTCATTGTATAGAGTTGAATGTGCATCGGATTTCGGGACTTTCAGAAAATTTTGTGTTCTTTAATGACGATACATTTTTAACGGCACCTGTACAAGAAACAGATTTCTTCATGAAGGATAAGCCAAGAGATTGTGCGGTTTTATTGCCTATACAGCTTACCCAGAACGGAATACGTGCAGAAATTAATGATTTATATGTTATCAATCACATGTTTGAGAAAAGAAAGATTATTAGAAAAAATCCGCGGTTATGGCTTTCTGGTTCGTATGGACGACTATTGTTAAGAACGCTGTTGTTGTTGCCATTTCGGTATTTTCCAGGATTCTATATATCTCATCTTCCATGCGCGTATAAAAAGCAAACCCTTGTTGATGTATGGAATGCAGTACCCGAGGTACTGGATGAAACCTGTCGACATCGGTTTCGCTCGACAACGGATGTTAATCAGTGGTTATTTGAGTATTGGCAATTTGCGTCGGGTAATTTTTTGCCGCGAACAGCCAAGATAGGGCATTTTTACGAGGGAGCAAATGTCTTGGACGAAATGTGCAGCGATATTGCAAAACAGAAATATAAGATGGTCTGCTGTAACGATTCTCCGGAGATTAATAATTTTGAAGATGCTAAGAACAGAGTAGTCTGTGCGTTTGAAAAGATACTATCACAAACATCAGAATTCGAAAACACAAGAGGAATGAACAATTCAAGCTGAATGATACGCCATCATTCCTCAGAACCAAACATAATGGGCAAGACATGTAATATAGAATGGAGCGTTATAGCATGAAAAGAGTCATCACCTATGGTACATTTGATTTACTGCATTATGGGCATATTGAGCTATTAAGAAGGGCAAAGGAACAGGGAGATTACCTTATCGTTGCCCTTTCGACAGATGAATTTAATTGGAATAGCAAGCAGAAAAAATGCTATTTTTCATATCCAATCCGAAAACGCATGCTGGAAGCAATTCGCTATGTTGATTTGGTCATTCCTGAAGAGAACTGGGAACAGAAAGTGCGTGATGTAGAGAAATTCGACATTGATGTCTTTGTTATGGGCGATGATTGGGATGGTAAGTTTGATTTTTTAAAAAAGCAATGTAAGGTGATTTATCTTCCGCGTACACCAGAAATATCGACAACACAGATTAAACATGATCTTGGAAACTCATGACAGGGAAAGGAAAAAGAAAAATGGAGTTGCTAAGTAGATTTCGTAAGTCTCAGAAGGCACGTATTAAGGCATGGCGTACTGCTCTATCCAATAGTGTGATCTATCATTATTACTATCATGTCAAACTGCGAGAAAACAGAGTATTTTTAGAATCACGAAGTGGCAAGGACTTTACTGGTAATATTTTACGTATTTGCGAGGAGCTGTCTAAGGATGAGTACTCTGATTTAAAAATATATGTATGGGTG
>CAYLXH010000185.1:0-2012 GCA_964387535.1 uncultured Butyricicoccus sp. | reverse complement strand
TCGCAGCAAGCGAAGCAAAACCGTCATGATGTCTCTCCCGGAAACGCCATATGGAACCAAGATTTCCGCGCTGTCTGATGATGGTATTGAGTTTTACTGGAAGCGTCCCTCTGGTGCGGAGGGATATGAAGTATTTCGATCCTATGAAGAGGACAGCGGTTACGAGAAGATTGCAGATATTCCGGATCGCTCGATCTACACCTATCTTGACTCTGAGTTTGATGAGAGCGCAAAGACGGTTTACTATAAGGTTCGCAGTTATACACTGGATGAGAATGAGCGAAAGGTATTCAGTAAAATCAGTGGAGTATGTACAGCAACATATCGAAAGCATTTAAAGCTGGAAAATCAGGAAGTGTTTCTGCGCTCTGGAAATCAACGCACCTTGGAAGCATATCTGGGGTGGGGCAACGCGTCAAATTTACGGTGGACCTCATCGGATTCGAAGGTTGCGAAGGTAAACCAAAAGGGAACCATTACTGCGGTTTCCGAAGGAACCTGTATGATTACTTGCTACTGTCGTGACAATCAAGAAAAACGTACCTGTATTGTTACTGTGGATCGAAAAGCACTCAGTAAGCTGTCGAAGCTTAGCCCTGATTATCTGCAAACAGACAGTGGTATGTGGGTTCAGAAAGAGACGTCAGAAAAAGATTCCGCTGTGCTCATGATGGTCGGAGATATGATGTGCACTGGAACCCAACAGGCTGTACAGGGATACGATACGGGAGACTATAATTTCAATGAGAGCTTTGCCGGTGTAAAAGAGTTGATTTCCGGGGCAGACTTTGCGATTGGAAATCTGGAGACGATGCTGTCTTCTTCTTGGCCGTATATGCACGAGGAAGCGTATATTGACAATTATGCCAACTGTAATGCACCGAGCAGATATTTGGATGCGGTTTGTTATGCCGGATTCGACGCGGTTGTGATGTCTAATAATCATAATTGTGATACTGGAATACAGGGAACAGAGGAAACATTAGAGCAGGTCGAGCGATATCAGTTAGCCAATACTGGTATGTTCCGGGATGATACGGATCAGCGGTATTTGCTCGTGGAAGTCAATGGCATAAAAATTGGTTATTTGTCATATACCGCGGAAGAAACCGGCTTTAATGATAAGAGCAGCAATGAGTGGACAGAAGGCGATGTGGAGACGCGGCTCAACCTTTATCAAACGGAGAAGGCTCGGGATGATATTGCTGAACTGCGGAATGCAGGAGCAGAGTATATCATTGTTTATATGCACTGGGGTGTCAAAAATGTTTATGAGCCCACGAAAAATCAACAAGAAGATGCACAGGAACTGGCAAATCTAGGGGCGGACTATATTGTGGGATCGCACAGCCATCTGATTCAGGAGTACACCGTACTTACGGCAGATGACGGCAGGCAGGTGCCATGCTTCTATTCGCTCGGTGATTTTCAGGCGAGTATTCAACAGGTTGCGGGAAATCGTGATTCCGTTATTTTGCGCATTTCTTTGACACGTGATCAAGATGGAACTGTCGTCCTTGAGGACAATGCCTATATTCCTTGTTATACGCTGACGCAGTACAAGGGGATGTATTATTATACGATTCCGATTTCTCCAGAGCAGAATGGAGGAGTCCGGTTATCACATTTTGAGAAGACTCATCTGCGTATCTCTCAATCGGTGGGAACAAAACTGCCGGAGTATAAAGAGAACGTAGAGTAAGTGTTATGAATAGGTGTTAAAAAGAATATTTGACATATTGGATGATAAAGTAAGGTCCTCCATGATAGAACTATCATGGAGGACCTGATTTTTTACCAATCGTACAGTAGCGATGTATTTAGTTCTTATAGAACTTACGCTTATCGATTACACGGACAGCCTTGCCCTACGAACGAGCAATGGTCTTGGGCGGAACACAATGTACATCGACCTTAATGCCCAGCATAGATTTCAGACCGGATACGATCGACTTTTCGCGGTCGGCGATGGATACGCTCATGTCATTGAGCATCTCCTGGGTCATTTCGGC
>CAYLXH010000184.1:0-2182 GCA_964387535.1 uncultured Butyricicoccus sp. | reverse complement strand
AAATGGTAAATGGGTCATACAGGTGAGGATCAAAAACTTTATTTCATCTTTGGTTCGAATAAAACCATAGCGAGTCATACAGTCACCTCATCATTGAAAGTCGAATTGTATTTAGTATACCACAGAAAACTCAAAAATCAAAGGGGAGATATTGTCGTAGGAAAAGAAATATCGTATAATCAGTTCGGAACACAGCAATGAACACAGAAAGAGAAGGAAATCGGAATGAATTATGAATTTTGTTGTCCGACACTGTTTGGATTAGAGGGCTTGGTCGGGGATGAATTACGATATGGCGGTAACTTATCGGATGTTCGTGTGGAAAATGGTCGCGTTTATTTTCAGGGCGATGAACGCACGCTGGTATGGGCAAATCTGTGGCTGCGATGTGCAGAACGAGTCTTAATTTCGGTCGGTTCTTTTGAAGCACATACCTTTGAAGAACTGTTTGATGGCGTCTATGAAATGCCTTGGTTGGATTATATTGAGAAAGATTATGCCTTTCCGGTCAAAGGCTACTCACTCTCTTCTGATTTGCATAGTGTACCAGACTGTCAAAGCATTATAAAAAAAGCAATCGCAAAAAGTTTGTACGATGCATATCATGTGGAATGGTTTGAAGAGACAGGACCACGCTGCCAGATTCAGTTTTCCATTATGAAGAATCAAGTAACATTGTATCTTGATACTTCTGGAGCTGGATTGCACAAACGCGGGTACCGTGCCAACAGTAACGCTGCGCCTCTGCGGGAGACCTTGGCAGCAGCTCTTGTCAAGCTCTCTCGTTACCATGGACGCGATCTGTTTCTTGATCCCTTCTGTGGTTCCGGCACAATTCCAATTGAAGCTGCTATGATTGCACAGGAGCGTGCTCCGGGCTTAATGCGTGGGTTTGACGCAGAGCATTGGGAGATCGTCCCCAAGGAACTTTGGAGTGAAGCACGAGGAGAGGCGATTGCACGCATTCGTCATGACGCCACTTACGAAATTCATGCCAGCGATATTGACCCAGCCTGTGTATTATTGACACAGGAAAATGCCCGGAAAGCTGCTGTAGAGCATCTAATCTCTGTAAGGCAAGCCGATGCCTGTACAATAGATCTTTCCCATTCAAACGGTACCCTTATTTGTAATCCACCATATGGTGAACGGATGATGGATACTCAAGGGGCACGCCGTGTTTTGCAAAGATTTAGCACTGTCGCATCGAGTTCGCCAATGAAACAGTATATTATTAGCTCGGATCCAGAATTTGAGAATTTTTTTGGCATAAAAGCTGACAAAAAGAGAAAACTGTATAATGGGATGCTGAAATGTAATGTATATATGTATTTTAGAAAGCCAGAAAAACGGATTAAGGTGAGAAATGCGAAAATGAACCCGTATTCACACAATAATTTTGCAAAACGCAGAAAAAGTACGAAAAATTCGCAAAGAAGCTGTTCATAATTTTTTTAAAAATTTTGGCATAAAAAATGAAAAAACCCCTTGCGCATTTTTGGCAAATGAGATAATATAATACATGTTAGCACTCCGCTCAATCGAGTGCTAACCCAAATCCGTATTTTAAATTCTTAGGAGGAATATATTATGAAACTCAAGCCCTTAGCAGACCGTGTTGTCATTAAGATGGCAGAAAAAGAAGAGACCACCAAAAGTGGCATTATTCTGACAGGTAGCGCAAAGGAGCAGCCTCAGGTTGCAGAGATTATTGCTGTAGGCCCGGGCGGTGTGGTCGAAGGTAAAGAAATCACAATGTATGTCCACGTTGGTGACAAGGTTATTACCAGCAAGTACTCTGGAACCGAAGTCAAGATCGATGGGGAAGAGTACATCGTTGTTCGCCAGAACGACATTCTGGCTGTCGTAGAATAATTTATCTTGTTTAGGAGGCTTTTTTATTATGGCTAAGCAGATTTTATTCGGTGAGGAAGCTCGCCGTTCTCTGGAAAGTGGTATTGACCAGCTGGCTGATACTGTCAAGGTTACACTGGGACCGAAGGGACGCAATGTCGTTCTGGAAAAGAAATTTGGCGTTCCGCTGATTACGAATGACGGCGTGACGATCGCAAAGGATATCGAACTGGATGATCCATTTGAGAACATGGGCGCACAGCTTGTAAAGGAAGTTGCAACCAAGACCAATGACATCGCCGGTGATGGTACGACAACAGCAACTGTT
>CAYLXH010000183.1:0-2205 GCA_964387535.1 uncultured Butyricicoccus sp. | reverse complement strand
TTTGAATTTGAGAAGTTTGCTGTCGGCACAAAGGCAGTCGCTGAGGCACTGAGTAAGACCGATGCCATCACGATCATCGGCGGCGGCGACTCCGCAGCAGCGGTACAGCAGCTTGGGTATGCAGACAAGATGACGCACATTTCCACCGGCGGCGGCGCTTCGCTGGAGTTTATGGAAGGTAAGGTACTGCCGGGCATCGCCTGCCTGCAGGATAAGTGAGATCAGTTCGCTCCGCTTCGGAGCGCTGACATATAGAAATTTCATCTAGGATAGATTCCAAGGAAGGGGAAACCAACTATGAATCGCAGATATCGCAAGACTATTATTGCAGGAAACTGGAAGATGAACATGACTCCGAGCCAGACCAAGGCTATGATCGAAGAGCTCAAGCCGCTGGTAAAGGAAGTAAAGTGGTGTGAGATGGTGCTGTGTGTGCCGTTTGTTGATATCACGACTGCGGTCAAGGCAGCAAAGGGCTCCAAGATTGCAATTGGTGCAGAGAACATCCATTTTGAGCCGAAGGGCGCTTATACCGGAGAGGTTTCTGCGGACATGCTCAAGGAGTGCGGTGTGAAGTACGTGATCATCGGCCATTCCGAGCGCCGTCAGTACTTTGCAGAGACCGACGAGACCGTCAACAAGAAGGTCAAGGTTGCGCTGGAGAACGGCTTCCGCCCGATCGTTTGTGTCGGTGAGTCGCTGGCAGAGCGTGAGCAGGATGTATGGGCTGAGGTTGTCTGCAAGCAGGTTAAGATTGCGCTGCAGGGTGTCGCTGTTGAGGATGTCAAGAAGGTTGTCATTGCGTACGAGCCGATCTGGGCGATTGGCACCGGCAAGACCGCAACGGCAGATCAGGCAAACGAGGTATGCTCTACCATTCGTGAGTGTCTCCGCAAGCTGTACGGCGCACGCGCGGCACGTGCCATTACGATTCAGTACGGCGGCTCGATGAATGCCAATAATGCAGAGGAACTGCTGTCCAAGCCGGACGTTGACGGCGGACTGATCGGCGGCGCTTCCCTGAAGCCGAATGATTTTGCGGCAATCATCAACGCAGCAAACATGTAATTTATCACGATGAACATCAGGGGCGGGCTGACACTGTGGCAGTCCGCCCAGCTTTTTGTAGGAAACGAGGTTAACGATGAAGAAGCCATTGATTTTGATTATTATGGACGGTTTTGGCGTGCGGAGCAGTGAAGTGGGCAATGCAATCCGCGCGGCAAAGAGCCCAAATCTTGACCGGATTTTTGCACAGAATCCGACGACACAGCTAGGGGCATCGGGCATGGATGTCGGTCTGCCGGATGGACAGATGGGCAACAGCGAAGTGGGACACACAAATATCGGCGCGGGACGCGTGGTGTATCAGGAGCTTACCCGTATTTCCAAAGCGATTCAGGACGGCGACTTTTTTGAGAATGAGGCGTTTTTGGGCGCGATTGCGAACTGTAAGGAGCATGACAGCAAGCTACACATCTATGGACTGATGAGCCCGGGTGGTGTGCATTCTCATATGGAGCACATTTTTGGCCTGATTGATCTGGCCAAAAAGAATGGCCTGAAAAAGGTATACATCCACTGCTTTATGGACGGACGTGATGTTCCGCCGACCTCCGGTCTGGATTATATCAAGCAGCTGCAGGCGAAGCTGGAGGAAACCGGCGTGGGCAGTATTGCCACGATCGAGGGCCGTTACTACGCGATGGATCGCGACAATCGCTTTGAACGCGTGGAAAAGGCCTATGCTACGATGGTGTACGGAGAGGGTGTTCATAATCCGGATCCGGTGGCGGCGATGCAGGCCTCGTATGACACCGGTATCACCGACGAATTTATTGTTCCGGTTGTCATCACGGAGAACGCTACCATTGACGCGAATGATTCGGTCATCTTTGCAAACTTCCGCCCGGACCGCGCGAGAGAAATCACTCGCACGTTGGTGGATCCGGAGTTTTCCGGCTTTGAGCGAAAAAAGGGATTTTTCCCGCTGAATTATGTCTGCATGACGCAGTATGATGCGACCATGCCGAATGTCAATGTGGCATTCAAGCCGCAGTCGCTGACCAATACGTTCGGCGAATATATTGCACAGCAGGGCATGACGCAGCTGCGCATTGCGGAGACGGAAAAGTATGCCCACGTCACGTTCTTCTTTAATGGCGGTGTGGAAGCGCCGTATGCGAACGAGGAGCGCGATCTGAT
>CAYLXH010000182.1:0-2271 GCA_964387535.1 uncultured Butyricicoccus sp. | reverse complement strand
GGTGCGGACGGAAATTGCTGACACCAATCGCCTTAACCAAGCCTTCGTGATACATTTTTTCAAAAGCACGCCACGTCTCACAATTCATGTATTCCCAGTTATCAAAATACTTCCGATCGTGTGGCCAGTGAATTAAGTATAGATCTAAATAATCGGTCTGCAATTGCTCCAGCGTGCGGGCAAAGGCGTCCAGAGTTGACTGGTAGCCCTGATGAGGATTCCAAAGTTTCGATGTCAAAAAAATATCGTTTCGAGGAATTCCAGACTGCCTCACTGCCCTGCCAACACCACATTCATTGCCATAAGCAGTTGCAGTATCAATGTGGCGGTAACCAATCGCAAGGGCTTCTGCAACGGATTTCTCCGCTTCTTCATCTGGTGTCTTCCATGTACCAAACCCGATACACGGGATTGCTGTTCCGTTGGAAAGCGGAATGCGTGTCTGCAAATCTTGTTTCATGTGTCTCTCCTCTTTGTCCCAAGCTGAGTGTCATTCTTACAGGTTTAAGTATAAAGAAAAAAGAAGCTTATGTGAAGTATCTCTGCGTTCTTTTTATACCCTTTTGTATACTTCAACCAATAGGTGTCTGACCGGCCGTAAAAAGTCTGGCTTTTACAAAAAGCCAGACTGGTACGATAATTACTGATATTTGGGTCATTCTTCTTCCGCCATGCCAAATTCTGCAAGCTCAAGATCCGGGTTTTTATCCAAGGCCCAATTAAGATTCCACATGCTGGTAAACAAAAGCAAGTGATTCCCACGATAATCTTCGACAATTTTGCTGTCCGAAGTGATCTTCAAGGCATCAAGATCAATTTCATCATTTTCAATCCACCGCAGATATTGATACGGTAAGCTTTCCATAATGATATCTACTTTGTACTCATTTTTCAAACGATATTCCAGAACTTCTAGCTGCAACACGCCAACGACGCCGACAATGACTTCCTCCATACCTGCATAAGGTTCCTGAAAAATTTGAATTGCACCTTCCTGTGCAATCTGCTCCATTCCCTTAATAAACTGTTTGCGTTTCATGGTGTCTTTCTGGCGGACTCGACAAAATACTTCCGGGGCAAACGTCGGAATACCGGAAAACTTACAACGAAACCCTGGAGATGTGATAGTATCGCCAATGGAGAAAATGCCTGGATCAAAAACGCCAATAATATCTCCCGCATATGCTTCTTCAATGATCGCACGATCCTGTGCCATTATCTGCTGAGGCTGAGAAAGCTGCATCTTTTTCTTCCCTTGTACATGATAAACATCCATTCCCTTGCTGAATTTGCCGGAACAAATGCGCATAAATGCTACACGGTCACGATGTGCTTTATTCATATTGGCTTGGATTTTAAAAACAAAAGCAGAGAAATGTTCGTCAAATGGGCTGATTTCCTGTCCTTCTGAAATTCGTGCCGCCGGAGGTGGAGTCATATCGAGAAAGTATTGTAAAAATGGCTCTACACCGAAATTTGTCAATGCTGATCCAAAGAAAACCGGAGACAGTGTGCCAGACTGAACACGCTGTAAATCAAAATCCTCACCAGCGCCACTTAACAATTCAATATCATCCTGCAGAATGTCCCATTGATAGTCTCCTACCAAATCCTTCAGGGCTGGATCGTCAACTTGATAGATTGTAGATTTGGCTTCGCGTGTGCCAGAAACAGAGGCTGCTTCGAATGCCATGACGTGATTATGTTGGCGATCATACACACCTTTAAACTCTTTACCACATCCGATTGGCCAGTTGACAGCATAGGTATCAATGCCCAATTCTTTTTCCAACTCATCTAGCAAATCATAAGGATCACGAGACTCTAAATCCATCTTATTGATAAAGGTGAAGATGGGAATTCCCCGCATGGAACAAACCTTGAACAATTTTCTGGTTTGTGCCTCAACGCCCTTTGATGCATCAATTACCATAATTGCGGAGTCCGCTGCCATTAAGGTGCGATAGGTATCTTCAGAAAAGTCCTGATGTCCAGGAGTATCCAAAATATTAATACAATGACCCGCATATTCAAACTGAAGAACAGAAGAGGTTACAGAAATACCACGTTGCTTTTCTATTTCCATCCAGTCAGAAACAGCGTGCCGTGTATTCTTTTTTCCTTTGACGGTGCCAGCCAGCTGAATGGCTCCACCATACAGCAGAAATTTTTCTGTAATTGTTGTTTTACCAGCATCTGGATGTGAAATGATTGCAAATGTGCGGCGTTTGGATATTTCACTGTGTAAATCAGACAAGTGAAGACCTCCCA
>CAYLXH010000181.1:0-2348 GCA_964387535.1 uncultured Butyricicoccus sp. | reverse complement strand
TCCCAAGGGAAATCTGATTTGTGAAATCCACAAAGAGGATCCCGACCGCTGGGTTCGGACCAATTACCGGGATAGTATTGCCTGCACACGTAAGTTATGTACCCGCTCACAATGGGACAAGATGGATATCGTAGCGCAGGTCAAACTCTGTGACTGCTGGGAAGCGCTGGCGGTTATGGAGTATCTCGATGTTGGCTATGATGATGGAAATCGCTTTGAAATCGACGAATATGAATGTTGAGAAGGAGGAAACAATGGTGCAGTCTCCGCGAGTAAGAGAGAACAAAATGGGAATTATGCCAGTGAATCGTTTGCTGATTACAATGGCGCTTCCCATGATTGTCTCCATGCTGGTGCAGGCTATGTACAATATAGTTGACAGTATTTTTGTTTCACGCATTTGTGAGGATGCATTGACGGCCGTTTCGTTGGCATTTCCGGCGCAGAATTTGATGATTGCCATTGCATCCGGTACTGGCGTCGGTATGAATGCACTACTCTCTCGCTCGTTAGGTGCGAAAGATCAGCGTACGGCCAACAAAGCTGCAGAACATGGGCTGTTTCTGGCTTTGTGCAGTTATTTGGTGTTTTTGCTTTTTGGATTGTTTGGAGTACCTGTGTTCATGGCTTCGCAGACGAGTGATGCGGAGATCATTCACTATGGTGTTATCTACCTCTCTATTATCTGCATTGTATCCTTTGGAATGTTCTTTCAAATGACGCTGGAACGCATTCTCCAAGGTACAGGACGTACGTTTTATACCATGATTACGCAGTCGGTCGGAGCAATCATCAATATTATTCTTGATCCGATTTTGATTTTTGGATTACTGGGTGCGCCGAAGCTTGGAATAGCCGGTGCAGCCATTGCAACGGTCTTTGGACAGGTTGTTGCATGTTGCCTCGCGGTGTTTTTTAATGTGAAAAAGAATCCAGACATCTCCTTTGCGTTTGCTGGGTTTCGCCCAGAAGGCTATATGATCAAAATGATTTATTCTGTCGGTTTGCCGTCCATTTTGATGATGTCCATTTCATCTGTGATGACATATGGTATGAACCGAATTCTTATTACGTTTTCTTCTACGGCTACAGCGGTATTTGGCGTCTATTTTAAATTGCAGTCTTTTATTTTTATGCCGGTATTTGGATTGAATAACGGTATGGTACCGATTGTCGCGTACAATTTTGGTGCACGATATCCGGAACGAATTACGAGAACGGTAAAGTTATCCATGCTGTATGCAGAGATCATTATGCTGTCGGGAATGGCAGTCTTCCAGTTGATGCCGGAGGTATTACTCCGCATGTTTGCGGCGTCAGAAGAAATGCTTGGCATTGGCTCGGTTGCCCTGCGCGAGATTTCTCTCAGTTTCCTGGTAGCTGGCATTTGTATTATTGGCTCCTCTGCCATGCAGGCGCTTGGGCACGGTGTGTTCAGTATGTTGGTGTCCTTTGGCCGCCAGCTGGTTGTTCTTCTTCCGGTTGCATTTCTTCTCTCACAGACAGGAATGCTCAACTTGGTCTGGCTCTCGTTCCCAATCGCGGAGGTTGCATCACTTACGCTGACGATTTGTTTCCTGACCTATTTGTATCGCAAAGAAATTAAACCGTTGATACAGCCGACAGAGGAATAATTCGAATCATTTTTGGTTTGTTTTTGCAGAAGAATCGCAGTATTGACTGCGGTTCTTTTTTGCTATTTGACGGGAATAGTGTGTTTTGCTATAATACAAGCAGTTTTGATTTGACAGAAGTGGAGGAGATGCGACATGCTCGCTCTGGAACAACGGCTGCGCAGTTATGAACCATTGTTTGGCGGATGGACACTTCAGGGCGAAATTGGAGTGGGAAGCTATGCAAGAGTATATCGTGTTGTGCATCGAGATCCGTTTGGCATGGTATTGGAATCGGCACTGAAGGTAGTAGAAATTATTCCGGAAGGCACGATGGAGAATGCATCGAATTTAGAAGCATTGGTTCGCGAACAGTATATTAATGAGGTTAATCTTCTGGGACAATTGCGTGGAATCAGTAATATTGTCAGCTATGAAGATCATGCGATTGAAGAAATTCGTGAACATGGAACGCTGATTGGCTACGATCTTTTGATTCGCATGGAGTTGCTGTCCAGCCTGGAAGAGTCGTTGCGCCATAATGGCCGTACGATTCAGACGGAAGAAGGAATCCGGAAAATTGGGATGGATTTGTGCCGGGGCTTGTCTCGCTGTCATCGCGTAGGAATTTTACATCGGGATATCAAACCGAAAAACATATTTGTCAATCGCTTTGGCGATTATAAGCTAGGCGATTTTGGTATGGCCAGATTTGTCGGAGACGGAGATGCCGAA
>CAYLXH010000180.1:0-2366 GCA_964387535.1 uncultured Butyricicoccus sp. | reverse complement strand
TGGCGAACCCGTACATCTCATCTTCCTCATCGCCGCACCCAACACCAAGGACAACATTCATCTGGATGTACTGAGCAAGCTGTCCGTCATGCTTATGGACGAAACCTTCTCCCAGAAGCTCCAACATGCCGGCAGTGTCAAAGAATTCCTGCGCATCATTGATGCCGCAGACGAAGAGGGACCGGATCTCAACAAAGAGGTATCCATGTCGGCAGAAGAATCTCGTGTACGCATTCTGGCTGTCACTGCCTGCCCAACCGGCATCGCCCACACTTATATGGCGGCCGAGAGCATCGAGAAAGCAGCTACCGCGAAAAATTGTTTTGTCAAAGTAGAAACACGTGGCTCCGGTGGCGCCAAAAACGTGCTGACCGATGCGGAAATCCAAGCGGCCGACTGCATTATCGTCGCCGCAGACACCCAGGTTCCGATGGATCGCTTCCACGGCAAGAAACTCATTGAAGTTCAGGTTTCTGACGGAATCAGCAAAGCCGAGGAACTGATTGACCAGGCAATTTCCGGCAATGTTCCGGTATACACCTCTTCCCATGGCACACCGCAGCAGACGCAAAAATCCAGTGGTTCCATAGGACATCAGATCTACATGCAGCTGATGAACGGTGTCTCGCATATGCTCCCGTTCGTCGTCGGCGGCGGCATCCTAATCGCCATCGCCTTTCTGATTGACGGACTATGCATTGATATGAACAGCCTCGCAGAGGCGGAGCGCGCCAACTTTGGTACCATTACTCCACTCGCCGCGCTGTTTAAGGGAATCGGTGGGACGGCGTTTGGCCTGATGCTTCCGGTTCTCGCCGGCTATATCGCGATGGCAATCGGTGACCGTCCCGCGCTTGCACTCGGCTTTGTCGGCGGCATGCTCGCTGCCAGCGGTACTTCCGGCTTCCTCGGCGCTCTTGTCGCTGGTTTCCTCGCAGGCTACATCATCCTCGCACTGCGGAAGGTCTGCGACAAGCTCCCTCAGGCACTGGAAAAAATCGCTCCGGTTCTGATCTATCCGGTCGTCGGTATTCTCGTCATGGGGCTTGCGATGAACTTCGTCATTGAACCCATCATGGGCTTCATCAACACCGCACTCAACAGCGGGCTGGCCAGCATGGGCGGCTCCAGCAAGATCATTCTCGGCTTAATCCTAGGCGGCATGATGTCCATTGATATGGGCGGTCCATTCAACAAGGCAGCGTATGTCTTTGGCACCGCATCCATCGCAGCCGGCAACTACGATATTATGGCATCCGTCATGATCGGCGGCATGGTTCCGCCTTGCGCGATTGCATTGGCTACGCTGCTGTTCAAAGGCAAATTCACCAAGGAAGAACGGGAATCCGGTCCGACCAATTTCATCATGGGTCTGGCCTTCATCACCGAAGGTGCGATTCCCTTCGCTGCATCTGATCCACTGCACGTCCTCCCCTCTTGCATCTGCGGCTCCGCCATTGCCGGCGCTCTGTCCATGGCCTTCGGCTGCACCCTGATGGCCCCGCACGGCGGTATCTTCGTCTTCCCGGTCGTCGGACACGCCCTGATGTATCTGGTCGCCTTGGCCGTCGGTACGGTTGTCGCCGCTGTCCTGCTCGGTCTTCTGAAAAAGAAGGTTTCATAATCATCGGCGAATCGTCAAAATGCCCCTCTGTCGGAGGGGCATTTTGCTATCCCCAGAAAGGAGGAGCAGGCCCTGCGATGCCGAGCCTGCTCCTTTTTGGGGAAAAGAAAGAAGTTGATTCTCTATCAAAACTGCATTTCTACAGAGTATTGTTAGTCTGTCTGCCGGTGTTCCTGACATAATATGTGGTCAAAATACAACGGATGACGTGTACCGACAGAACAGTAAGCGGATGGTGTATTTTCCTTCCATGCAAATATCATATCAGCATTCTATGGAGAAACCGAGTCGAATCTGAAACGAGGGTGTAACAAAAATGAAACGAAATTATGACCCGGCGCTCCACATCCGTGCAACAAGAAAAGGGATTGTTCCGATAGCATCAAACTCGAAACAATCCCCTTTACACTTTTCAACGACGAGCGGAATTAAACCAACTCGATGATCGCCATCTCTGCTGCGTCGCCGCGGCGCGGGCCGATCTTGGTGATGCGGGTGTAGCCGCCTTCACGCTCCGAATACTTCTCTGCCAGCTCGTTGAACGTCTTGGCAACAACAGCTTCCTTTGTGATGAACGCCATCGCCTGACGACGGGAAGCCAAGGTATTCTTCTTGCCGAGAGTGATCATCTTCTCAGCGAGCGGACGAACTTCTCTTGCTCGTGCAACGGTAGTTTCAATGTTGCCGTTTTCCAGCAGGTAGGTTACCATTGCTCGGAGCATCGCCATTCTATGGTCAGTGG
>CAYLXH010000179.1:0-2515 GCA_964387535.1 uncultured Butyricicoccus sp. | reverse complement strand
AATGTTTACATTTGCGGAGAAAAATGCATTCCCGCTCCGGTCGCCGCCCGGAAATCTCGTAGAATTTCAGGTGACCGGCCCTCCGCGTTGAAAAACCAAGGTTTTTCAACGCTCTGTCATTATAGCATGATAAGGCAGCCAAAACAAGAAAATACCCGCCGGATATGAGCGGGTATCAAAGAGAAAAGGGAGAGGAAATTAAGCCAGCGCCTTGCCCAGCGCCTCGCAGGCGGCGACGGCCTCGTCGTCGGGCGCTTCCAGGCAGATGACGAAATCACAGGCCATCACGGCGCCGTCGTTCTGGCACTGCTCGGACCAGTTGCGCATCCATTCGCCGTCACCCCAACCGTATGAGCCGAATAGCGCGATCTTCTTGCCGTTCAGCTTCGGCTCGCAGGCGTTGAACATCGGCTCGAACTCGCTGTCTTCCAGCTGCTCTGCGCCCATGGACGGGCAGCCAAACGCCACCGCGTCAAACTGATCCATCAGATTCGCGCTGAATTCGGAAGCGGTGTACAGGCTGACTTCCGCACCCGCACCCTTCGCGCCTTCCGCGACGCTGTTTGCCATGGATTCGGTATTTCCGGTTCCACTCCAGTAAACGATTGCCACTTTGCTCATTATTGATTGCACCTCTTTCGATTGAGTTCTGTATCTATCAGACAGCTACGGTCAGCTGCATAATAGTCATGCCGGATTGAAACAGACGGGCATATATCGCCCGGCATCGGTCCATTTGGTCGAAGCGTTTCTGTGCGGCTGCGGCGTCTCCGTACACCTTCCAGCAGCCCGCACACTTGTAATTGCGGCCGCCGTTTTCGATAAAGCCGATCACATCATCCAGCGGATAGTCGAGAAATATGCCGATCTCGTGCGGGAATTCCATTTGGGCGCCCATGCGCTGACGAAGCTGGCACAGACAGGCGTTTACGTCAAACGATGAATAGCCGTACCGGCGCAAAAAGCGCATTACATCCTGCCTTTTCAGCAACTGCGTCAATCGGTTTAGCCGGTAAACGTAAATCAACGCCCGGCCATCTCGAAAGTACAGCGCGACGGCATATACGCCCTTGGCGTTGAGCTCCTCGTTCCACGCGGCCAAATGCAGCATCAGGCATTCATTCGATTCACAGATGAAGCTGAACAGGCTTGCGGTCTTCAGGTTGGCCAGCGTCGGCGCACAGTGCGCGATCAACAGATGATCAGACATAACACGCCTTGCGCTTGCTGACTTCCTCGGTCAGCAGCGCGTTTAACGCCGCGGCACTGCTGGAACGACAGCGACACACGGGAATGTTGTACTTCTTTGCCTCGTTCAGCGCGCTGTTCACCATGGAATGAGACACTGTGCTGGTGAACAGGATGATCATATCCGGCAACCCGATTTTTTTGTTGAGCACGCCGTGCTGCTTTGCAAATACCTTCGCCTTATAACCGTGACGCTTGCAAATGTCCTGATACTGACAGACCATGCATTCGTTTCCACCGATAATCACAATGCCCATTTGTTCCACCTCGATTTGAATTAGCAAATACTAACTGATGCGTCAAAAGTGAGCCGGATGCTTGTCCGGCCATGGGGTTAGAATCAACTAACCACACAGATCATACCATATCCTGCCCTGCTTGTCAACTGTTTGCGAAAACTTTTCTTACGATTTTAGTCGGAAATAGCTTGTCGGGACAGGTGGGCTGTGATATAGTGGAGCGAGAACAGCGATAGGAGGGACAAAATTGGAAATCATCGCCCGAATTCACACGGATTTTCCCACCAAATTCGGCGTTCCGCGCCAGAGCGGGTTGGTGAATGCGTTGAAGGGGTATTTGGTGTTTGAGCCGCCCTATCGCAATCCGGACGCGCTGCGAGGGTTGGAAGGATTCAGCCATATCTGGTTGATCTGGCAGTTTTCTCAAGCCAGGCGAGAGCATTGGTCGGCTACGGTTCGGCCCCCGCGGTTGGGCGGCAATGCGCGTATGGGCGTGTTCGCCACGCGGTCGCCGTTCCGGCCAAATCCGGTGGGGCTGTCCTGCGTGCGTTTGGAAAAGATCGAACTGGATTCGCCCGAGGGTCCGGTGCTGCACGTGGCCGGTGCGGACATGGTGGACGGCACGCCGGTCTACGACATCAAGCCCTATCTGCCCTTTGTGGATTGTCATCCGGAAGCGACAGGCGGCTTCGCGGATCCGGTGCGCGAAAAGGCGCTGCGGGTGTCGTTCCCGCCGGATTTGTTGGCTCGACTGCCGGAATCTGCCAGGGAGGCGCTATGTGACGTGCTGGCGCAGGATCCGAGGCCGTCTTATCAAAGTGATCCGAAGCGGTTGTATGGCGTGCCCTTTGCGGGATGGGACGTGCGGTTTACCGTGGCAGACGGCGTGCTGCGGGTGCAGGAAGTGGAGAAGTTGGATGAGTAGGTGAAATTCTATATGCTGTCTGACCGGATGGGGTGAAGCTCATTACCGGACGCGTTCCATATGCAGCAAAGAGGAAAAAAACTCATCATGCACCTGAGGTGCC
>CAYLXH010000178.1:0-2517 GCA_964387535.1 uncultured Butyricicoccus sp. | reverse complement strand
GGCCACCATCATCACGACCACGACGGTCATCACCACGCCGACGAAGTCTTTTCCAACTGGGGTCTGGAGACCGCACACCGGTTCTCGGAGGACGACCTGCGCGAGCGTCTGGAGCAGCTGACGGATACCGAGCTGTACGGAACCGTTCTGCGCGCCAAGGGCATTGTCCCGGCTTCCGACGGCGGCGAATGGCTGCATTTCGAT
Organism: uncultured Butyricicoccus sp.; assembly: GCA_964387535.1. Taxonomy (GTDB): domain Bacteria; phylum Bacillota; class Clostridia; order Oscillospirales; family Butyricicoccaceae; genus Butyricicoccus_A. The sequence goes on along the minus strand of CAYLXH010000178.1, from coordinate 2,313 downwards.
CTGGTTCCCGGCGAAATCGAACTGCGCCGCGGTTCCTCGGACTATACCGGCCGTCTGTGTGTCATCGGCGCTGAGCTCAAGGAAGACGCACTGGCTGCTCTGTTTGCATAAAGGAGACTCCCGCATGGAAATTCCCGTATATCTGTTTACCGGCTTTCTGGAAAGCGGCAAGACCTCATTTATCCGCTCCATCCTCGCTGACCCAAACTTCTACGAGGGCGAGCGCTCCCTGCTTCTGCTCTGCGAGGAAGGAGAGGAGGAGTACGATCCGGCCATGCTGGCACAGTGCAGCACCCAGGTCGTCGTCGTGGATGAACTACAGGACTTCAACCGCGCTTTCCTCGCGGAATGCAACCGCAAATACAGACCGGAGCGCGTCATCATCGAATGGAACGGCATGTGGAAGCTGTCCGATATTCCGATTGACGCCTTTCCGGACAACTGGCTGGTCTATCAGACCGTCACGACCGTGGACTCTGCGACGTTTGACAGCTACTTTGTCAACATGGGCGCATATATGTACGAGATGCTGCAGCAGACCGACATGATTGTGTTTAACCGCGCCACCGATCAGACCGCCCGCCAGATACAGGACCGCCGCGTTCGCATGATTAACCGGCGCGCGGACATCTTTCTGGACTTCCCGGACGGCAGCAGCGAGTCCTATCAGGAGGACTTGAGCGTCGCACTCGACATGGACGCGCCGATTCTGGAGATCACGGACGACCTCTTCGGGCGCTGGTATTTTGACGCGATGGAGAACACACAGAAATATCACGGACACACCGTCCGCTTCCTGTGTCAGGTCTACCGTCCCAACGGGATGCAGAAAAACTGCTTTGCCGCCGGACGCTTCATGATGCTGTGCTGCGCAGAGGACATCTCATTCTCCGCCATGATCGCCCGCGGTTCCGCCGTCGTCCATTTGGTCGACCGCGACTGGTACACCATCACTGCCGAGGTACGCAATGAGTTCTTCCCGGAGTATCAGGGCGAGGGTCCGGTTCTGTATGTCAAATCGCTGGTTCCGGCAGAAAAGCCGGAAGATGATCTGATTTATATTCGATAAGCAACTGCCCCATTCAAGGGCAGCGCCCTCGTGTTGCACCCAATAGCAAAACACGGTCTTTTCCCGCTGGGAAAAGACCGTGTTTCTGTTTGTCTGTTGGTTTAACGCTCCGCGATCGGAACATAACTGTTTCGCTGAATAATCGGCTTGTATGCCGGACGGATGATCTTGCCGCCCGTGATGGTTTCTTCGACGCGGTGTGCCATCCAGCCGACGATGCGGGCGGTGGCAAACAGCGGCGTGAACATCTCCTGCGGGATGCCCAGCATCTGATACACCAGACCGGAATACATATCCACATTGGCGCACATAATCTTGCGCTCTCCGCGCACGCGGTAGAACGCCTCCGGCGCCAGGCGCTCGGTCAACTCAATCAGATTGAACTCCCGCTCAAAGCCCTTCTGCGTAGCCAACGGGCGCGCCGTGTTCTTCAGGGCGACCGCACGCGGGTCAGACAGGGTGTAGACGGCATGGCCCATACCGTAGATCAGGCCCGAGCCGTCGCCGGCCTCCTTGCGCAGGATGCGGCACAGGTACTCCATTACCTCGTCCTCGTCCTCCCAGTTGGAGATATTTGCCTTCATCTCCTCGAACTGCTTGCAGACACGCAGGTTCGCACCGCCGTGCCGCGGGCCCTTCAGGGAGCCAACCGCCGCCGCAATCGCAGAATAGGTATCCGTCGCGGAGGACGAGACAACACGTGCTGCAAACGCCGAGTTGTTACCGCCGCCGTGCTCCGCATGGATGATCAGACAGCGGTCGAGCAACAGCGCCTCCTCCCGCGTGAACAGGCCGTCCGGGCGGATCAGGCTGAGAATGTTTTCCGCGATGGAATAGTGCGGATCCGGAAAGTGCAGGAACATGGATGCGTTGTCGTAGTAGCGGCGCTTTGCCTGATACGACTGCGAGATGATAATCGGATATTTGGCAATCAGTCCGATTCCCTGACGCATCAAATTTTTCAGGGAGACGTCGTCCGGATTGTCGTCATAGGCGTACAGAGCCAGCGTGGACATGGCCAGTTTATTCATCAAATCACGGCTCGGCGCCCGCATGATGACGTCCTCGGTAAAGCCATCCGGTAAAACGGAAGCCTCCGACAGCGTCTGATCAAACAGATCCAGCTCGGGCTGTGTCGGAAGGCTGCCGGTCAGCAGCAGATAGGCTGTCTCGGAAAACCCAAAGCGATCCTCAGAATCAAACCCGCTGAGCAAATCGTACAGGTTGTGTCCGCGATAGGTCAG
>CAYLXH010000177.1:1641-2567 GCA_964387535.1 uncultured Butyricicoccus sp. | reverse complement strand
AGGAAGTACCAGGACGAACCAGCCCACTGCGGCATGGTATCGGTCTCACGCTTTGCCGGAGCACCGCAGCACGGACAGGTGGTGTTCACCCAATCCGTCATCGCCGCCAGCGGGGACTCACCGTCGTCCGTCGGCTCGTACGATTCGACATTCGGCAGCGTCAGCGGAAGCTGATCCTCCGGAACCGGAACCCAGCCGCACTTCTCACAGTAAACCAGCGGAATCGGCTCGCCCCAATATCTCTGACGGGAGAATACCCAGTCGCGAAGCTTATAGTTTACCTTGGCATGACCAACGCCTTCCTTTGTCAGGAATTCCGTAATTGCCTTTTTCGCTTCCTCCACTGTCATACCATCCAGGAAACCGGAATTCACCATGATGCCGGTTGCACAGTCAGTAAAGGCTGCCTGCTCTACATTTCCGCCCTTAACGACCTCAATAATCGGCAGATCAAAGGTCTTGGCAAACTCCCAGTCGCGGTCGTCATGTGCCGGCACCGCCATGATGGCACCCGTGCCGTAGCTCATCAGAACATAGTCCGACACAAAGATCGGAATCTCACGGCCGTTGACCGGATTGATCGCACGAACTCCATCCAGCTTGACGCCGGTCTTTTCCTTGACCAGCTCCGTGCGCTCAAAGTCCGACTTGCGGGCAGCCTCTTCGCGATAGGCGCGAATCGCATCAATATTGGACAGCTTGTCTGCCCACTTTTCCACCATCGGATGCTCCGGTGAGATAACCATATACGTCGCGCCAAACAGCGTATCCGGGCGCGTGGTATAAACCGTGAGTTTATCTCCTTCCGTCGTGGTGAAATCAACTTCTGCACCGGTAGAGCGTCCGATCCAATGTTTCTGTTGGCTCTTGACGCGCTCAATGTAATCCACATCGTCCAGATCATCAATCAGGCGCTGCGCATACTC
>CAYLXH010000177.1:0-1631 GCA_964387535.1 uncultured Butyricicoccus sp. | reverse complement strand
CGGTAATCTTGAGCATCCACTGGCTCTTGTTCTTGCGTACCACTTCGCTGCCGCAGCGCTCGCAGACGCCGTTGACCACCTCTTCGTTGGCCAGAACACACTTACAGCTTGTGCACCAGTTGACCGCCATTTCCTTCTTATATGCCAGTCCTTTTTTAAACAGCTGCAGGAAAATCCACTGTGTCCACTTGTAATACGACGGATCGGTGGTATTGATCTCTCGATCCCAGTCAAACGACAGACCTAGGCTCTTCAGCTGGCTCTTAAAGCGTGCCACATTTTTTTTGGTGACCTCCGCCGGATGAACATGGTTCTTAATCGCAAAGTTCTCCGTCGGCAGTCCAAAGGCATCCCAGCCCATCGGATACAGGACATTATATCCCTGCATACGGCGCTTACGCGCCACGATGTCCAGCGCCGTGTACGAACGGGGATGTCCGACATGCAGGCCGGCGCCCGACGGATACGGGAACTCGACCAGTGCATAAAACTTCGGCTTGGAATAATCTGTGCCGGCAGCAAACGCCTTCTTTTCATCCCAAACGTTCTGCCATTTTTTCTCGATCGTTTTAAAGTTATATTTTTCCAATGATACTATCTCCCATCAGGTAGAAATTTTATTTGTGAAATTGGGTGATATCAGGATTATAACGACTCCAGTTCTACCGGAATCGCATCCTTCCACAGTTTCTCCAGTCCATAAAAGCTGCGTGCACTCTCCAAAAATACATGCACCAGCGCAAAGCCGTAATCCAGCAGAATCCAGCTTGCAGAGTCATGCCCCTCAATGTGATGCGGCGCGACATCATAGTCGTGCTTGAGTCGAAACTCCACTTCATCTGCCAGCGTCTTGACCTGCGTCGTGGATGTTGCCGTGCAGATGACAAAATACTCCGCCAACGAGGTCAGTTCTGCGACCTTTAAAATCTCAATGTCCTGCCCCTTCTTGCTGTCCAGCGCCATCACCATAGCCTTGACGTAGGTTTCATTTGTTGCACTCATGAGATATTCTCCTTCTCTATTCTTGCGTGTCCGACCCGGAGTCCGTTTCCTCCGTCGTTTTGGTTGTCCCCTGACTCTCCTTATTATAACGATATTGCTTTTCACTCAGCCAGTTGGGACTGTATGCGCCGGCAATCGTGTCCGGCGTCGCAATATCCAGCGATTCGATCTCCGAGAGAAATGGGTTGAACGACTCATTCACCTGCTCCAGCACCTTATCCTCATCAGCTACATAGAACCAGAGATAGCCTCCGTGTCCGCTGAACGCAATTTTGGCGCTGTCACCAATCAGCGTCTGCATAGAAATATCGTCACGTTGAAAACTGCTTCCCTGCGTTCCCATCCAGAGCAGCTGAGACGTGGTGAGATCGGTCTCAATATTATCTGCAATCGTCTGCGCCATATCCGGCATTTTGGAAAGATTCGCCGGTGTGAGGACCCGCTGTGCCAGTACGGATAAAAAGGTTTGCAGCTTCTCAATCCGTCCGACATCGCCATTTTCATAGCCGCTGCCGTCGTCATTGTGCCGCCAGCGCAGAAACTCGACGACCTGCTGTCCGTTCAGATGCTGTTCTCCGGCCTCAAATTCAATCGAAAGGTTTTGCGAGGCATCGTGATAGCTCATATCT
>CAYLXH010000176.1:0-2583 GCA_964387535.1 uncultured Butyricicoccus sp. | reverse complement strand
CAATCCAATCAGGAAAGTGCCCTGACCGCACGGTTTCATTTTAACGATATTGTGTTTACCGGTGATGCCATGCAGTATGCAGTGAACTGCTGTAAGCAGGTTGCCCGTTCGGATGCGCCGGTGATGATATATGGCGAAACGGGAACCGGAAAAGAACTGTTTGCACAGAGTATTCACAATGCCAGTGAGAGGGCCAACGGTCCATTTTTAGCGGTGAATTGTGCGGCAATCCCAACAACTTTGTTGGAATCTATTTTGTTTGGAACGGAAAAAGGTGCTTATACCGGAGCGGAGCGACGGGAAGGGCTGTTTGAACAAGCGCATACAGGGACATTACTTTTGGATGAAATCAATTCAATGGATGTCTACTTACAGTCAAAGCTGCTTCGTGTATTGCAGGAGGGATGTTTCCGGAGAGTCGGTGGATCTAAAGTGATCCATGTGGATGTGCGCGTGATTTCCAATATCAATATTTCTCCGTTGGAAGCGATGGAGCAGGGGATACTTCGTAAGGATCTGTACTATCGTTTGGGAGTAATTAATATTAAAATTCCGCCATTACGACAGCGAAAAGAGGATATTTTGCTGCTTTCCAAGAACTTTATTATGGAAAAGAATAAGAAGCTTTTGAAGAATGTGACATCGCTGTCACCGGTGACAACAGAACTATTTCATGCGTATGACTGGCCAGGTAATGTACGTGAACTCGAACATGCAATTGAGTATGCGTTGAACATTATTCCGGATGAGATGGATATGATTACACCGGAATATGTCCCGGATCATATCCTGGTGGCAGTTCATGGGGAAAATGCGGTCCAGATCGAGAAGGCAGAGACTCCTACGTTGGAAAGTATTCTTCAAGATGCTGGTTATCGCTTCTTGAATAACGCGCTGAGTGAGCATGGGGGGAACATTTCGCAGACTGCAAAGGCACTGGGAATTACGCGGCAGAACCTGCAGCACAGAATGAAAAAGTTTGGTGTCCGTGCGAAACCAGTTGGTGAATCAGACAGCGGAACATCGGAGAATAGTATAAAGCAATAAGAAAAAATACCGTTTGCAAAGAATAGTGTGTTGCGATTCCAATCAGAAAATATGCAATAATTTCTGGCATGGAGGTGGAATGGGGCAATTAAAAATTGCATGCAATAAATTCTTGCACAGATTGTCTGAAATAAGTGCATTTATTACTAAAATTGCGAGATAAATTTTTATAATTCCGTCAAATGGGTGAAAAGTTAATGGCTTAAGTGTAACATTTTATTGTGGCTTTTGGTTTTTGTACTAAATGAGAAAAAACAAAAAGGAGCAAGAAAATGTTGCACTTCTGGATTGTAGAACCTGTGATTCAGCATAAAATTAGATCATGGGGCTGGTGTGCTAATATGAGAAAAGGCATAATTTTTGGGCGTGAAAAACGTTTTATTTGAGAAAATCCGGATAATGTACCATTAATTTGTTATTTTCGTAAAAAAATTTAAAATTATTTTTAAAAAACTGTCATTTGGCACGATGATTGCTACATATTATGTAGAAGATGAGGAAAGTAATGGAGCACTGCAGTTCAGGAGAAAACATCGCTAGAAATCTCAAGGAAGATTGTGGTGAGTATGTTCTTTGCTGAAAAGAACAGCAGTGATGTGTGCATCAGTGAGAAAACAGGATTGAGTGAAACGAGGGATTGCAATGAGCCAGAAGACCAATATCCATGTCTTTTATGAATGTAACGGAGAACATTCGCACGAATATCCACAAATTTTGGTTCCGCTCCAGAAAACAATGATGATCTGGGTTGGAACCTCAGAATATGAAGTAACGCCGCAGGAGTTATGTTTTGTGCCCGCAGGCATGGCTCATAAATGTAATTATATGGGCAAACTGCTGGCGATTAATCTTTCGGATGATGTCATAGACAGCCAGAATAATATTCTGCTATCGTATCCGTTGATTGTTCCGATGCAGGGACAAATCAATCAATTGGTTGAATTGATTCAATCAGAGATTAAGATGAATCCAGACAGCCAGTCAGTACGTTATTTATACAGCTATCTGTTCAGTAAGTTGTTGGAAAATTGTGCGGCGCCGTCGATTCGGTACATCAATGAGTATTATTACCAGCCAATTACGGTTGATCAGTTGGCGCGAATTGAAAATTATAATGTTACATATTATAATGATTGGTTTAAGCAGAAGACTGGCCTGTCTCCAAGCTTCTACCTGCGTTGCATTCGCATCAACCGAGCAAAAGAGTTGCTTGTCAGCACAAGTTTTAGTGTTTTAGATATTGCAGTTATGGTTGGCTATAGCAGCAATGCAACGTTTACTCGTGCATTTCATAATGTGACTGGTATGACTCCAAAAGAATATCGCAATTCCCCGGAAGTTAAACGTAATATTGGATGAGTTCCTACAGGGAAGTAATATTGTGCTTGCTTATTACAAATAATTTCTTTTTTCTTTCCATTCCAACTAGAGCACCTCAGAATTGAGGTGCTCTGGTTTTGCGTATGAAATAACGTAATCTATGTGTCAAATAGTACTGGACTAATAATAAAAAGCATGAATAAAACCGCCTAAAAC
>CAYLXH010000175.1:0-2729 GCA_964387535.1 uncultured Butyricicoccus sp. | reverse complement strand
TGCTCAAAAGAAACTCTGCGTCATTGAATTGCTGATGGGCATCTTGCAGTAAATCAATAGTCTGTGCTGTGTCGCCCTGCTGGAGCGCTTGTTCAGCGATGGATACTGTTTCAACCATAGTATCAATGTGATGAGAAAGCAACCACATGTTTCCCACACAGGCGGCAATCATCACAGACAGAAGAGAGATGGCAATTGCTAACCGCTTCATACCGTTTATGCCTCCCTATCGCGTCGCTGCAAAAACTGATTTCCGGAATCATCCAATGTGAATAGGAATACGTCGCGAAAGGACGAACAGTGCTGTTTTTTACATTGTTCCAGAAGCCAGCTTTCTGTTTTTCCGAGCTTGTTCAAGTTTTCTTTGATGACTTCGCCGGATGAGATTAAAACAAGAGGCAGACCGACTTCGTGTGGATGAATTCCATGTTGTGCCGGCGTAGCGGGCTGTGCGTCCGCTCGAAGGATAACGCTTAATTGCCCGTTTCGCTCTACAATAGCATAGCGAATGTCTTTCAGGTTGGGAGCGCCGGCCAGACGAAGTCCTTCTAATATATCATCAACCGAAAGGCGCAGCTGTTTTAGCATGTTTTGATCGATTGTCCCATTTTTTACAACAATACAAGGATTTCCAGAGAGAAGGCTGCGCATTTTTCGACTTTTTCGGCTGATAACTGCCATAATTACTTCCATACAGACTAACGTTAAGAGGGGGATTATGCCGTTAAAAAGGGGGACTGCAACATCTTGTAATGGAATGGAAGCGAGATCAGAAACCAGAATCGTAACGGCAAATTCTGAGGTAGATAATTCCCCTAGCTGGCGTTTCCCGGATAGACGAAGCCCTAGAATTACGCAAGCATATAAAATAATGGTACGCAAAAATAGCAGAGTCACTCAGAATCTCCTCGTTTCGATGGTTTTACAATTAGAATGTGCAAAAAAGGGGAGTTTATGCTCTGAAACTCATATTCTGAAAAATAATTGAAAATTAATATTGACTTTTTAAAGAAATACGATATAATAAACACAATCGAAAAAATTCAAATGCAGAGACCGGAATAGTAGCGTCCTAGGGTTGTCAGAGAGCTGTTGGCAGGTGTGAAACAGTGGCTGAGGGAACGTGAATGTCATCCGTGAGCAGTTTCAGCGAACAGGAATTTCCTAAGTAACGGAAACCGGATTAGCCTCCGTTAACAGGCAAGCATTAAGCGTTTCGCCGATGCGTTCGAGTGGTTGTCTCAGTGACAGCAATAAGAGTGGTACCGCAGAGTTTGTCTTTGTCTCTTTTGGGAGACAAAGATTTTTTTTGCTTATCTGTTGGATTTTTTCGTCAAATTTTCGATTATTAGGAGTGAATGCAATGAGACTCAATGGCTCGCAGATTCTTGTTGAGGCGCTGTTGGAGCAGGGAGCCGACACCATTTTCGGCTATCCAGGAGGTGCAGCGCTGAACATTTATGACGCGCTGTATAAGAATTCCGATCGCATCACCCATATCCTGACCGCCCATGAACAGGGGGCCTCTCACGCAGCGGATGGGTATGCGCGTGCAACCGGCAAGGTCGGCGTCTGTCTGGCTACTTCCGGTCCGGGCGCAACCAATCTGGTTACCGGTATTGCGACAGCGTTTATGGATTCGATTCCAGTGGTTGCAATTACTGCAAATGTTGGCACGGCGGCAATTGGTCGTGACAGTTTTCAGGAAGTATACATTGCCGGCATTACTATGCCGATTACCAAACATAATTTTGTTGTCCGGAATGTTGAAGAATTGGCCGAGACGATCAGTAAAGCGTTTGAGATTGCCATGAGCGGCCGACCGGGTCCGGTACTGGTCGACATCCCCAAGGATGTTACGGCAGCGGAATGCGAGTATGTTCCGGCAGGAAAGGCCCAGAAGCGTCCGATGCCGGAGATCAATATGGAAGACATCCAGAAGATGGCCGACATGATTAACAACGCAACCTGTCCGACTATTTTCTTTGGCGGTGGAGTGATCAACTCCGGAGCGAGTGACGTGCTGAAGGAATTGATGCGCAAAGCGGATATACCGGCATGTCATTCGATGATGGGCATTGGTGCTCTGGACTGTGACGACCCGCTGAATCTGGGGATGATCGGCATGCACGGTTGGGTTTCTGCCGGCAGAGCCGCGGAGAAGGCAGATCTCCTGATCGCTCTCGGAACTCGTTTCTCTGATCGTGTTGCAACCAAGATGAGTGATTTTGCCAATAAGGCAAAGATCATCCACGTTGAGATCGACAACAGCGAAATTGATAAGAACATTGCAACAGATTTCTCCATCATTGCAGATGTTCGAGATGTTCTGGAAGCGTTGCTTCCGTTGGTCAAGGAGAATGATCACAGCATGTGGAGAGAGCTCCTGGCGACATGGAAAGATCGTTTGGATTATCATGCGAAGGATAATGATGAGATTATCCGTCCTCATCAGCTGATGCGTGCCATTCGTGATGCGATTGGACCTGATGGCATTGTTGCCACAGATGTTGGACAGCATCAGATGTGGGCTGCGCAGTATTCCGGCCGGTGCCGCCCGCACACCTTCCTGTCCTCCGGAGGTCTGGGCACAATGGGCTTTGGCTACGGTGCGGCGATTGGCGCACAGATTGCGCAGCCGAACAAGCGTGTTGTTCACATTACCGGTGACGGCAGCTTCCATATGAACCTTCAGGAAATGTGCACGGCAGTCAGCTATCATTTGCCGA
>CAYLXH010000174.1:0-2754 GCA_964387535.1 uncultured Butyricicoccus sp. | reverse complement strand
CAGGCGGAGAATGTGGACAAACAGGTCTATGCATTGTGGAATGTGTTGCAAAAGCGGAACTTTAAGTATAGCTCCACCACCAATACCAGTCTTTCGTCCAATGTGGTTTATACACAGCGCGTCCGTACCTTGGACGATGCGCTGGAATCCTCGCAGATAAACTGTGTGGATGGCAGCGTGTTGCTGGCTTCACTGATGAAAGCCATCAATATCAATCCTATCCTGGTGCGTATTCCGGGACATATGTTTGTGGGTTATTACACAGACAAATCACACAAGAATATGAATTTTCTGGAAACCACGATGATAGGGGATGTGAATCTGGATGATTTCTTTCCGGATGAGAAGCTGGATTCTACCATGGTGGGCAAATCCCAGAACCAGATGTCGAAACTGACCTACGAGAAATCAAAGGAATACGCTACGAGGAAATACCGGGAGAATGACTCCCTGATACATTCGGGTAAAGTGAATTATATGTTTCTGGAAATTGATAAAAAGACCCGTGCGCAGGTACAACCTATCGGTAAATAAATTTGTTGTATGGATATGGAACTTACTTATATATATCATAGCGGATTCGCCTTGTCAGGCGATGGCTTCACTGTAATCATGGATTATTACCGTGATTCGGAGGATGGACAGGCGCAGTCGGATTTGAACCGGCTGATGGATGGGACTTTCAGCAATCAAGAGGCCGGAATGCCGGAAGGAATCGTACACAGCGAATTATTGCGGAGACCCGGAAAACTGTATGTGCTGGCCAGTCATTTTCATCCGGATCATTTTAATAAAGAGGTATTGCAATGGCGTGAACAGCGGCCGGATATCATCTATATTTTCTCGAAAGACATTTTGCGTCATCGCAGGGCGCAGAAAGAAGATGCCGTCTGGCTGAAAAAAGGAGAGGAATATAAGGATGAAACATTGAGCGTGCGTGCTTTCGGTTCCACGGATGTGGGAGTATCGTTTTTGCTTCAGGCAGGTGGAAAAAAGATTTTTCATGCCGGTGATTTGAATAACTGGCATTGGATGGATGAGAGTACCGAGGCGGAGTGGAAGGGGGCCGAGAAGAATTTCCTGCATGAGCTGGATGATCTTTACGCCTATACGCCCGAAGTGGATGTGGCCATGTTTCCCGTTGATCCCCGTTTGGGAAAAGAATACATGCGGGGTGCCGGACAGTTTGTAACAAAGATAAAAACTCATATCTTTGTACCCATGCATTTCACACCGGAGTATGCCAAGGCAAATGCTTTCTGCGACTTTGCCGAAGCGCATGGAGTGCGTTTTGTGTCATTGACGCATCGCGGACAAAAAATAGAGATTGAATAACAAAAGAATAACACAATATGAAAGTAAAAGGAAGATTTGATCATTTCAATATCAATGTAACTGATCTGGACAAGAGTATCAAGTTTTATGAAACAGCATTAGGTTTGCATGAGTCTCATCGTAAGGAAGCTTCGGACGGTTCCTTCGTGCTGGTGTATATGGCCGATGACCACAGCAATTTCTTGTTGGAACTGACTTGGTTGCGTGATCATACCCAGCCATACGAGTTGGGTGAGAACGAAAGCCATCTGTGTCTGCGTGTGGAAGGTGATTATGACGAAGTTCGTAAATTCCATAAGGAAATGGGATGTGTTTGCTTCGAGAACACCGCTATGGGCTTGTATTTCATCAATGATCCTGATGATTACTGGATTGAGATATTGCCGGTGAAGTAAAACAATCGTTTCCGTTAGTAATGAATTAAAAAGATAGAGACTATGAAATACATTTCTCCCGGTGGCTGGTTCTCATTGGAATACCCGATGGGCTGGCACGAGTTTGAAGATACAGAAGAGAGTTTTTTATTCTATAACCCTGACCGGTGGACAGGTAATTTCCGCATATCGGCTTATAAGGATGAAGCAGCTGACTATGGTCCGCAGTGCATCGCATACGAATTGAAAGAAAATACCTCTTCCGCCCTGGTGAAAGTGGGCAAGTGGGATTGTGCTTACAGCGCGGAAACTTTTCAGGAAGAAGGCGCCTGGTACACCACTCATATCTGGATGACAGGAGAGGAGAATCTCTCTTTCGAATGTTCTTTTACCGTGTCCAAAGGAGGAGACAAGCATCCGGCAGAAGAAATCATCCGGTCTTTACAGATCCGCAAAGAAGGTGTAAGTCACCCGCGTGAGATCATTCCGATCCGTGTTTTGGAAATCGGGGAGGTGAACACCGCCTTTGAGTGGGCTTCTACCGCGATTAAAAAGCAACTCACCAAGGATTTTACTGCGTCGGAGAGCGATATTGACAGTATACAGCAAGTAATGGACAGCGGACGTTTCCAGACCCAGCAGCGTATGGCGTGGGAGAATTTCGGTATTGCCTTCGGAGCCATTCTGGTGAATGAGATGGAAGGTATGGAATGGGTGACTGTCATTGAGGGACAGAAAGAATATCCCGCCTTGCAGTTTATGTGTTCGGATATGGTGCTGGACCCTGCCGCACTGGTGTGGGGAAAAGCTAAAAAGGGACTCCCCTGCGACTTGAAATCTGAATTCAGGAAAATTAAGCGAGAGGCGGAGGCAGTGTTGGATGATTTAAATAAATAGACAAATAATGACCCCATATATGCAAGTAGACGGGCTTACCAAATCATTCGGTGACTTGGTATTGTTCCGGAAGATTTCATTTGGAGTGGCCGAAGGACAACGCATCGGTCTGATAGCAAAGAACGGTACAGGCAAGACTACCTTACTT
>CAYLXH010000173.1:0-2889 GCA_964387535.1 uncultured Butyricicoccus sp. | reverse complement strand
CCACGGGAGTCCAGGGCAGAACTGATCGTATCATCAGACTCTATCAAAACGATAGAGTCGTTTGTCATGGAGTGGCAGAATATTCTAGAGACTGAATATCGTACAACAGAACCGAGTATGCAGATTACAGTTAATCGGACATCGATTGCTGGCAATCTGGCAATGGATGATGAGTCCAAAGCCCGTGTAATCTGTGCATTGCTGAACCTTCCTGGAGGCATTCAGCGCATGAGTATGGATATGGAAGATCTCGTTCAAACTTCTCTCAATATGGGGATACTTGTTACAAGACCGGAAGAAATTACACTAAGCTATTCTGTCCGCAGTGGCATCGAGACTGAAAAGCAGGCATTAGTCCATCGGTTAGAAAATTTGATCACTTTTTTGGGCGGTTATGTGGAATGTCTCGGTGATTATCCGGCGTGGGAATATAAACACGATTCCCGACTGCGTGATTTAATGGAGACGATATTTCAGGAGCAGTACGGCTATAAACCGGTTATCCAAGCTATTCATGCAGGCGTGGAATGTGGTTTATTTGCTGGTAAAATGCCAGGATTGGATTGTGTATCACTTGGACCGGATATATTAGATATTCATACAACTAGCGAACGGATTTCTATTTCTTCCGTTCAACGCGTATGGGAGTTTATCAAAGAGGTTTTGAGACGTTTAAAATAATAATATATACCAAAAAATTTATACGAAAATCGTCTGATATACTGTGGTAGGTGTAAAACTGTGTATTAAAATATATTTAAAATTGTGCATTTTAATAAACACAGTTCAGTGCTATACTATCTTCATTGCACGATGAAAGAAGGTTGTATAGTATGAAAAATAATTATAATTCTGTCCGTTTTCTGTGTATCACGGCGATGATGACGGCTCTGATCTGTATTATGACTGCTGTTCCGCGCATTCCGATCCCATTAGGCTATGCTCATTTAGGAGATGCATTTATTGTGCTGACAGTTCTTTTTGTCGGACGGAGAGAAGGTATTTGGGCTGCTGGAATTGGATCGGCGTTAGCCGACCTGATTGGAGGTTTTCCAATCTGGATTGTACCGACACTGATTATTAAAGCCATTATGGCAGGTATATTGGGCAAGATTGCTTATGACAATGAGGGAGAATGTCATATATTTTCTGCACGGTGCATGATTGGTGTTGTTCTCTGCATGGCGTGGATGGTTTTGGGCTATACCATTAGTGGAGCAATTTTGTATGGTGGCTTACTTGTTGGATTAACTTCGACTCCAGGACTGTTGCTGAAAGCAGCTGTCAATTTTGTTATTGCCTACGGTATCGGCTTTATCATGGAAAAGATGCATATTCGTCACATTTTAAGCTATTCCTCATGATGAAAGCAGGAAAGGAATAGAATATGCAAACAGTAAATCACAACCGGCAGAAAAAAATTGCAGTAATCAATGATTTTTCCGGGTTTGGACGATGTTCGATCGCAGTGTCTATGCCGATTATTTCAACATTGAAAGTACAGTGCTGCCCTGTTCCCACATCCATTTTTTCCAATCATACAGGATTTCCTGAGTTCTTCTTTGATGATTATACCGACAAAATGACGCAGTACATTGAGTATTGGAAAAAACTGAATTTGGAATTTGAGGGCATTGCGACAGGCTTTTTAGGATCGGAGCAACAGATTGCCATTGTACGCCGTTTTATTGAAGATTTTTGTACTGCGCGCACCAAAGTGATTGTTGATCCGGTAATGGGAGACTATGGGAAGATGTATTCCACGTATACGGATGGCCTGTGTCAAGCGATGAAAGAGCTAGTTTGCCTAGCTGATATCATAACGCCCAATTTGACAGAAGCTTGTATTCTTACGGATACGCCATATCATGATGGCCCATGGAAAACAGTGGAACTCAAAAATCTGGCCAATCAACTCAGCAGTATGGGACCACAGAAAATCGTGATCACTGGAATTCGTCAGAAAAACTTTGTAGCCAACTTGGTGTATCAAAAAGGGGCTCGTACCCGAATTTTGCGTACTCATCGGGTTGGAACAGAACGTTCGGGCACCGGCGATGTATTTGCAGCCATTATTGCAGCAGATGCTGTCAATGAAGTACCCTTCGATGCTTCTGTTAAGAAAGCATCGAACTTTGTAAAACAGTGCATCATTCGATCGGAGGAACTCCAGATTCCGAAAACAGATGGAGTTTGTTTTGAGGAATTGCTGGGAACGTTAAAATAAAAGGAGAGAAAAACAATGCCTAGTCGTGAAATGACAATTGTGTATGAAGTACATGACGGCCTGTACATCAATCTGACGAATCGTTGTCCTTGTTCATGCACCTTTTGTCTTCGTCAGACAATGGATCATGTCGGCAATTCCGGAGGGCTCTGGCTGGAGCATGAGCCTTCCTTGGAAGAAGTAAAAGCAGCGATAGATGCACAGAACATGAGCCAATATCGTGAGGTTGTGTTTTGCGGGTTTGGAGAACCGACAGAACGCTTAGATATACTGTTGTGTGTTGCAGCTTATGTAAAAGAACAATATGGGCTTCCAATCCGCATTAATACGAATGGACTTGGTGATTTGATTCACGGTGAGTCAATTGCACCGCGTTTTCGTGGATTAATTGATACCGTGTCCATTAGTTTAAACACACCAGATGCCGAACAATATCTGGATTTGACTCGAAGCAAGTTTGGATTATCGTCATTTGATGCCCTGATCTCTTTTGCAAAGTCCTGCACATCTGTTGTTCCTCATGTAGTTTTAACTACAGTAGCTACGACAATTTCCCACGAAGAAGAAAAACGGTGTCAAGAGATTTGCAGAAGTATTGGGGCGGCGTATCGTATTCGACCTTTGGAAGAATGATCAAGACTCAGCGTATCTTGTGTGCAAGG
>CAYLXH010000172.1:0-2896 GCA_964387535.1 uncultured Butyricicoccus sp. | reverse complement strand
CGGACTGGACGGCTATGCCGTCGCCGCACCGTCTCCCTGGTATCTGCGCCCCCTGTTCTGTCTGCGCGAATACTTTTCCCTCGTCATCCTTGCGGCCGCCGGCCGCTGGTAACGGTACGTTTTACAACAAAGGAGGAATTTTTCATGATCAGCACCTATCCGGTTCCCTGCGCGATTCAGGCGACCACCAACGATCATCTCCTGATTGCCGATCTTACGATCACATCGCGTCACATTCCCGCTCTGATCACCGGACTGCGTGCTCTGCAGGACGCCAAGCTGCACTGCTTGATGCTGCACAGCGACAGCCGGGATCTCCCGATCATCGCTGAGGGAGAGGACATCGTCGTGGATTTTGGCGGCCATAAGCTCGCGGCACTGTCCACTGAGCAGCTTGATACGCTGGAATACTTCGCGCTGGATCACCTGCTTGAACTGTGCAAACCCAACCAACGCTGCAACCTCCACCTCAACGGAGCCCATGATCTGTTGGTTGAGATGAGCGTGCGGATAACAAATTGATTACATATAGTATTATTTATATTCTATTTTTTTAGATTTGTATTTTTATCTTTTAAAATTACTTGGAGTTGAATGTCTATGCTAGAAAAACTCGAGGGTCTCGCAGACCGCTTCGACGAGCTGGAGAGTCTGCTCGCTGCACCGGATCTGTATCAGGATCCCGCACGCGCGGCACAGCTGCTCCGGGAACAGAAGGAGCTGACTCCCATCATCCAGACCTACCGCCGCTATGCGGATGCGGTACAGGAGCAGCGCGATGCGCGGGAGATGCTGGACGACGCCGAAGCGGACGCTGAACTGCGCGCGATGGCACAGGAGGCCCTGCTTGCCTCCCGCGATGTCATGGAGCAGCTGGAGGAGGAGCTCACGCTTCTGCTCCTGCCGCATGACCCCAACGACGAGCGCAGCGTCATTGTCGAGATTCGCGCGGGCGCCGGCGGGGAAGAAGCCGCGCTGTTCGCCCACTCCCTCTACCGCATGTATTCGATGTACGCCGACAAGCGCGGCTGGAAAAGCAAGATCATCAGCCAAACCCCCACCGAGCTCGGCGGCTGCAAGGAGATCACGTTCAGCTTAGAGGGAGAACGGGTGTATTCCCGTATGAAATTTGAGCGCGGTGTCCACCGCGTCCAGCGCGTTCCCGAGACTGAGTCGCAGGGACGCGTCCACACCTCTACCGTCACGGTGGCGGTGCTGCCAGAGGTCGATGACATCGAGCTGGAAATCAATCCGAACGATCTGCGCATTGACACCTTCCGTTCCTCCGGTGCGGGCGGCCAGCACATCAACAAGACCTCCTCTGCCATCCGCATCACCCATCTGCCGACCGGCATGGTGGTCGAGTGTCAGGATGAGCGAAGCCAGTACAAAAATAAGGACAAAGCGCTGCGCGTCCTGCGCTCCCGTCTGTTTGAAATCGAACAGCGCAAGCAGGACGAGGCGATTGCGGACGAACGCCGCAGCCAGGTCGGCTCTGGCAGCCGCTCGGAGCGCATTCGGACGTACAATTATCCGGAAAACCGCATCTCCGAACACCGCATCAAGCTGACCGTCTATCATCTGGATAGCTTTTTGAACGGCGATCTGGATGAGATTCTGGACGCCCTCATCACCGCAGAGCAGGCGGAAAAGCTCGCCAACGCACAGCACACATAACCGGACTGGCCGCTTTCATACACTGTATGGGGGCGATACCATGATGCTTTGGCCGCTTTTGGCACTGATTCCGGTCTTTTGTCTCGGGCGCTGGTGCGTCACGCAGCAGGATACCGGCTGCGGGGTCGTTCTGTGCGCCGCCGCAGGCTATCTGATGGCGGATGGTCTGCACCATCTGCCCACTTATTCTGCCCCGGGCACAGTGCTGTTTCTGCTTGTGCTCAGCGGCATGCTTCTGCACACGGAGGAGACTCCGGTTTTTGCCCCATGGCGGCAGTACTGGAACGAAACCCTCAACATTCTGCACCCCAGTGCCGCACTGCTCGCTCTGTTTTGTGGAATGACCGGACGCTTTCTCCCTCTCCTCCCGTTGGCGGCTGTGTTGGGCCTGCTCACGCACCTCGCAGACACATCCGCACAACGCACTGCCGGATTGCTGCTGCCGCTGTTCGGGATGACGCTGCTGGGCGCTGTGCTGTCCCATTGGGTACCACTTCGCGGTGCCAGCCTTGTATGCAGCGCCGCCTGCCTGTGTATCGCATGTTTGCATCTCATTCCACTCGCGGAAACCTTTCTCAGCCGACGTGCTGTCCAAGCATTATTTTGTCTATTCGTATTTTTAAGTTATTACTTTACAAATTGTATTATCTGAACAAAGAAGGAATTTGATGATTACCAAGTTACTCCATCCAGCCACCGATCCGACGGCGGTCACTACCGCGGCACAGCTGCTGCGGGACGGCGAAGTCGTCGGCATCCCCACCGAAACCGTGTACGGTCTGGCCGCCAACGCCTACGATCCTGAGGCAGTCCGCCGCATTTTTGCTGCAAAAGGCCGTCCGCAGGACAATCCGCTTATCGTTCACATCGCAGACTTCGAACAGATCTTTTCGATTGCCGCAGTCGTTCCGGAGCAGGCCAGAGCTCTCGCTGACGCCTATTGGCCGGGACCGATGACCATCATTCTTCCCAAGCAGGACTGTATCCCGATTGTAACATCAGCAGGTTTAAATACAGTGGGTATTCGCCTTCCCTCGCATCCCCTGGCGCGCGCCATTATCCGCGCGGCCGGTGTCCCACTGGCTGCCCCCTCGGCCAATACATCCGGCCGTCCCTCCACGACGACAGCACAGCACGTCATGGAGGATTTAAATGGACGCATCGCCGCGGTCGTCGATGGCGGGCCTTGCTCGGTCGGTGTCGAGTCCACCGTCATCTC
>CAYLXH010000171.1:0-2960 GCA_964387535.1 uncultured Butyricicoccus sp. | reverse complement strand
GGGAGGTCCCGGTTGACCCGTGGGATGTGCCAATGGATCTGATCTATACGGATCAAGCTATTTACCGCCGCTAGCGCTACGCCGCTGCCCCGCCTTTTTCAAGATTCTGGAAGATCCGGCTGGCGTTGCGGACGGTAACGTTCATATGACGCGCCTTGTATTTCTGGCTGGGTACCGATCATGACGGCATCCAGCTTTTTACGCAGTCATCTCACATGCACCGTCAATGTATTCTCGTCAGCAAACCGCTGCGTTTTCTCCTTCTGCGGGAAACTATAGCAGTAGTCAGGGCTGTTGCGGTCGTCAGCATAATGAAAATCCAGAGGGTGATATTGGTATCATCCCCGGTTCCCGGACTGATTGTCGTGCCATGCCCTGAAGAACTGTCCGAAGGGGTGTATGAAGACGGTTCCTTCACGTCGCCACCGTCCTCTGCACCGCCCTGTCCTTGGGTGTCATCCGGTATGGGGTCACAGCTTCCGTCCGCCAGGAAGGTGAGGGTGACCTGAGTGCGGTATTGGTCTTCATAAATACCAAATCCGGAGTAATTATCAAGATAGACTTCCTGTTGGTCATCTGCCAGCCGGACGCCGTGGGAGCCGTCTGAGAGGATGACCTTGAGTATACCGTTCTCATCAGTGGTTCCGTTTTGCCGCGTTCCCCCGTCTACCCGGTAGGATAATGCCTGGTTCGGGAGTAGATTGCCAGCTTCGTCTGTAATCAGAATGGAAGCTGTGTAGTCCTTTGGCACATATCCCGAACTCCTCATCTGGATCCGGTTCTGTGTTCCTGTATACTGCTGCAGCGTCCCGCCCGCAATGCATTTTTCGATATAGGAGTGGATTGTCTCCAGTTCACCGCCTGCTTCACCATATTTCTGCAGCGCACCCAGCATGGAATAACTGCCTCCGCCGCCGCTCATGATGTAGTTGTTGCCAACCATCAGGATTTCTCTGGTACCGTCATCTCTGTCCAGTGGCTCTGTCTCACCATCCAGGGTAATGGAAGTTACCCTATGTCCCTCTTCTCCATCTGGATCAAACACAACGGTAAAACCTGAAATCTGCAGAAAGCCACCGGAATTGGATTCCTGGAGCAGCATGCCTGTCTCCAGGTTTTGGCCGGCAAGCTTTGTTCCGGATACCTCCATTGCTTCGTAGAGGATCTTGGGTGTCACTTTCTTCAGATATAGAGTGTTCGAGTAAGGAAAAGCTGTGATCAGCTCTCCTACCGTGATATCTCCGTTTGTGACACCTCCACGTATTCCTCCGCCGTTTTCTGCCGCGATGATGGGAAGGGCAGCGTCCTCTTCGTCGACAGTCTGCATAAATGTCTGAGCGGCATCGCAAAATGCGTCAGCTACAAGGTCGCCGAAGTTTGTCTCTACCAGCCGGGCAATAGCAACGCCGACTGAACCGCTTCCGATGGAACCGCCCCACAGGGTTGTCTCGGCATCGCCAAGTTTTTCGTTCAGAAGCCCTGTCTGTGATGCCTGGATTTCGGCAAGCTTTTCTGTCACTTCCGGATCAGAAGAGACATTGGCCAGGGCCTTGGCATCCAAGAGCTCTTCGGTGGCTTGTACTTCTTCTCCGTTCACCGTCAGAGTCAATTTCCCCACGCCTGCCAAATAGGCGCCGGTCTGTACAATAAGGATGCCGTTTGTTCCCTCATTTTCAACGGTATGGCTGTGGGCATCGATAATCACATCGATCTTGTTCTGATAATTATCTGTCATGGCGTTGGCCAGATTCACGCTGGTGCAGGGGGCATCGGTGTTGCCCATGTGACACACTGCAATGATGATGTCTGCGCCTTCGTCCTCCAGTCCGTTTATTTCCTGTTTGGCTGCCGTGACTTCGTCGGTAAACTCCAGATCGCTGATTCCAGCCGGATTGGTAGATGTCGCCGTCCCTGCTGTAGTCAGCCCGAAAAAGCCGATCTTCACTCCGCTGCACTCGATCACGGTATGGCAGCCGTTGTTTCCATTCGGAGTTCCCGCGAGCAGACGCTGGCCATTCCGGTAGACATTGGCTGCCAGAATGGGAAAATTCGCCCGAGCCGCGTTGGAGAGAAGCTGTTCGGTTCCAAAGTCAAATTCATGATTTCCGGCTGCCATCAGGTCATATCCGGCCAGGTTCATCAGGTCAATGACATCTGCTCCCTTGGTGAGGGAGGCAAGAGGAAGTCCCTGGGTTGCGTCTCCTGCGTCCACCAGGATAGAGTTTGAAGTGCTTTTCTTCAGTGCGGCTACCTGGCCAATGGTGATGTGATTAGTTGAACCATCGAGGTATCCGTGGGTATCGTTGGTGTGGTAGATCACAATTTCCTTTGCGGTTTCCTCATTTGATTCTGTATTTGCATTATATGATCTTTGAATGGTCTCTTCTGTTGGAACAGTTTGCATACATGCTTCCGTGGGAGTATGCTCTTCTGTTTGAAGAAAATCACAGATCAGCGCTCCCTCTGCGTCATAGCAATTCTCATCATGCGTATGCGCAACATAATCAGAAAGACCGCAGACAAGCTCTCCTTCGGCTGAATAGCAGTTCTCACTATGCTGATGTGTTTCATACTGGCAGTTTAATGTTTGCTCTTCCTCAGCCGCACTGACAGCAAATAATGAGACATTTCCCGCCACAGACAAAATCATCACAAAACTCAGAAAGATAGCCGTTGCTTTTCTGAAAAGGAGATTCCTTCTGGATAATCTTGTCTTTACCTGCCTTGTTTGTTTCCAAAGGTTCATTTTTTCATCGCTACCTCCTGTTCAACATTTTTCTTCCAAAACCGACTGTTACCCCTTGCACTTGTCTAAAAAAACTGGACACGATTTTTTTACAGATACTTTGTATTATACAGGAAGCTTCTTTTTTAGTCAATTTCTCCGCCATATTTCAACTTGGGATATCTCAGCTTGGGAAAAGGAATTAAATAGACGGCGACAAACGCTGAAACTCCTT
>CAYLXH010000170.1:0-2994 GCA_964387535.1 uncultured Butyricicoccus sp. | reverse complement strand
CGCTCAATGTCTTCCGGCAGGCGGCTTCTTTCTCGTCCGCGCACATGCGGAACGATACAATACGTACAAAAGTTATTGCATCCGTACATAATAGACAGCCACGCATGGCACCCCTCTCCGCGCAGCACCGGCAGCCCTTCTGAAATTGTTCCGTGCTCATCGCCGGAAATATCAAAGATCCGTTTGCTTCCGCTCAGCCGCTGCAGCAGCAGTTCGGGAAAGCGCCACAGCGCATGTGTCCCAAACACAATGTCTACGCGCGGGTAGCTTTTTCTGATCTTCTCCGTCATGTGTGGCTGCTGTACCATGCATCCACACATACAAATCGTCAGATTGGGTTTCCTGTCTTTCAAATGGGTATACTGTCCCATAATACCAAGCACACGCTTTTCCGCGTGTTCCCGAACCGCACAGGTGTTCACAACAATGACATCCGCCTGTTCGGGTTCCTTCGTCGGCTGATATCCCATCTCTCCCAGCATACCTGCAATCCGTTCCGTATCCGCCTCGTTCTGTTGACAGCCAAACGTCTGACAGTAAAAATACGGCTGTTCTGCGCGGACAGACAGCATATGTCGAATGCTGTTCATGCAATCCCACTGATGCGCAATCTGCTCTGTGGAAACCTGATTTGTCATATTGTTTATCATAGTATTTTTTATCTTATCGAAACTCTTCCAAATTAGCGTCATACACCATCAAATGATGATAGCTTACTCCATCCAGAACATATTGCGGCAGCTCTGCCTGAATCGTTCGCGTAATATATTCCGGACTCAAATTGTTGTTGCCAGACGACAAAATGGTATACGCCCGAACACAATCCGTGTCCGGCTCCAGCGATATTGCCCTGATATACTCCTTGATATTAACCTGTTTCTCTCCCCGCTTCGATCGCTTCATAATCAGAATCTCTTCCCGGGAAAACAGCTGCTCCACATCTTTGCAGAATGTCTCCGGTACTCCGTCATCGAATTCCCATGTGATCTCAAACTTGGAGTAGGCGATGTCGCGAACCTTTTTCCCGCCGTCGCTCAACGGATAAATCTCTAACACACGGAGTCCATGCGGCATGACCGCATTCATACGCTCCACGGCATCCTCCGGAATACGTTCTGCCGTGCAGTTAAAATCCAAAAATTCACATTCTCCCGAATAACAGGTAGACAGCGGAAGCGCCACCGAAATATAAATGTGCTGGTTAAACCCTTCGGTATACCAGACTGGGAGCTGTGCCCGGGCAATCACCCGCTGCATGCAGTGCATTAAATCCAAATGGGAAATATAGGCAGCTTCTTCCGTTTTCGAGAACTTCATTCTCGCCTTAAACATGGCATCCACATCCCTTCATCAGACTCGCTGCACCACAGCCGGCACATTGCTCCATGCAGGCCGGTGTCGTCTCCGCACGGCGAGAACGCTCCCACTCCTGCTTCAGATGTTCTTTTGTTGTGCCGCAGCCAATGTGATCCCATGGGAACACTTCATCCAGCGGGCGCTGACGATTTGCATAGAATGCCGGATCAATATGGCAGGCGGCGAAAGCATCCATCCACTTTTCCAGCGAGAAGCACGCATCCCAGCCGTCCATCTTGCATCCGGATTTCCACGCCATATACAAAACGTCACCAATCTTCCGGTCGCCACGGGCGAACACACCTTCTAGAAAGCTCGCATCTGAATCGTGCCAGCGGAAGGTGACGTTTTTGGTTTTCATAACCTTACGCAGATATTCCGTCTTTTCATCCAGCTCCTCCTTGGTCGCCTGCGCGTCCCATTGAAATGGAGTTTGTGGCTTGGGCACAAAGCAGGAGGTCGATGCGGTAATCTTGACGCCGCGCGCACGATTGGGCGTATTCTGCCGCCAACACCAAGCAACGGAACGGCAAAGCTTACTCATTTCATCAAAATCCTCCGTGGTCTCCGTCGGCAGACCCATCATGAAATATAGCTTTACATTGTTCCATCCTCCCTCAAATGCGATTTTACACGCATTGAGCAGATCTTCTTCTGTCAGATTTTTATTGATGACATCACGCAGACGCTGACTTCCTGCTTCTGCCGCGAACGTCAAGCCGCTTTTTCTCACCTTCTGCACACGCTCCATCAAATCAATCGAAAAAGAATCGGCGCGCAGCGATGGCAGGGCAAGGCTAATGCGGCGCTCCTCACAGAAATCCAGCAGCTCTTCCGTCAGCTCTCCCAGCTCGGAATAATCACTGGTTGACAAGGAGGACAGCGAGATTTCCTCATAACCAGAATGATCCAAAATTGCTTTTGCCTGCTTCAGCAGTACCTCTTTGCTCTTTTTTCGGAGCGGGCGGTAGGTATGTCCCGCCTGACAGAACCGGCAGCCGCGGGGACATCCCCGAAACAGCTCCACCATCGCACGGTCAAACACGATCTCCGTCGATGGTACCACCAGCTGATCCGGGAAATACATGTTGTCCAAATCCGCAACGATTCGTTTTTGCACAAAGGCCGGTGCGCCATCACGCGGAGTAACTGCTTTTACCGTCCCGTCTTCATGATAGGATACATCATAAAGACTCGGCACATAGATACCCTGTATCTGGCTCGCCTGCTGCAAAAACCGTTCCTTCGTCCAGTTTTCGCGTTTTGCCTGCCGGTAAAGATCGAGAAAATCAATCATCATCTCTTCCCCATCACCGATCTGAAACACATCCACAAAGTCTGCCAACGGCTCTGGATTGTAGGCACACGGGCCACCGCAAACAACCAGATGATTGAGGCCACGACGTTCGCTGGCATATACTGGCACTCCACCGAGATCCAGCATATTCAAAATGTTCGTAAACGAAAGTTCATATTGCAGTGTGAACGCAATCACATCAAATTCTGCCAGGCTATCTCCGCTTTCCAATCCATACAGTGGAATGCCAGCCCGTCTCATCTCTTCTTCCATGTCCAGCCAGGGAGCAAAAACCCGCTCACACCATATGTCCTCTTCCTTGTTGATCAGCCCATATAAAA
>CAYLXH010000169.1:0-3075 GCA_964387535.1 uncultured Butyricicoccus sp. | reverse complement strand
AGCTGGCTGTCTGCAAGATCAACATTGACTCTGACATCCGTCTGGCTATCACCGCTTCGATCCGCAAGCACTTCGCAGAGCATCCGGATCATTTCGACCCGCGCCAGTACCTGAAGCCGGCTCGTCAGGCTGTCAAGGACATGGTTGCCCACAAGATCGTGAATGTTCTGGGTTGCGACGGCAAGGCATAATTTGTTTTGCTACACCGTTTGATTCCCATCAGCGGTAATAACTCGATGAAATAAGCATGCTCCCCGCATGACGGACAGCAGATTCTGTCCTGTCTCGCGGGGAGCATTGTTATACTCAGATTCAAACCAATCGTGCCTGTCACAGCAACGAGGGCACCGCCCTGTTCTCCGGGGTCTCTCAGTCCAGCGGGTCGTCCATGCCGACCCAGACATTCCCATTCTGGCTGCTCCAGACCACCCGGTCGACGAAATCAATCGCCTCGATTCCATCCTCTGCATGCGGATAGAGACAGCCTTCATCGCTGCCCTGCCGAATTGCCTTGGCAATATTGCAGTACAGATTGGCCAGTGCTTCCAAATATCCCTCGGGGTGTCCTGCCGGCGTTCTCACCTCACAGGCAACTTCCGCTGGAAGTTGTGACGAGCCCCGACGAACGATCCGACGCGTATTGTTCTTATCAATGATATGCAGATTTTCACAGTCCTCCTGTGACCATTCCATGGAGCCCTCTGTACCATATACCCGAATACGCAGCGCGTTGTCCATCCCCGTGGCCACCACCGACGCCCAATAGACACCTCTGGCTCCATTGTCGTACTCACAGAGAACGACACCGTTGTCATCCAGTTGTCTTCCAGGAACCATCGTGTCCAGTTTTCCCAAAACTCGCGTCAAGCGAAGTCCCGTCATCATATGAACTGCATTTTCAATATGCGTCCCGATGTCCGCCATGCAGGCAGATTTTCCACTCTGTTTGGGATCCAGCCGCCACGCCTGTTTGCCTCCGGATCCCTCCTGCGATAGCCACCCCAGAGGATATTCTGCCATAACCATACGAATGGTTCCGATCTCTCCCGCGGCAATGAGTGCCCGTGCCGCACGCAGCGTGACATGTCCGGTATAGGAATATGTCACCGCCAGCACCAGGCCATTTTTCTTTGCAATGCGGTCCAGTTCCTCCGCGTCTTTCTTCTCAATCGTCAGCGGTTTATCACAGACAACATGGATGCCATTCTCCAGGAACTGCTTGCAGATTTCATAATGGGATACATTCGGAGTGCAAACGACAACAAAGTCGATCCCATCCTCACGGTTTGCTTCCTCAAGCGCCATCTGCCTGTAATCCTGATACACTCTGTCCGGATCCAGTCCCAGCTCCTCTCCCAATTGACGTGTTTTATCCATATTCTGAGAAAAGCATCCCGCTGCAAGCATCGCTGTCGAATCCAGCGCAATCGCTCTTCGATGCATCGCTCCAATATATGAGCCAATTCCTCCGCCGACCATACCATATTTGAGCTGTTTCATCACGCACCTCACTCATCCATACTCTTCCAAGCGATTTCCTTGGCAAGCAGCAAATCCGCTCGTGCGTCCTGCAACTCGGTATAGGGTCGTCGATTCTGTTCGATGCAGTCTGCAAACTCCACCAGCTCGTTGTGGAAATTATCTGTATACCAAGGTCCGAATGTCGTCGTTTTACTCTCCAGTCCCTCTGTCTCCACCATTTCCAACGTGACTGGTAAATTGCGAATATATGGACTTTCAAACTTTAATAAAAACTTTCGATTTCCCTGAAAAATCTCAATTGCCTCATCAAAAACGGCAACCGATTGATCGTTTACATATTCAAACACACCCATAAAGTTTTCATATTCCAGTATTGCAGCGATACGCTTTCCCTGATTCATCGCATAGGAACGTGCAACCCTCTTTGGTTGTCCCACTAAATCTCGCACCGCAGACAAAATATGTACACCAGAACAATTCACATATGTGTACGTTGTCTTGAGACTCTCCGAGGGATTTTTCCCTAATGCCTTTTCCAGTTGATCCTGTTTCATCTCGCGGTTTTGTTCAATCGCTTGTCTCGGAACATCCTGACCGCGAAAGATCGGGCGCGTCTGTTTCAGATAAAACG
Source organism: uncultured Butyricicoccus sp. (assembly GCA_964387535.1). Classification (GTDB taxonomy): domain Bacteria; phylum Bacillota; class Clostridia; order Oscillospirales; family Butyricicoccaceae; genus Butyricicoccus_A. The sequence goes on along the minus strand of CAYLXH010000169.1, from coordinate 962 downwards.
GGGCCTCACAAACCAGTGTACGGCATCGCAGATACTCAATCGGGCGGGCATCCTCCTCCAGAAGCTGCTTCAGCTTGCGAAATGGATCTGCATACCGCCGCACATATCCGATCATGCTGATCAACTCGGGATGCTGCTGCGCCACAGCAATCATCGAATCCAAATTCTCCAAACACAAGGCTGCCGGCTTTTCAATAAACACATGCTTTCCGCATTCCAGCGCCAGCTTGACCTGATGCGCGTGATAGGCATCCGGACTGCATATGATGACAGCATCCACTGTATCACTTCGAATCAACGCATCCGCATCATAAAATCGGTACGGAATGTGAAAAGAATCCGCGATGTAATCTGCTGTTTCTCTGGATGCATCTGCCACAGCAGTCACTTCATAACGATCCTTCATCAGCTCCAGCGCCGGCATATGCAGCGCCTGTACCGCTTCTCCCAGTCCAATTAAACCTACTCGAATCACAACACATTCCTCCTATTTCCACACCGGATTAAATGCCGGCTGTCGTTCGAATGTACTCACGCGCCTTTTGCGCGTATTCCAACGGATTCGCCTTTGCAGGATCCTGTTCCGCCTCCACAAGCAACCATCCTTCATAATTTGCCGCTTCCAACGCTGCAAATACTGCTGGATAGTCCACACATCCATCGCCGGGAACCGTAAAACATCCTTCCAGAACAGCCTGTCGAAACGCGAAGCCCTCTCGGTACGCCTGTTCCATTTTATTCGGACGCACGTCCTTCAGATGCACATGCCCAATGCGCGGACCAAATTCCCGCGCCGCCTGAGCCGCATCCTCTCCGGCAAATGTAATGTGCCCTGTATCATAGCACAGATAGACATAGCGCGGATCTGTGCCCTCCAACAGCCGTCTCGTCTCCTCTATCGTCTGTACCACTGTCGCCATATGGTGATGATAGCACAGTTTCAATCCTCGTTCTATAGCAAT
>CAYLXH010000168.1:0-3100 GCA_964387535.1 uncultured Butyricicoccus sp. | reverse complement strand
ATGTCGGACGACAGGCCAACCATGCGCAGTGCGTTTTCGACACGGCGGGAGATTTCGATATTGTCCAGTCCCATGTTGGCGGGACCAAAGGCGACGTCCTCGCCGACGGTTTCGCCGAACAGCTGGTATTCCGGGTACTGGAACACCAGACCGATGCGGAAACGCACCGAGTGGAGATGGGATTTGGTGGTGAAAATGTCCTGTCCGTGGAACAGAATCGAGCCGGATGTCGGGCGCAGCAGACCGTTGAGGTGCTGAATCAGCGTGGACTTGCCCGAGCCGGTGTGCCCGATGAGGGCGAGGAATTCGCCGGGATTGACGGTCAGGTTGACGTCGTCGAGCGCCTTGTGCTCAAACGGTGTGCCGACACTGTACACATGCGACAGGTGCTGTACCTGAAGAATTGGTGAGGAACTCATACGCGGATTCCCCCTTCCAGCAGAAAGGATTGCAGCCGGTCGACACACTCGTCCACAGACAGCGCATCGGTGGGGATGAGCACGCCGGCGGCGCGGTTGACGGCTTCCAGCAATGCGACGGTAGGCGGCGGAGCCAGCCCCAGACGGGACAGTTTGTCGGTACGGGAAAAGACCTCCCGCGGCGTGCCGTCCAAGGCGACGTGTCCGCGGTCGAGAACAACCACACGCTGCGCCAGTACGGCCTCTTCCATGTGATGGGTAATGAGGACGATGGTGATGTGGAAGTCCTCATTCAGATGCTGAATCACGTTCATGACCTCCTGCCGTCCCTGTGGGTCGAGCATGGAGGTTGGCTCATCGAAAATGATGCAGCGCGGCATGATCGCCAGAACTCCGGCGATGGCGACACGCTGCTTCTGGCCGCCCGACAGCAGGTGCGGCGCGTGCAGGCGGTAGTCGTACATGCCAACGGTTTTCAGCGCGTCATCGACACGACGGCGGATGTCCGGTGAGGGAACGCCAAGGTTCTCCAGCGCAAATGCGACATCCTCCTCCACGACAGTGGAGACAATCTGATTGTCCGGATTCTGAAATACCATGCTGGCGGACTTGCGGATCGGAATCAGATTTTCCGGGCTGCGCGTGTCCATGCCGTCGACGAGGACGCGTCCGCCGGCCGGAAGATTGATGGCGTTAAAGTGCTTGGCGAGGGTGGATTTCCCCGAGCCATTGCGCCCCAATATGGCGATAAACTGTCCGTTCGGAATGGTCAGATTGATGTCATCCAGAATCAGAGAGTGCGAGTTGATGACGTCGGTATAAGAAAAGGTGAGATTTTCAGTTTGTATCATCTCTGACATACTAGTCGTTCTTCTTTCCAGGCAATAAAGGCAAAAGGGCGGGCGTTGGTATTCGGCCTGCCCCGGATGAAATCGAGAGCTTGCCGGGGAGTCAGTCTGAGACCCAGCGGGCCGTGCTTCCGCACGGCAGAGGATAGCCGGTGGAGGACACCGGAAGGCCAAGCTCTCCGCAGGTGATGGTTCCGCCGTGTGTTTTGGCGACGGTCGTGCCGAGCAGGTAGCCCATGACAGACGGCGCAAGACCGGTGGAATAGCTGTTGACAAGGAAAAACAGCGGGTCATCCGACAGAACTCCGGCGACGAGGGAGATAAAGTCGGCGATGTCGTGTTCAATCTTCCAGACCTCGCCCGTCGGACCGCGGCCGTAGCTCGGCGGATCCATGATGATGCCGTCATAGCGGCGTCCGCGGCGGATTTCCCGTTCGACGAATTTCTTGCAGTCGTCGACAATCCAGCGGATCGGGCGGTCGGACAGACCGGAAGCCGCAGCGTTTTCCTTTGCCCACTGCGTCATGCCTTTGGAGGCGTCGACGTGGCAGACCGAGGCGCCGGCGGCCGCACAGGCCAGTGTTGCGCCTCCGGTGTAGGCGAACAGGTTGAGCACGTTGATCGGGCGGTTGGCGCGGCGAATCAGGCCGTCGACAAAATCCCAGTTGGCCGCCTGCTCCGGGAACAGGCCGGTGTGCTTAAAGTTCATCGGCTTGATGTGAAACGTCAGCTCACGGTAGTGGATGTCCCACTGCTTGGGGAGCTTTTTGATGCTCCACTTGCCGCCGCCCGAGGACGAGCGGGAGTAGTGCGCGTTGGCGCGGTTCCATGCCGTGGCGGATGGCTGTCGGGGCCATACCGCCTGCGGGTCCGGACGGACGAGGATCTGTTTTCCCCAGCGCTCGACTTTTTCGCCGCCGCCGCAGTCCAGAACTTCAAAGTCCTTCCATTTATCTGCAATCCACATAGTATTCCTCAGTTCGTGTTATTGTTTCATTGGCTGCTTACAAGGTATTATTGTACCATACAATCCGCACTGCACGCAATGCGCTGTGCGGTGCGTTTCGGAAGTAATCCGGTACGGAAACCGATTGGGGGAACACAATGTCCGATCGGTCCGGTAGTCACCGCTTCTTTTTCGGTTTAGCCCATCCCGCCTTGCGCTTGACCGGTTTGGTGCGACCGGTGGATCCGGACGGACGGCTGCCTCCTGCTCTGCGCCCGACGGTGTCCGTGCGCGTGCCGGTTTTCTCACCGCGCGCGGGACGGATGAGACAGTGTTTCCCGTAGCCGATGAGATCCTCCCGACCCGCCTGCCGGAGCGCCTTGAGGATGATCGGCCGGTTTTCTGGCTTGCGCCATTGCAGCAGCGCGCGCTGCTGCGCCTTTTCCTCCCGGGTCTTGGCGACGTAAACGGGTTTCATCGTGCGCGGGTCAATTTCGGAGTAGTACATGGCGGTGGACAGGGTACCCGGCGTCGGATAGAAGTCCTGAACCTGCTGCGGCATGTAGCCGATGGAGTTCAGGTATTCCGCCAGCGCGATCGCATCCTCCAGTGTTGCACCGGGATGGGAGCTCATCAGATACGGAACGAGATACTGTTTCTTGCCCAGCTTTTGGTTGATGCGCTCGTAGCGCTGCTTGAACCGTTCGTAGACCGAGAAGGAGGGCTTTCCCATATAGTACAGGGCGTTGTCGCTCATGTGCTCCGGTGCGACCTTGAGCTGGCCGCTGATATGATACTTGACCAATTCGGTGAAGAACTCGTCGTTTTTGTCCGCCATCATGTAGTCGTAGCGCAGGCCGGAGCGGATAAAGACCTTCTTGATGCCC
>CAYLXH010000167.1:0-3104 GCA_964387535.1 uncultured Butyricicoccus sp. | reverse complement strand
CACCATCGCAATAATATGACGCAGCTGCTTATCGTACGCTTCCGTCATATCCGGAAACCGTGTTCCGAGTTCTTCGATATTAGGGCCAATCAGTGGAGATGGAACAAACGAACTAATCTGATCTGTAATCAACATCAAATCCCCTGCTTGAAACTGCTCATTGATGCCGCCAGAAGCATTAGTTACCATCAAAATTTCTGCTCCAAGTAGCTTCATGAGCCGAATCGGCAACACAACATCCTGCATGGAATACCCTTCATAATAGTGTACACGCCCTTGCATAATCACTACGGGCACCGCATCCACATAGCCAAATACATACCGTCCGCGGTGTCCCAGTACCGTGGATGTGGGAAATCCATCAATGGTACTGTACTCCACCGTTGCCACAGCCTGAACCCGCTCCGCGAATTCTCCTAAGCCACTCCCCAAAACAATCGCAACTTTGGGTTCAAAATCAGTTTGACGGCGGATTTCTTCATAGCAATGCATCAATGTGTCGTATCCTTCCCTCATCCCGATCACATCCTTTCCATATTGTTATGGTCAGTATAACATCTTTTTTCCGAGATTTCCATTCGTCTGTTGTTTTTCCATTGACGAACGTTTGTTCTTGTACTATACTTATTACAAGAACATCAGTTCTTATTTTGAGACTGGAGGCTCTCACCATGACCCGATGTATTCTTCATGCAGATTGTAACTGTTTTTATGCATCTGTTGAAATGCTGTACCACCCGGAAACACGCACTCATCCCATGGCTGTCGGCGGCAATCCGGAATCACGGCATGGAGTTATTCTGGCAAAAAACGATCTGGCCAAGCAATGCGGCATTACAACAGGGGAAGCAATCTGGACTGCGAAACAAAAATGTCCGGATCTTCTGGTTCTGCCTCCCAATTTTTCTCGGTATCTGGACTTCTCCCACCGGGTAAAGCAGATTTTTTCCGATTACACCGACCAAATCGAAAGCTTTGGGATTGACGAAGCATGGCTGGATGTCACCGGTTCCACACAATTATTCGGCAGCGGAGAACAGATCGCCCACGAAATCCGCCAACGCGTCAAACGGGAAATCGGCATTACTGTTTCGATTGGTATCAGCTGGAACAAAGTCTTTGCAAAACTCGGTTCTGATCTAAAAAAGCCGGATGCAGTTTCTCAAATCACTCCGGACAATGTTCGGCAAGTTGTTTGGCCGATGCCAGCATCGGCCCTTCTCGGGATCGGACATGCTACTTCCCGAAAACTATCACAATTCGGCATTCATACCATTGGGGATCTTGCTCACACATCCCGCGAACTGCTCCAGCAACAATTCGGAAAATATGGAACACAGTTGTGGTCCTATGCCAACGGGCTGGACTGTTCTCCCGTTGCCTTCCATGATTACCACATGCCGGTCAAATCCATCAGCAACAGCACGACTACGATCCGTGATATGGAAACGGCGGAGGACGGTCGTCTTGTCCTCACTGCGCTGGGTGAAAATGTCTGCTCACGTCTGCGTGAACAAAATCTGTCCTGTCGCACGGTCGCAATCTCTATGCGCACCACGCAGCTCATCCGTTCAGAGTGTCAATCTACTCTCCCATATCCTTCCAACGAAACCCCATTAATTCTGAACACTGCAATCCGTTTGTTAGAAGCTCACTGTAACTGGAGGATTCCCCTTCGTTCTCTGGGGATTCAACTCAGCGATCTGTGCAGCTCGTCACAGCCTGTTCAGCTGGATCTGTTCCACAATTCACATACCATGCTTCGCCAGAACGCATTAGATCACTCTGTGGACCGCATCCGTCACCGGTTTGGAAACACCAGTATTCTTCGAGCCTCTCTTCTTCTCGATCCAGTCCTGACCGGCTTTGATCTCAACGCCGGTCAGGCTATCCATCCGCTCGACAGCAAATAACACCCCTTATGTATTTTATCCGAAAGGAGATGATATTCTTGGCAAAAAAAGTTTACGTCACGGTTGTCGCATCCTTTGATCCAGATGGCCACATCCGTCCATCTCGTGTCATCTGGGAGGACGGACAGATCTTTCAAATTGACTCTATTTTTGATGTCCGTCCCGCCGCCTCGCTAAAAGCCGGCGGCTCTGGCATCCGCTACACCTGCGGAATTCGAGGCCGAATCAGCTATCTATTTCTGGAGGGAACCCGATGGTTTGTCGAGGCGAAATCATCCTGACAGACAACGCAAACAGCACCACTTCTCCACGAAATACCCGCGAAGAAGGGTGCTGTCTTGATCATACTGTCATTGGACGACAATCTCTGCACTGCTTCCCGTCCGGGAGCGATGTACAACGATCTGTCGCTCGATTCGTTCCTTTAACTCCGAAACATGAGAAATAATACCAATCAGACGGGAATCCCCACTCAGAGCGGACAAAATCCCAAGTACCTCTTCCAATGACTGGCTATCCAATGATCCAAAGCCTTCATCAATGAACACCGTCTCCACGGCAATCCCTCCTGCATGGCTCTGAATCACATCAGAAAATCCCAGCGCCAGAGACAGCGCACCCAAAAAGGATTCTCCTCCGGACAGTGTTTTCACATCACGAAGGCGCCCGGTGTGATGATCCAATACGTCCATATCCAGTCCCGTCTGTGACCGATGGTCCGATGACTCCTGCCGACAGCGCAATTCATACCGCCCACCGCTCATCTCTCGCAGGCGCTGATTCGCTCGTTCCAGGATCTGCACAAAGTATGCTGCCTGTACATATTTTTCAAATGACAGTCTCGGCTTTCCCGGTACATCCCCACTGACTGTTTGTACTAGCTCACGCAGAGAAGCGATTTTCTGCGTGAGCTCGATCCGCTCGTCATTGTGTCGCCGCAGCCTTTCGGCTGCCAGTGCATTGTGCTCCAACGCCCGGCGAATCGCATAGCTTTCTTCCCGACACTGACTCAACTGCCCAACGACCGCAGTGTGCTTTTGCTTTACAGCATCCAAATCGACATATCGCAGTCCTTCCGCTGCGCGAGTCTGTTCCTGTTCCATCACCGCAATCCGGCTGCACTCCGCATGATACTGTTCCATCTCCCTCCGAGTGGTTTCTCGCTCCTGCTCGCTCCAACAGAACTCACTC
>CAYLXH010000166.1:0-3106 GCA_964387535.1 uncultured Butyricicoccus sp. | reverse complement strand
TGCAGTGCATCCACAAACTCCATGGGGTCCGAAGCATTTTCACGTCCCATAGCCTTCGCCAGATCAATCATTCGGCTGCGGCATTCCTCCGTGCGCGCAAAGTGACGGTAGTACGCCAAACTAATCATAATCAAACCGGCACCGTGCGGCAGCTGTGAATGGTACGCTGACATCGCATGTTCGATCGCGTGCTCGGATGTCGTCGTGCCAACACTCATAACAAAGCCGCCAAGCATACTGCCAAACGCTACTTTCTCCCGGGCGTCTTCGTCGGTTCCATCCGCCACAACCGCAGACAAATTTTGTCCAACCATTTCGACCGCTTTCAGCGCATACATGTCACTCATCAAACTCGCTCGTTTGGAAAGATACCCCTCTGTGGAATGGAACAACGCGTCAAAGCCCTGGTAGGCTGTGAACTTTGGCGGGATCGACAACATCAACTCCGGATCTACCACGGACAGTACCGGAAACGTCTTGTCATTTCCAAATCCAATTTTTTCTGATGTTTCCTCGTTTGTCACCACGGACCACGCATCCGCTTCCGTACCCGTACCCGCGGTCGTTGCAATTGCCACAATCGGCAGCGGGTGGTTGGTCATACGCTGTGCCCCGCCAGTGCCTCCGTAGACATAATCCCACAGATCACCATCATTCACAGCCATAACTGCGATCGCCTTGGCACAATCTATGCTGCTTCCACCGCCAAGCCCAACGACAAAATCGCAGCCGTTATCACGAGCGGCCTGTGCACCCTCCATAACACACTGCTTTGTTGGATTCGGCGATACCTTGTCAAATACCACTGATTCCACGCCTGCCAGCTGCAGCTGCTGCTGTACGCGCTCCAGATAGCCATTCGCACGCGTCGACTTTCCGCTGGAAATAACAATCAGCGCTTTTTTCCCCGGCAGTCGCTTTTTTGACAGCTTATCCAATTGACCTTTCCCAAATAAAATACGAGACGGCACATAAAACTGAAATCCCATAGTACATCACCTCTCTGATTCGTTGCATTTATTATACCATACTTCGGTCTTCCTGTCCCGACATTTCGTATTGTAAACCTATTTTCATTTTTATGTTTACACAAAGTAAAATAAGCGTTATAATTGAGCTACATTTTCCTACGTTGGAGGTAGTATATATGACAGTACAACAGGCATATCAACAGGTACTGCACGGATCGTTTCTCACCAAACACCAGGCAATGGAATTGTCCACCGCTCCACTGGAAGAGCTAACACAGGCGGCAGACGACATCCGCGCCAAATTTTGCGGCAATGATTTTGACATCTGCACCATTATTAATGCAAAAAGCGGAACCTGTTCCGAAAACTGCAAATTCTGTGCACAGTCGGCACATTATTGCACAAATACACAAACCTATCCTCTTCTCTCCGCCGACGAAATCGCGGCACAGGCCTGCTATAACGAGCAGCGTGGCGTTCTGCGGTATTCCTTTGTCACTTCCGGACGAGGTCTCACAGCCGAAGAAATTGAGCAAGAATGCCGCTGTATTCGCCAGATCCGCGAGCACAGCAACATTGCCATTTGTATTTCCAATGGACTGTTACAAGAATCCGACTACCGCAGACTTCGGGAAGCCGGCGCTGTCCGCGTTCACAATAACCTGGAGACGTCCCGCCGTAATTTTCCAAACGTATGTACCACCCATACCTATGATGATAAGCGCAATGCCATTTTAGCCGCACAGAGAGCAGGCCTTTCGGTCTGTTCCGGCGGTATTGTCGGCATGGGGGAGACGATGGAAGATCGGATTGACATGGCTCTGGATCTGCGCGAACTGGGCGTACGTTCCATTCCGGTCAATCTGTTAAATCCGATTCCGGGAACCCCTTATGAAAACCGCACCCCTCTCACCAATGACGAGCTGTGCCGTATTGTCGCTCTGTTCCGCTTTCTCATCCCCGATGCTTCCATTCGTCTTGCCGGTGGGCGTGGACTGCTGCCCGATCTTGGACGGAACTGTTTCCGTTCTGGTGCCAACGCCGCAATTTCCGGCGACATGCTGACAACCAGTGGCATCACGATACAGACTGATCTGGAACTGATCCGAGAGCTCGGTTATGTTCCCCGCCGCTGTCATGACGTTTGCTCTCCCCCTGCTCTGTCAGGTTGCTGACATGAAAAAAGCAGTATCCGACATTTTGTCCGATACTGCTTTTTCACGGCCTGTATTATGTATCCTGCTCTTCCGTGGATTCCAAATCGTCTACATCATCCCCGTTTGAGGACTCCTCATCAATCTCTGGCAGGATTCCCATATCAATCAATGTTTCGTCTGTGAAATCGGTGTAAACCCGACCATCCTTCAGTTTGACTCCCTTAATTTCTGCCAACTCGGACACGGTCACAAACGCATAGCCTTCTTCCTGAAGTACATCAATCGCCTCCAGCACGCCATCCACGGTGGTCTCATACAAATCGTGTTCCAAAACGATCGAGCCGTCCTGCGCCTGGCTGATAATGCGATCACGAACGGTATCGGCATCGCGATCACGCCAGTCCATCGTGTCCAGATTCCACAGGATAATCGGAAAATGAAGCTTTTTCATTTTTTCTCGTACCAGATCATTGTAAGCGCCTCCGCACGGACGCATCAGTGTCGGCCTTTCCCCGGTATACGATCGAATCAGCTTATTATTGCTCTTAATCTGTTCATACCCGCCATCACTCACTTCTGTCGTCATGATGACATGATCCATGGTATGATTTCCAATCTCATGTCCTTCCTCCAGATACCGATCCATCATGGAGTTGAAGTCCTTGATCCGATACCCGCAGAGGAAAAATGTTGCATGAACATTGCGCTCCAGTAAGCCGTCCAACAACCGTTCTGTCAGGCCATCTTCATTGCCCGTTGGACCGTCATCAAACGTGATTGCAATATATTTGTCGCCCGTTGGCATCGGATTCCGTTCTGGTTGCGGCTCTGGTTCTGAATCCACCAGTCCAGTCGCACTTCCATTGCCCACCGCGGCGGAGCCAATCATTCCGGAACCGACTGCTCCAGAGCCGATTGCTCCGGAACCCGTCGCCGACCCGGATCCACGCACGGTAACCGACGACGGAAGCAGTGAAC
>CAYLXH010000165.1:0-3142 GCA_964387535.1 uncultured Butyricicoccus sp. | reverse complement strand
CCACCTCCCGCAACACTTCATGAGACCACACACCAAACGGTAATTCCAACAACATCAGATCCGTGCCCTCAATGCACAGCTCTTCTAAGCACTCCATCTGGCTGATTCCGTTGAAAAATGCAACCTCTGCGCCAATATAAACACGCGGAATCTCTGGGGCATCCAATGTGTGAAGCTGTTCTACCGCTCTGGCCCGTTTCTCCAGGAAAGCGCTCGGATTCATATTCGTCGGATAAAAATGCGGCGTCGCCACCATGGCGTCCACACCCTGTTGCGCTGATGTCCGAAGCATCTCCTGCGTCATCTCCAGGCTCCTGCTCCCGTCATCAATTCCCGGTAAAATATGGCTATGAAAATCGATCACACTCATGATTCTTCATTCCCCAACTGCTGCTTACCATAATGACCATATCCGTAATCCCGCTTTCGTTCCATTTTTTTGCCATTTACCGCCACACCAAGTACACGGATATCAGAATTCCGGAATGAACGCAAAATCTGCCGGACCGCTTCCTTATTGGCAACATCCGCGCGAACAACCAACACAACACCATCCGTCATGTGCGCCAACACCATAGCGTCCGTGACAACTCCTGCCGGCGGGGTGTCTAAAATAATATAATCATAGTGTTTTCGGAGCTGTTCCATCAAGTTCATCATCTCACGAGAACCCAGAAGTTCTGACGGGTTTGGCGGACGGTCTCCAGCAGCCAGCAAATCAATACCACAGGGAAGCTGCTGAATAATCGCCTCATTCTTTCCCTTCTCTGTATGCGCCAAATAATTGGACAATCCGGGACGTTGTTGTGCTCCCAGCTTTTTCGCCGTCGTCGGCGCACGAAGATCACAATCAATCAGCAAAACCCGTGAATGATTTTCCGCCAGAACAATTGCGAGATTGACTGCGGTAATGCTCTTTCCCTCTCCGGCCTGCGAACTGGTCAGCTGAATTACTTTGCAGTTTCCGCCTGTCAAAGACAGCATAATATTGGTCCGCATTGCCTTGTAGGATTCTTCTACCGCAAAGGGTGTCCGTTCATTGAGTACCATCTCTCCGCGAAAAGCAGCATGAGCGTTACGCCGTGTTTGTTTCTTTTTCACCGTTATTACCCCTTATTTGCACCATATCCATAGTTCTTCATTCTGGAGGCTGAGTCAAAATCCGGAATAATGCCAATCAGCGGAATTCCAAATTCATCCATCGCATCTTCCAGATCATCTTCGCTGTGCACGGTCACATCCGTTACCTGACGGATAATAATGAGCATCATGCCCAGCAAGACCCCAATCAAGGCACCCAAAAAGACATTCTTACGATAATTCGGCGAAGTTCGCGCCGTTGGAATCTTTGCTTCGTCCACAATTTTAACCGAGCTGCCATCAATAATATCCGAAATTTCATCCGGTGCAATCTCTGCCACCGTATTCGCAATCCGCGCTGCCCGTTTTGGGTCGGAATCCTTCACACTAATTCGCAAAATCTCGGTATTATCAACCGAAACCGTGGTAATTTTCCCCGCAAGCTGGCTCGCCGTCATATTCAATTCTTCTTTTTCAATAACCTGATCCAGTACACGGTCACTGGTAATAACCGCCTTATACGTCGTTGCTAACTGAGCCGAGGCACTCAGGTCACTGGCTGAAATTGTGGTAACCGTATCCGTCATAATGGAGTTATTGATATATATCGTCGTGCTGGCCGTATACTGCGGCGTGACACAAAAGTAGGTGTATGCCAAAAAGCTTACACCAAACAGCACCCCCAAAAACAGCATCAGCCATAAGTTTCTCCACAGTAGTCTTAGAAGAGCTAACAGATCCACTTCGATGCCTCGATCCCGCCTCTTCATAATGCTCATAACCATTCCCCTCCACTTTGTTTTGCAAGCAAACTGCAATATACCACAATCTTCTAAAATTCCATATTTTACTGCATATATTACAGTCTATCGCAAAAAATCAAATTAAACTGTACTTCATTTGTGACACAGTTTTATCAAAATCTTATCTATCTTGATGATATCTTCCATATTGCCCTTCTCTTTCTATTTTTTCCACTTTTAAAACGGCATGGCAGAAAAGCATTGTGCAACGCACACCTTCTGTGCTATAGTATAAATAACACAAAGGAGGGGATATTGTGGCAAAACGGCCTACGATCCAAATGGTTGCAGATCGTGCTGGTGTCTCCCGTGGTACCGTTGATCGTGTTCTCAACAACCGATCTTACGTCCGCGAATCGGTCCGGCAGCAGGTTTTGGAAGCAATTAAAGAATTAGGATATCTGTCTCCCCGCGAGAATCATCAAAGCAAACTGACCGAACTGTCCGCCTATCCTCCGCTCTGTCTCGGTGTCGTCCATCCAAACTGGACAGACGGGGCATTTCAAGCAGAAATTACACGCGGAATCCAAAGTGCCAGCGCAGAGCTTCGAGAATTTAATATTTCTGTCCTCGTCCGAGAATGTGTCACAGAGCTTCCGGAAGAAGTCATTGATCACATTGACGATCTTCTCGCTCATCACGTCGCAGGGATCTCTCTGTGTGCCATTACCGATATTGCGGTAGAACAGAAAATCAATGAGCTTGCTGAGCACAACATTCCCGTCATTACATTTAATTCTGACCTTCCGGACAGCAAGCGTCTCTGTTTTGTCGGCCAAGATTATCACAAGAGCGGACGAATCGCAGCAGAACTGATCAGCAAATGTATCTCTCCCTATGCTCATGTGTTAGCTACTGCGGGAAATCTCGAATTCTATGGACACCGTGCGCGTATGGATGGCTTTTGCACCCGTATGAAAGAACTGGGCTTTACCAGCGACCAAATCACCGTCATTGAAACCTACAATGACTACGCGACTACCCGAAAAAAAGTGCAGGAGCAGCTAAAACAGAATCCCCGTCTCGCTGCCGTCTATATGGCCAACCGCAGTGTCGGCGGTTGTGTGGAAGCCATCCGCGCGATGGGAAAAACCGGAGAAGTTCGTGTCATCTGCCACGATGTTGACGAAACAACAAAGCGGCTACTGCGCGAAGGCAGTGTTGATATGACCATTTCCCAGAATATTTTTCGGCAAGGGCGGGAACCCCTGATGCTTTTGCGCGATTTACTCCAAAAAAATCAGAATCCCGACGTCAAT
>CAYLXH010000164.1:0-3148 GCA_964387535.1 uncultured Butyricicoccus sp. | reverse complement strand
CTTTTTTCTTCTTTTTTAAACTTTTTTCGAACCCTTGCTGTTGATTCCTCAGCAGTAACTCATATAGAATATCACAGTTTCTCGCTTGTGTCAAGAACGATTTCTTCTTTTTTTCGTTCTCTCCTGCGCAAATCCGCCGTATTTCTCACGAGTAGATTTATGATACCATTTGTTTTCCTGTTTGTCAATATTTTTTCCAAAGAAACCAAATTTTATTCCGGATAGGCCAGTCGCTCTTTGTTCCATCCTGCAAGTGCCAACTTCATCATTGCTGCGATTTTTTTTGCCCCTTCAAGGTCATGATCCTGGTAGTTGCCGCACTCTACCTTTTCAGCTCCCGGTATTGCCCCCTCAAACGAACAAATGAAGTCCATACTCTCCTGCACTAATTGAATTGCCGTCTCCGGTGTCATCGTATCCCGTACCAGGAAATAAAAACCCGTACGACATCCCATCGGTCCCACATAAATGATCTGATCACTGTATTTTGTGTTTCGGACATATGTGGCAAACAAGTGCTCGATCGTATGTGCTGCTCCCGTTGACAAATAGGTGCCATGATTGGGTTTCATCATGCGAATGTCATACGTTACGACATCTCCATCAACACGCGATGTATACATTCCTTCCGTCAGTACATCATGATTAATCGAAAAGCTGGCAATTCGTTTCATTTCAAGTCCTCCCAATATCATTCTCTGCTGTTTATTATACGATATTTCTGTTGACGAACGCAAGCCTGCTCCACTATACTGATACCAGTTTTCCATCCAACTATGAGAGGAGTTCGAGTTACATTGACAACCTGGGGTATTTTAGGTGCACTGGACGCGGAAATCGCTCTGATCCGCGAGCAAATGACCATTGAATCAGAAGAGGCCCGCTTTGGCACCACATTTTATCGGGGCACCGTTCACAACCAGCGGATTATTCTTGCCTGCTGCGGCGTCGGCAAAGTCAATGCCGCCGTCTGCGCCGCCTATCTTCTCGGTACACTCGGTGCAGACTGCATCATCAACGTCGGTATTGCCGGAGCCATGCGGTCTGGTCTCCACATGCTTGATGTGGTAATCAGCCAAGAAGTTGGTTTCCACGATCAGGACGCCGTGATGCTCAAATATTATCCGGCAACTGAATTTTTCCCAGCTGATCCAAGACTCATTGATCTGTGCCAACGCGCCTGCTCAGCCATTCCACGCCTGAGTAACCGCTATTATCTCGGCCGCATTGTATCTGGTGATCAGTTCGTGAGCGAGTCCACTGTCAAGCAGTCCATCAACGCTCGGTATGCTCCGGCCTGCGTGGAAATGGAGGGGGCCGCCATTGGTCACACTGCATTCATGTATCAAAAGCCATATTTGGTCATTCGCACGATGTCCGATGCTGCCGATGATGATGCCGATGAGACGTACGATAATTTTATCGGCGACGCGGCAAAAACCTCCGCGGAAATCATTCTCAAAATGCTTTCTCTCGCGCACCCGTAAAACAAATTAACTGCAAAAATCCCGATGAGACTGGCCTCCTCGCCCTCTCACCGGGATTTTTTTATTTACTTTGTTTGATCTCATCCCAATACGCCTTGGCACGCTGTTCCGTTTTATTGGGGCCATACTCGTAGTATACCGCATCCCGAATACAATCCGGCAGATACTGCTGGCGAACCCAGTGATTCGGAAAACTGTGCGGATACTGATACGTCAGCGCCCGTCCCATCTTCTGTGCGCCCGAATAATGTCCGTCTTTGAGATAGGCAGGAATATCTCCGGACTTTCCCGCCCGAATATCTGCCAGAGCAGCATCAATCGCGTTGATTGCGCTGTTGGATTTCGGCGCAGTCGCCAGCACAAGCACCGCCTCGGCCAACGGAATCCTTGCCTCCGGCAGTCCCAGCTGAAACGCCGCATCCACACACGACTTCACAATCACTGCCGCCTGCGGATAGGCCAGTCCAACATCCTCCGATGCCATGACCAACAACCGTCGTCCGGCGGAAATCAAATCCCCTGCCTCCAGCAGGCGTGCCAGATAATGGATCGCCGCATCTGGATCTGATCCGCGCACGGATTTCTGAAACGCAGACAAAATGTCGTAATGCTGATCCCCGTCGCGGTCATACCGCATGTTTGAGCGCTGTGCCGCTGTCTGCGCATCCTCCAGCGTCACAACCCCATCCTTTGCTGCGCTGCACAATACTTCCACCGCGTTCAACGCCTTGCGCACATCGCCGCCACACGCCGATGCAATGTATTCACAGACTGTCTCGCTCGCTTCCGCATGCGGCTCCATCAGCGCAAATCCGCGGCGCACCGCCGGAATCAGTTCCTGAACACTCAGAGGCTTGAATTCAAATACCGTGCTTCGGCTCAGAATCGCGTTGTACACGTAAAAATAGGGGTTCTCCGTCGTCGAGGCGATCAGCGTGATACGACCATCCTCAATAAACTCCAACAGCGACTGCTGTTGCTTTTTATTAAAATATTGAATCTCATCCAGGTACACCAGTGCTCCATTGGGCGCAATCAGTGTCCCCAGTTCATCAAAAATCTGGCGGATATCCGCCGTAGAGGCCGTCGTCGCGTTCAGCCGGTAGAGCTTCCGACTGGTCGCTCCGGCGATAATCGACGCCACCGTCGTCTTTCCCACGCCGGACGGGCCATAAAAAATCATATTCGGAATCGTTCCACTCTCAATGATGCGGCGGAGCAGTCCGTTTTCTCCCAGAATATGCGACTGGCCGACCACATCCCCCAGCGAGTTCGGGCGAATCCGGTCGGCCAGAGGCTGATACATTTCTAAATACCCCTTAATACAGCGGGAACTGCTTGCAGATCTCTACCACGCCGGCGCGGATCGAGTCTGCCTTGTTCTCAAAGTCAAAAATCGCATCGGCGATGAAGCCGGCAATCTTGTCCATTTCCGGCTCCTTAAAGCCGCGGGTAGTGACAGCCGGGGTACCCAGGCGAACACCAGAGGTGACGAACGGGCTCAGCGGCTCATTCGGAACCGTGTTCTTGTTGGCAGTAATATATACCTCATCCAGACGATTCTGCAGTTCTTTACCGGTAATGCCGGTGCCGCGCAGGTCAACCAGCATCAGGTGATTGTCAGTGCCGCCGGAAACCAGCTTGACGCCGCGCTTCATCAG
>CAYLXH010000163.1:0-3215 GCA_964387535.1 uncultured Butyricicoccus sp. | reverse complement strand
TATACAGATATGCCTGAAATACTCCCGCGCCTGTGATCGGACGCTCCTTTGCAAAAATCTGCGAAAATGCTTCGATCATCAGGTCCTCGGCCTCGTGCATATCCTTGAGATAGCCATTTATGTACAGCGTCAATGGGTCTCCGTATTTTTCAACCAGCAGATCGGCGGCTTTTTGCTCTCCGTCAAGATATCGCCGGTATGCGGTTTCATCTGAAATCATGTCTGCCGTCTCCCTTCATGTTTTTGCATGCGTGGGTCTGTGGACTTTTCCGCGTCCTCCGGAATCGCCCAAGAGCACTCGGAGCGGGACCACTCCTCGGCACAGGGTTCCCAATCGGGGCGCGGAGCAGCCCTGTAGGCGCACGATGTTGCTCTGCAAAGTCTTGCGTGTGATACCTTTCGACCGCTGACGCCGGAAAGGACTGTCCGACATCAGACCGACAGTTTCCTGCAGCAGAGCAGGTTCGCTGGGGCGTTCCTCTGCTATACTTTCTTTTTTATCCCGGATAATCCCCATCAACATGTTTATGATTTTCTCTATGTCTGCTTCATGACTCCGAATTTTGCCGGAGCTCAGAACACTCAGGTCGTTTATCATTTCCGTCCGCTTTGAAGGATCGGCGCTCATCAGCTCTGCAAGCGGATCAGTGTCAAAGTCAATAATCTGGTTTCTTGCCATGATACTTTTTTCAACAGTATTGCTGAAATGGTTGTTTATCAAAGCACAAAGTTTTGGGGACTGGTCATGCTTTTATCATTATAATCTATTCTGTGAAAATTTGCAATTTTTAAGTCGATACTTCCGACATTTGTAGCTTTTTTGCATAAACAAAGGCCGCCTATTTTTTGCGGTAACCTTGGCTCACGATCGATCGAAAAGACACTTTGAAAATCAAATGACCGTCCAGACTGAGAGGAACCGCTATCATTGCATCCTGCGTTCAAACAGGGGGTCTTTCAAACTGCATATACGCAATCCATTCTTCAACGAACGTATGATATGGATCGCTTCTCAACCTTGCTGTAGAATGATCCTATTACCGCCTAGCTTTCTTCACGCATATCAGAAAATAAAAATAGCAACAGGGCACTGCACCACAGTGCCCTGTTGCCTTTTCCAGAACGGAAACACTCCTATAACAAGGGGAAGTACTAATCTATGTTTCCTTTCACATACAGCCGTTCAAGAATTTCCACACAGTCATCAATCCCCAGTGTGCCGCTATCCAGACAGATATCATAGTTCTTTGCATCTCCCCACTTCATGTTAGTATAAAAGCGGTGATACGCAGCACGACGTTTGTCTTTTTGTGCCAGCCTCTGTTCCGCAGATTCGTCCTGTTCCCCGTATACTTCCACAATGCGTTTCGCACGGAACCCCATACTGGCATGAATAAATACCCGCAGGCAATCCGCTGTATCGCGCAGAATGTATTCGGCACAGCGGCCTACAATCACACACGATCCCTGCTCCGCCAGTTCCCGAATGACGTTGCACTGAAGCTCCCACAAATAATCTTCATTTGTGGGGCCAAAGGAACGGTTGGAAAATGCCGAAGAAAGGAATCCTCCCGGTGCGTGTTCCCCTGCTTCCTTGACATAATCCTCTGCGAACCCGCTTTCGGACGCTATTCTTTGAATCAATTCGCTGTCATAACACGGGATACCCAGCCGTTCGCTCACACGTTTTCCAATCGTTCGTCCGCCACTTCCGAATTCACGACTGATTGTGATAATTCTGTTGCTCATTGTATTTTTCTCCTTCCGCTTTCAACATTGTTATCCGTGCTCAGTTCTCGATACGTTCTGCGAATAATAAATGCCGCAAAAACAAAGGCAAGAATATCAGCGACCGGGAAGGAGTACAGCACACCGTTCAGACCAAAGAAAATGGGGAGAATAATCGGCAGAAAAACACCAAAAATAATCTCACGAGTCAGAGAGATCAAAGTAGACTCCACCGCTTTTCCCAAAGCCTGTAGGTAAATGAAGGTGCCCTTGTTCACTGTGGCAAGGATCATCATGCACAAATAAACACGGAAGCTCTTGACCGCAAAATCAGTATAATATGCACTTTCATTTGCCGCGCCAAAAATACCAATCAGTTGCGTTGGCAGCAGCTCAACGATGAGCAATGCAATCGCACCAACCACTGCCTCTGCAGTAAGCAGATAAATAAACAGTGTCCGGGCTCTGTCCTTGCGATTCGCGCCAATATTATAGCCAACAACAGGAATACATCCGGCGGCCATACCGATTGCAATCGCAATGGCAACTTGGAAGAATTTCATAACAATGCCCAGTACCGCCAAAGGGATTTGGGCATATTCCGGCTGCCCGAATATTGCATCCATAGCCCCATACTTGGTACACATATTTTGGACTGCCGCCATGGAGAAGACAAGGGAGATCTGAGACAGCAAGCTTGTGATGCCAAGTATCAGAAAACGTTTTACCAGACGTGCGCGAAAACGGAAGCTAGCTGTTTGCAGTATAACCGCTTTCATGTGGAACAGGTACCAAAGAGAAAGTGCCGCCGTCAGGATCTGGCCGATCACCGTTGCGATCGCTGCGCCCTTCATACCCATTTGCATTGGGAAAATAAAGATGGGGTCCAGCACGATGTTCGTGATCGCGCCTGCAACAGTCGCACACATGGCAAATTTAGGGCTGCCATCAGAACGAATGATCGGATTCATTGCCTGACCGAACATATAAAACGGAATACCGCGACTAATCCACAAAAAATATTCCTTGGCACAGGCATACGTTTCCTGATTGACTCTTCCTCCGAAAAAAGTCAAAATCGGCTCCATGAAGATCAAATAAACACCGGTGAGAATCACACTGCTGATGATACACAGTAGAATCGCATTTCCAATACTATTATGCGCATCGTCTTTTTTTCCTGCCCCGAGACTGATGCTGACAAAAGCGCAGCAACCGTCGCCGATCATAACGGCAATCGCCAGGGCAACAACGGTCAGAGGAAAGACAACCGTGTTCGCAGCATTTCCATAAGAACCAAGATAATCCGCATTTGCAATAAAAATCTGGTCTACAATATTATATAATGCGGCCACTAAAAGAGAGATAATGCAAGGAATTGCATATTTCCGCATCAATTTACCAATTTTTTCTGTTTCCAGAAACGTATTGGATTTCGAATCCATTTGATTTAACCTCCCATATGACAGAAAAAGTGTGCCGTCAAG
>CAYLXH010000162.1:0-3219 GCA_964387535.1 uncultured Butyricicoccus sp. | reverse complement strand
CTGATTGGAGGAGGCGGACTTTCCGGCCAAGCGACGGATATTAAGATTCATTCGGACCATTTGATTCGCACGCGTGAGAAATTGAATGAAATTCTTGCAGCGAACACTGGCAAACCGATTGAGATCATTCGTCAGGATACGGAGCGTGACAATTACATGTATGCTGACCAGGCATTGGAATATGGCCTGATTGATCAGGTTATTGCTCACAGATAAATTTCTTTGGACAGAAACACCGGGGCAGTGATGTCCCGGTGTTTGTCCTAACAATTGTAGTTGAGGTGAACTATGTCTCGTAACGATAATAGAAAAGAACTTTGCTGTTCGTTCTGTGGCAAACCTGCTTCTTCTGTTCATAAACTGATTGCTGGCCCGGATGTTTACATCTGTGATGAATGCATTCATGTATGCCAGAGTATGTTGGATGAGGAGTTTGGCACTTCGGAAGAAGTGAAAGTATCCCCAGATGGTGCTCACCAGCCGTTGGATGAGCTTCCTACTCCCCGACAACTCAAAGAGACGCTGGATCAGTATGTCATCGGACAGGATCGTGCCAAAATTGCACTCAGTGTTGCTGTGTACAATCACTACAAGCGCATTTTCTCTCCGACTGGGGAAGATGATGTAGAATTGCAGAAGAGCAATATTTTGCTGGTAGGCCCATCGGGGTCGGGTAAGACGCTGTTGGCTCAGACACTGGCAAAGACATTGCAGGTTCCGTTTGCAATTGCTGATGCGACTACGCTGACTGAGGCGGGTTATGTTGGTGAGGACGTTGAAAATATTTTGCTTCGCCTGATTCAGGCGGCAGATTTTGATGTCGATTTGGCACAGCACGGAATTATTTATGTCGATGAGATTGATAAGATTGCCCGGAAAAGTGAAAATCCATCTATTACCCGCGATGTCAGCGGGGAAGGTGTTCAGCAGGCCCTGCTGAAAATGCTGGAAGGAACGATTGCAAATGTTCCGCCACAGGGCGGTCGTAAGCATCCGCATCAGGAGTTTATTCAGATAGACACCTCGAATATCCTGTTTATTTGTGGTGGTGCGTTCAACGGGCTGGAGCGGATTATTGAATCCAGAACAGGAACGAGCTCCATGGGATTTGGAGCAAAGATCCAATCTAAAGAAGAAAAAGACACCGGTTCCGTGCTTCTAGATTTGGAGCCGCATGATTTGTTGAAGTTTGGTATTATCCCAGAGCTTATTGGTCGTCTGCCGATGCTGGTTACCTTAGATTCTCTCGATCGTGATGCGCTGATTCGTATTTTAAAAGAGCCGAAGAATGCACTGGTAAAGCAGTATCAGCGGCTGCTGGCGATGGATCATGTAGAGTTGACCTTTGAAGATGAAGCATTGGAGCGAGTTGCTGATATCGCGTTGGAGCGCAAGACAGGTGCGCGTGGCCTTCGCGGCGTGCTGGAGAGTGTTATGACACAGATTATGTTTGATGTGCCATCGAATCGCTCTATCCAGTCTGTTTGCATTACGAAAGACGTTGTTGACAAGGCTGGTGAGCCAATTGTTACACTGGCAACTCCAGAAGAACCGACAGTATTGATTCCATGATAGAGGGGATGCAGATATGGCAGAAACAAATCCGTTTTTCCTTACTGTTTTATATAAGGAGCCGGGCGAACAGCCGGTGACAAAAGACATTTTTAATACGGAAGATGACATGAACGAATTGGTTCATGGGAAAATTGACTCGATTGGGGTAGACGATGGGATCTGTGTTATTTTCAACAGTCTGGCTGAGGCGTTGAAAATGCCAAAGTGCTGTACCATTTATGGGAAAACATTTTATGGCCCCGTTCTTGTTGTTGAATTTAATGAGAACGGACAGCTTTGCTCGTTAGAGAAAGATAATATCCAGTATTATAAGAATTTGCTTACCGAGTAAAGTGTTGCAGTAGAATATGGATTGGGCTTGGCGTCTGGTTTCTAAGGATGCCAAGCCTATGCTTTTTGGTGCGATGCTGCGATAACCGGGAATATTTATTCGCAATATTCCTTGGTGGGCAAATCCTTTCAGGTAAGACCAGAAAGTTTGATGATGTGTTGCCAATTGGTAATTTTATAATATAAATATGACAATTTTAGTTGATTTTTTTCCATTTTTGTGGTATTCTTACTAAGATATAATTTAAACT
The DNA here is from genome assembly GCA_964387535.1 of uncultured Butyricicoccus sp. GTDB lineage: Bacteria > Bacillota > Clostridia > Oscillospirales > Butyricicoccaceae > Butyricicoccus_A. The sequence continues at coordinate 1,063 of CAYLXH010000162.1, read as the reverse complement.
ATAACAACTCTGGAGAGTCTCCGAAACGAGCGCCGAAGGTGTACGATGCAGTTATACTGGATCAATCTCTCAGGCAAAAGGACAGATTGGTATGTGATTTTTGAGGGTTGATGGAATCATTAATCCTCTTATTTTTTTGCAGCAAATTTTAATAAACAGTAAGAAGGAGAGACAATGGAACAATTTACACAATTTCTAATGAAAATTGACGATCTGGTTTGGGGTATCCCGCTGATCGTCCTGATTTTGCTGGTTGGCATTTATATGACGATTCAGCTGCGCGGTCTGCAGATTCGCAAATTACCAAAAGCACTGAGATATATGATCAAAAATGAAGAAGGCGGAGAAGGTGAGGTCACTTCATTTGGTGCCTTATGTACTGCATTATCCGCGACGATCGGCACCGGAAATATTGTTGGTGTTGCAACAGCAATTGTTGCCGGAGGACCGGGAGCACTGTTCTGGATGTGGATTGCCGCATTCTTTGGTATGGCAACAAAGTTTTCGGAGGGTGTCTTGGCCGTTAAGTACCGTGTTGTCGATGCAGACAACCATGCGTTAGGTGGCCCGTTTTACTATATTGAAAACGGCATGGGAAAGAATTGGAGATGGCTCGCAAAATTATTCGCTTTCTTTGGAATGGGTGTTGGCTTGCTCGGCATTGGTACGATTACTCAGGTGAATGGAATTACTTCTGCTGTCAATAATTTCTTTGATCATGACAATGTATGGACGGTTTCGATTTTCGGACGGAGTTATTCGTGGACCGTGGTTATTGCGGCAATTATTGTAACGGTTTGTGTTGCGTTGGTTGTCATTGGCGGAATTCAGCGAATTGCCCATGTATCGCAGGTTATCGTACCGTTTATGGCTGGAATTTATATTGCGTTTTGCCTGTTGCTTTTGATCTTGAATGCGTCTAAGATCCCAAGTGCATTGGTACTGATTGTGCAGAGTGCATTTGGTATTCGTGCGGCAGCAGGAGGTGCATTGGGAGCCATTATTGTTGCTATGCAAAAAGGCATTGCTCGCGGTATCTTTTCGAATGAGGCTGGTTTGGGAA
>CAYLXH010000161.1:0-3227 GCA_964387535.1 uncultured Butyricicoccus sp. | reverse complement strand
ACCGGTGTAATCCGGTTGGAACAGCTCGTCAAACATAAAGTCCATATAAGCCTTAACCGTGCTCCAAACCTCAATGTCCTTGCGCGGCTTCTTTCCACCGCGTCCAATTGCAAGAAATGCCTTACTCTTCTCCGGGTCACGCATGAACAACGCCGCAAAGTCTGGATCGTATTCTTTCGCCCACTCTGCAACCGCATCATAGACCTCTTCCGCACTCATACGGGAAATCACCTGCTTGCAGACGTCACTCAGCTTTTCCATATCAAACAACGATCCGGAAACGCTCATCTTTTTGGTGCTGAATGGGAAATCGTCTACCGGCTTGTCCGGATTAGCCCGCCGCCATTCTTCAAAATTGGAATTCAACAGCGTCATAATATACTCAATGACGGCCGGCACCGGGATGCCCAACTCATAATAATAAGACAGAGCCAGCTCCGGATCCTTTCGTTTGGACAACTTACGTTTGGACTCCCCATCCATTTTCATCAGCTGAGCCGTGTGCACATACTTCGGGCGCTTCCATCCCATCACATCAAACAGCTGCAAGTGCACCGGCAACGTGGCCAGCCACTCTTCTCCGCGAACCACATGGGTCGTACCCATCAGATGATCATCGACAATATGGGCAAAATGATAGGTCGGAATCCCATCCGACTTCAACAAAACAATATCCTGATCATTTTCTGTCAGCTCCAGCGTTCCCTTGACCAGATCCGTATGCTTAATTTTGTGTTCGATGCTGCCGGGCGAGCGGAAACGCACAACATAGCTCTCTCCCGCAGCCAGCCGGCGTTCGATTTCCTCCAGCGGGCAGTCACGATACTTGGCATACTTGCCATAGTATCCAAAATTTTCCTTGTTTTTCTCCTGCTCCGCGCGCATTTCCGCCAGCTCTTCTTCCGTGCAGAAACAGGGGTACGCGTATCCACGTTCCACCAGCTGCTTGACAAAAACATGATAGATCGCCGCACGCTGGCTTTGACGATACGGGCCGTAGTCACCCTTGTCCCCATCAAGCGTTGCTCCTTCATCAAAGGGAAGGCCAAACTTGCGGAACGTGTCCAAAATCAGCTGAACGCCGCCGGCCACTTCACGCTTTTTATCCGTGTCTTCAATTCGGAGGTAAAACACACCGCCCGACTGATGCGCCAGCCGTTCGTCCACAAGAGCTCCAAACAAGTTGCCCAAATGCATAAATCCCGTTGGACTCGGCGCCATGCGGGTTACTTTCGCTCCTTCCGGCAGCTGGCGAGCCGGATATCGTGCTTCTACCTGCTCCGGTGTCTCCGTGACATCCGGAAACAGAAGCTGTGCTAAACGAATTGTATCCATTCCTATTCACTCCGTCCTGTGCCGCCAGCGACATTCCTGACTGTCGGCACAAATTATCAGACTATACAAGTATAGCTTTTTACAGTATACTAAAGCATATCACAAAACCTCTCTCTACGCAATATTCCCATTCAAAAATCACATCTTTTGTTGAATTCATTGCACTAATATGATATAATATCAGAAAATCTGGAGAAAGCAGGAGATGATTATGAGAATCCAACAGTCCGGAGAAGATTATCTGGAAACCATCCTCTTACTGGGCATGCGGAACGGTACCGTTCGTGCCGTTGATGTTGCAAATAAGTTGGGGTTCTCCAAGCCCAGCGTCACCCGCGCCATGAGTGTACTGAAAAAAGCCGGACTTGTCGAGCAGGAAGCGTATGGAAATATTTATCTGACCGAAGAAGGCCGCCGCCGCGCAGTCGAGATTTATGACCGCCATACTCTGATTAAAGAATTCTTAATGACGGTTCTTTCTTTGGACGAATCCACAGCAGATAACGATGCCTGCCGCATCGAGCATATCATCAGTCCTAAGACATTGGAACGCATGCGCGCCGTTCTCAATAAAGAAGATTAAATTTTTCTTGACATCTAGCATGAAATGCGGTATTCTAATTAACGGACTGCAATGTCCGGCTTCATTGATAGGGAGAAGTATCGAAGTGGTCATAACGAGCTCGACTCGAAATCGAGTTGCCCTTAACCGGGCACGTGGGTTCGAATCCCACCTTCTCCGCCATAAGTCCACCGTAATTTTGATCGAATTGCGGTGGACTTTTCTATGCTCAAAAACCATTTGAAATAAATTTTCTGTTTCATCTATAGAGCATGCAAAACGTGCAGTCCTTTGTTTGTTCTTGCTGTCCCTGCATTGAAGGATTCACAAGGTCGTGGTAAAATACAAAAAAGGATGAGAAATCAGTATTTTTTTGAGGTGAAACACAATGGCTATGTGGAATCCCTGGCGAGGTTGCCATAAGTGCAGTGAAGGCTGCTTACATTGCTATATTTACAAAGGTGATGCAAAACGCAGCATAGATACCAAAAACATTAAAAAAACGAACGATTATTATAAGCCGGTCGAGCATCTGAAAAACGGGAACTATAAGATGAAAACCGGAACCGTTTATATCTGTTTTTCCTCTGATTTTTTGATAGAGGAAGCAGATGAATGGCGCAAGGAATGCTGGAATATGATGAAAGAACGACAGGACTGTACGTTTCTGTTTTTGACCAAACGTATTGAACGATTCATGGAATGTATTCCGGAAGACTGGAATGACGGATACGAAAATGTAGTTGTATGTTGCACCATTGAGAACCAAAAGAATGCCGAATACAAACTTGGAATTTTCAGTAAGCTGCCGATCAAACACAAATGCATAACGGCACAGCCTTTGCTTGAATCCATTGATATAGAAAAATTTCTTGACAACATTGAGCTTGTCGTCGTCGGCGGTGAATCTGACCGCTATGCCAGACCACTGGATTACGCCTGGGTTCTTCAAATCAGAGAACAGTGTATTCGGAAAAATGTTTCCTTTGAATTCAGACAATGTGGAACACACTTTATAAAGGATGGAAAGCGATATAGACTACAGACAAAGGATTTGTGCAGTCAGGCGAAAAAGGCTGGTATCAACTTCAAAACCAACCGTTCAATGAATTCCAATTTGACAAACCAGTTCTCATCCCAATAACTGTGCTTTTCAGAAAAAGGATTGCCTACCAGCAGTCCTTTTTATATTCCACCGAAACAAAGATAGCCATCCCCAATGGGGATGGCTATCTTTATCCTCTCCCAGTCGCGAAAGCGCAACAGGGATCTTCCTCGTAATTATCCGCAGCAGCCACAGCCGGTCCAGCTGTTGATCTCGGTGCGTCCG
>CAYLXH010000160.1:0-3251 GCA_964387535.1 uncultured Butyricicoccus sp. | reverse complement strand
CTCTTCCCTATTTTATTCCCACATGACAATGATTATCCTGCTCCTGCATCATAACAGAAAACAAAACTGTGTGCCGCAGGCACCAGATTGCTTGCAGCACACAATAGTATCCTTATTCCATAGAATTGGTGGAATCGGAATCCGAAGAATCCGCATTGGTATCTTCGTGTTCCTTTGACTCATCCGTTGGTTTTTCTGTGCCTTCGGGCTCCAGATTCAATACTTTTTCTTTGACATAATCACTGAAGCCGGAAATCGTTCCCCAGTCAAGCAACGAACTCTTTGTCATCCTCTTACGGGGCTGTTGCAGTTCCTCAAAGATCTGATCCTCCGGAGTCTTTTCCGGAGGATTGCCATGCGGCAAGCCGCGTCGACGCACCAGATGGGCACGCTGGGTCGCCATCTCATGGACGACATAAGGAGCTTCTTCCTCCACAACACCGCCCGCCAGTCGTATCTGCTTCGCCTGTTTGCTGCGCATGGAAATACCAGCTGCCATTCCCACGGCAAGAAACATCGTCACAACCGAGGTGCCGCCATAACTGAAAAACGGAAGGGTCAGACCCATAACCGGTCCAATACCCAAACACATAAAAATGTTCTCATACGTTTGATACAAGAACATAGCACCAACGCCAGAGCAAATCAACGACAAAAATTGCTTTCGCGCATGATAAGCAACATAGAATAAACGGATAATCAGAATATTGAGTAGCACAATAATCAGCAGGCAGCCAATCAATCCCCATTCCTCTCCCGCAACAGCAAAAATAAAATCTGTCTGTTTCTCCGGAAGCATGTTATATTGCGTCTGACTTCCCTTCATGTATCCTTGCCCCAGAAGCCGCCCCGCACCAATCGCAATGCGGCTCTGTTCCTGCTGCCAATAGGTGTCCGGTGCAATAGAGGGATCAAATAAGACCAAAATTCGATTTTTCTGTGGATCCGTCAACACCTGCCACAGAATCGGTATCGCTGCACAGCAAAGTACCGCTCCACCTGCGAACCATTTTAGACTCAGTCCAGCAGCAAACAACATAATAATTGCGATAAATACATAGGACAACGCCACACCCACATCATGGGATGGAAGAATGATCGCAGCGACAACCAGTAAGACCTGTCCACCCAAATACAGCAAATACCGCACCTGATTCAGCTGATAGCGATATAGATTAATTTGCCGGGCAAACGTAAAAATAAACAGCAGTTTTCCTATCTCCGCCGGCTGAATACCAATACCGCCAAAACGAATCCAGCTTCGGTTGCCGCCATCCTCATAACCAAACAAAAACAGGGACAACTGAAACAGGACATTAATCAACAGGACAGCACGCCACATCGGCATCAGTTTTTCATACGGAATGCAGGATGCCGCAACAAATCCAATGATCCCCAGTACAATCGCCAGAGTCTGAATCGTCATATACCGCGCAGATCCTTCCGAAAGCGCAGCTGTTGCGGAACAAATCAGTATTAAACCAAAACCGGAGCATAGCAACGAAGTGACCAGCAACACATAATCAATTGTCCGAACATATCGATCCAAACTCTGTAAAAACCGAGTCATGAAACCGTTCCTCTCTTCTCCATGGTATCCAATCAGAAACCAATCTATTATTTTGATGCAAAACCTGCCGGCAATCACAAAACTGTGTTCCTGCTCTGGATTCCCGCATGGTCCGTTTTTATCATACCACCTTTGCCAAAAGCGGTAAATACTTTTTTAAATGAATCTTCCTGAGTTTTTGTCTACCGCAAACTTTGTCCTCTTTCTTCTTCCATAATCGTTGTTTTTTCTGCTCGACGCGAGAAATCTATAGCCCAAACAGACCAATTATGATATAATATGATTGTATGTGTGAATCTGCGTATTTGTGCAGATAAAGTTACCTGAAAAAGGAGGCTGACATTTATGTTAACCGATATTGAAATTGCCCAGAGCTGTAAGATGCTCCCCATCCGCGAAGTCGCCGCGAAGGCAGGCCTGACTGAGGATGATCTGGAATACTATGGCAAGTACAAAGCAAAAATCTCTTCGGATGTCTGGGATCGCGTAAAAGACCGTCCTGACGGCAAGCTGATTCTGGTCACAGCAATCAACCCCACTCCCGCCGGAGAGGGTAAAACCACAACGACCGTTGGTCTTGGACAAGCTCTCGATAAAATGGGAAAGAATTCCATGATTGCTCTGCGCGAGCCGTCCCTCGGTCCGGTATTCGGCATCAAGGGTGGTGCAGCCGGCGGTGGATATGCTCAGGTTGTCCCGATGGAGGATATTAACCTGCATTTTACCGGTGACATGCATGCCATAGGCGCAGCAAATAATCTTCTGTGCGCAATGATTGACAACCATATCCAGCAGGGCAATGAGCAGAATATTGATGCTCGCCGTATCATCTTCACCCGTGTGGTTGATATGAACGACCGTGCTCTCCGCAATATTGTTGTTGGCATGGGCGGCTCTATGAGTGGCATTCCCCGCGAAGATCACTTTATGATTACCGTTGCCAGCGAAGTAATGGCAATCCTCTGTCTTTCCACGGATTTGATGGATCTGAAAAAGCGCTGTGGTGATATTCTCGTCGCTTACCGCTACGATGGTTCTCCTGTATTCGCACGTGACTTGAAGGCCGAGGGCGCCATGGCAGCTCTTCTTCGTGATGCCATCAAGCCAAACCTCGTACAGACTTTAACCGGTTCTCCGTGTTTGATGCACGGCGGTCCGTTTGCTAACATTGCTCACGGATGCAACTCGATTTCTGCTACCCGTCTGGCACTCAAGTTATCCGATTATGTCGTCACGGAGGCAGGATTCGGTGCAGATCTCGGTGCAGAAAAATTTTTCGACATCAAGTGCCGCAAGGCAGGGCTTCATCCGGACTGTGTCGTTATCGTTGCAACAATCCGCGCATTGAAGTACAACGGTGGTGTTGCCAAGGCCGATCTAGGAAAGGAGGACTTGGACGCTCTGCGCCGCGGCTCGGTCAATCTGCAAAAGCACATTGAAAACGTCGGTAAATTTGGTGTTCCGGTTGTTGTTGCCATCAACCGTTTTGCATCAGACACCGATGCAGAATTGGATCAGCTTCGTCAGGAATGCGAGGCACTGGGTGCACGTTATGCATTGTCCGAAGTGTTCGCCAAAGGTGCCGATGGCGGTATTGAGCTGGCTCAGATGGTTCTGGATGAAGCAGACAGCGGTAAGGCCAACTTCCATGTTCTGTACGAGGATGATCTGTCTCTGGAAG
>CAYLXH010000159.1:0-3258 GCA_964387535.1 uncultured Butyricicoccus sp. | reverse complement strand
CATGACACTGGCGAAGATTCGTTCGACCATGTGCAACTGTGGAGCGCTGACGATCCCGAGCCTGCAAAAGAACGCGAAGATTACGCTGGTATCGGCGACATCCATTGTTGAGGGCGGCGCCCATGACGTTGTACTGAAGGATTCCTCCAGCAATGTGGTGAAATAAACGGTTATTCATCCTGTAATAGATCAATATCGTACTGTCCTGTGAGAAAGAGCTTTGGGGCGTTGGAAAGCCTGTCTTTTTCGGAATTGTTACAAGACAGGGAAATAACATGATATGCAATGTACTGACACCGAGAGGAAATCGGTGTCAGTTTTGCTTTAGGGATACTTTTGCGTGACGAAATCAGGGAATGTGAGATGGCTGTGATTCCTTTGGAGTATTTGAGAGCAGCAGATAGACGTTTTGCAACAGCAATGGTATAATCAATACGATAAAGGAAAGTGGCGTCGAATGCGTTGCCATAGACTCAGACGCTCCTGTGTGCCGTCCAATGGAATGTCAGACGCCGCGACCAGAGGAGCGGAAGTGAGCTCGATTCCATTGACCAGAACGGAGACGGAGCCGCAGACCATGTTGGCCGTAACCGGGGCGTACAGCATGCCTTTTTTTGTAATTTTCAGTGTAACGGATTCTCCGTCAAAAACGGACACCTGAAGAGGTGCAGAGCAAATCAGGGCAGCCTCTTTGGATGTGCCGGAGATGACTGGAATAGTATCAATCACTTGCATCTCTTCGGAGACGGTTTGCGTTTGGAGCGAGGCAAAAGCGGAATCCAAAAGAGCTGCGTGATCCTTCCAGTCGTCGGGATCGTTGAGCGTTACCGCAACGACGGTGCGCCCGTCCCGCTGTGCAGCCGAGACCAGACATCGTCCGGCTGTACGGGTGTAACCGGTTTTTACCCCAATGCATCCATCGTATTGTGCGAGAAGGCGGTTGTGATTTTGCATAGAGTGCGTTCCGGCTGTGTAGGATTGGGTGGAAACCACAGAAGCAAAGGTTTCATTTTTGAGTGCGGTAGCGGCTAGTTTTGCCAATTCTGTGGCAGTGGTGTAGTGGGTTGCGCCGTCAAGTCCGCTGGGATTGTCGAAATGTGTGTTGTATAGTCCGAGCTGTGCGGCACGCTCATTCATGCGGGCGACAAAGTTCTCTCGCCCTCCGCAGACGGCTGCGATACATTCTGCGGCGTCATTGCCGGAACAGAGCAATAATCCATATAATACGTCGCGCAGCGGAAGTTCTTCTCCGGCCTGCAGATACATAGAAGAACCTTCGATTCCAGCACACGACGCGGGGACTTTGATGATCCGATCCGGGTTCCTGTCTTCTGCTGCGAGCAAACCAGTCATGATTTTTGTTGTGCTCGCCATTGGGAGCTGTGTGTCAGCATTAAGGCTGTCGAGAAGAACACCGGTATCTGCGTCAAGAACTGCGTAGGCAGAGGCAGAATAGGCTGCGGACGATAGAAGAAAGACGGGCAGAAGAGCTAAAAAACAGAGAATTTTTTTCATAGAATGCCCCCTCGGGATACTGTACGAAGGAGCAGGAACAGTTATTCATGGAAAGGGAGAATCTCATGGAGCAAAGACTGCAAAAAATATTATCCGGTGCCGGAATTTGTTCACGGCGTGCTGCTGAAAAATTGGTGGAGCAGGGGGAAGTGACGATCAACGGACGGATTGCCGATCTGGGTGACCGGGCAGACCCGGAACGCGATGAGATACGGGTGCGGGGAAATGCAGTGGGGCGACATGAGGAGAAAAAAACCATCATGCTGAATAAACCCGCTGGTGTAGTGACCACGATGCACGATGAGCGAGGGCGACGAAATGTCGCAGAATTGGTTCGGGATTGTCCTGTCCGCGTACTTCCGATCGGGCGTCTGGATCAATATTCCGAGGGGTTGCTCCTGATGAGTAATGACGGCGATTTTATTTATAGGATGACCCATCCCAAGCATCAGATTGAAAAACGATATGAGGTGACGGTGCGGGGAGACCTACGGCGTATTCCAGATTTGTCCAAGCCGATGTGGTTGGAGGGCTATCGCATCCGTCCTGCGAAGGTAGAGCAATTGTATACACAGCCGAATGGAGATGTTGTATTGGCAATGACAATCCATGAAGGACGCAATCGCCAGATTCGTCGAATGTGCCAGCAGTGTGGTCTCCGAGTCATACGGCTCAAACGGGTTGCGGAGGGCAGCATTGTTTTGGATCCTACATTGCGTCCGGGACAATGGCGTGAATTGACCCGGAAAGAACAGGAGAGTCTGGGTGGACAGAGATAAAACAGGCAGTCTGGATAGCCGGCAGAGGATGGATTATTATCCTGAAAGGATTCCTGCAATTTTTTGCAATTTGATATATCGACTCTTGCATTTTTATGTAGTTCCCGGTACAATAAAGAAAGAATATAACGACTGTTATAGGTTAGGGGAAATGGAACATGAGTGATTTAATGGGCAAAATTCAGAGCAGTATGTCTGAGTTTTCCAAAGGACAACGATTGATTGCACGCTATATCATGGAGCACTATGACAAGGCTGCATTTATGACAGCGAGCAAATTGGGTGCAACGGTTGGCGTTAGTGAATCTACCGTTGTCCGTTTTGCAACGGAGCTCGACTACTCGGGATATCCGCAGTTGCAGAAAGCGCTGCAGGAAATGATTCGCAATAAGCTTACGGCAGTGCAGCGAATGGAAGTGACAAATGACCGAATGGGAAATCGGGATGTTCTTCGTTCTGTGCTGAATTCCGATATTGAAAAAATCCGTTTGACGCTTGATGAACTGGATCAGGATATATTTAACAATGTGGTAGAAGCAATCCTTCGTGCGAAAACAATCTATATTCTGGGAGTACGTTCCTCCTCCGCTGTGTCAAATTTTATCGGATTTTACTTTAATTTGATGTTTGATAATGTCCGCTTGGTTCATACGAACAGTACGAGTGAGATTTTTGAACAGCTGCTGCGTGTGGGAGAAGGAGATGTTGTCCTGGGAGTTAGTTTCCCGCGTTATTCCAAACGAACCTCACAGGCGTTGGAGTACTCTCATAACAGTGGAGCAACGGTGGTAGCGTTGACTGACAGTGGACTTTCGCCGCTGAGTCAGAGCGCAGATTATACGTTGATTGCAAAAAGTGATATGGCCTCGTTCGTGGATTCTCTGGTTGCGCCGTTGAGTGTGGTCAATGCGTTGATCGTGGCGATTGGTATGCGCAAGCAGAAGGAGATCAGTCAGGTCTTTAA
>CAYLXH010000158.1:0-3351 GCA_964387535.1 uncultured Butyricicoccus sp. | reverse complement strand
CGGATCGCATACAAAGGAACAGGATCTATGACTACGATTACAATTACCACGGAATTTATCAAGCTGGATGCGTTTTTAAAGTTTGCCGGTGTGTGCTCCACCGGCGGAGAGGCCAAAATCCGTATCGAGGAAGGGGACGTCATAGTCAATGACGAGCCGTGCTTCCAACGCGGCCGCAAGCTGCGCGGCGGAGACCGTGTTGGCATTGACGGTCAGACGTACACGGTAGAAACAGCATGATTCAGACGCTGTCACTGCATGATTTCCGCAATTATGCGCGGGCGGAGTTGGCGCTGGCGCCCGGAGTCAATGTGTTCTGCGGGGAAAATGCGCAGGGCAAGACGAATATTCTGGAGGCCATCGCGCTGCTGTCGTCCACACGGCTGTTTCGTTCTGCGCAGCGGAAGGATGCCGTCCGTTTCGGCTGTCAGCAGGCTGAGGCCGAGGCACGGTTCGTGACGGAACAGCGTCCGATGACCATTCGAATGACCATTCCGTCCAGCGGACGGCCGCGCATCTTTGTCAACGACATCAAGCAAAAACGCAATATGGACGCCTGCGGCCTGATCCGCACCGTGCTGTTCTGCCCGGAGGATCTGTATCTGATCCGGGAGGGGGCGGCGGCACGGCGGCGCTTTTTGGACACGGCGCTGTGCCAGCTCCGGCCGAATTATGCGCGCTATCTGGCGGAATATCGCCGGTTGCACGAGAATAAAACGCGGATCCTCAAGGATTATGAGGAAAATCCATCCCTGTTGGATACGCTGGATGTGTTTTCCTACCGCATGGCCAACATCGGCGGCTCCATCATCCGCTATCGGGCGTATTATCTGCGCTCGCTGATGCAAAAGGCGCAGGACATCCACTCCTCGATTTCAGGGAAGGGAGAACAGCTGACGTATCGTTACCGGACGGTATCCGCTGTGGAGGATCCGTTTGCCGCGGCGTCGGACATCGGGCAGCAGCTCTGGGAACATGCACAGACACATCGAACCGCAGAACTGGCGGCGCACTCCTGCCTGTCCGGTCCGCACAAGGATGACCTGGAGCTGTGCATCGGCGGTCAGCCGGCGCGTGAGTTTGCCTCTCAGGGGCAGGCGCGAACCGGTGCGCTTTCGCTTAAGCTTGCGGAGAGAGAGATGTTTTATGAGGACAGTGGGGAATATCCCGTCCTGCTGCTGGATGACGTCCTGAGCGAACTGGACGCAAAACGGCAGGACTTCGTGCTCAACCGCATCGAGCACGGACAGGTGCTGATCACCTGCTGTGAGCCGGAGAAACTGGCGGCTGTGCGCGGGGGACGGCTGTTTCACGTGGACAGCGGAACAGTGCGGCAGATTTCCGAACCATAAAGACGGCAGCCGGTCATCCGATCGGCTGTCTTTTTTCCCTTTGATTTCCGTGATGACGGATGCGGAGAGAGAGGAGATCCGGCGCGGAAAACTGCATAAAAATGGCAAACAAGTGCGTCAAGAGAAAGGGATCCAAAAATGCAGGGAAATATCGTACAGAAACCGTCAATTTGCCACACAAAACTAGCTGCAAAGTGAAAAATATTTGAGAAAAAATGTGAAAAATACGTGCAAAAAGGGCAAAAAAGTGGTATAATATATATAGTACAGGCAGGAGTTTCCAATCGGGAAATTGCCGTGCTGTGAGGGGATGGCGCGGCCGTCCGGAAAGGAGCAGCGATGTATCTCTCTATTGGACCGAATAAGGTGGTACCGGCAAACAGCATTGTGGGCATTTATGATATGGATACGGCGATTGCCTCCCGGCACACCCGCGCTCTGTTTAAGGAGCATGAGGACACCGGACGGGTCATCGCGCTGTTTGACGATATTCCAAAGTCCTTTGTGCACTGCGTAGAGGGAGGAGAATCCATTCTGTATCTCTCGCAGCTGTCTACCGCCACGCTGCTTCGCCGCAGCGGACTGGAGCTCGGAGAGTGAGAGGGCTGGCCGCAGCCTGTATGTTGTACGCACTATCAATCCCGTGCTGTGCGGGATTCTTCTTGTTTTATTTCTGTTTTTGACCCGGCTGCAAAAAACAGGAGTGAATTGATATGCTGCCGGAGAAAGAACAGGGTTACCATGAGCGAAGAAGTTCTGAAAGAAGAAATCCTTGACCTTACGGTAAAGGAAACCTATGATGAGAGCCAGATTCAGGTTCTGGAAGGGCTGGAGGCCGTGCGCAAGCGTCCGGGTATGTACATCGGATCGACTTCCTCGCGCGGTCTGCATCACCTGGTATACGAGATTGTGGATAACTCCATTGACGAGGCCCTGGCCGGCTACTGCACCCACATTGAGGTGACGATTGAACCGGGCAATGTGATTCAGGTGCGCGACAACGGACGAGGTATCCCGGTAGGCATTCATCCGCAGATGGGTATTCCGACGCTTGAGGTTGTTCTGACTGTGCTGCACGCCGGCGGCAAATTCGGCGGCGACGGCTATAAGGTCTCCGGCGGTCTGCACGGCGTCGGCTCGTCGGTCGTCAACGCGCTGTCCCAGTGGCTGGAAGCGACGGTATACGACGGCACCAACAAAAACACGATGCGCTTTGAGCGCGGTGTGACCGTGCAGGGTATGACTGTGACGCCGTGTGAGGGGCATGAGACCGGAACCACCATTCGTTTCCTCGCGGATGAGCAGATTTTTGAGACGCTGGAGTACGAGTACGAAATTTTGGAAAAGCGTCTGCGGGAACAGGCGTTTCTCAACGGCGGCATCCGCATCACGCTGCGCGATGAGCGCGATCCGGAGGATGTCCAGGAAGATGTGATGCACTACGAGGGCGGCATCCGCCAGTTCGTCGAGCATCTCAACCGCAACAAAACCCCGCTGCATCCGAATGTCATCTATGTCGAGGGATCGCGTGACGATTCCATGGCAGAGGTCGCGATGCAGTACACCGACGGATATACCGAGAGCCTGATGTCATTTGCCAACAATATCAACACGACGGAGGGCGGCACGCATGAGACCGGCTTCAAGTCGGCACTGACCAAGGTGATGAACGATTACGCCCGCAAGTTCGGCTTCCTTAAGGACAGCGATAAGAACTTTTCCGGCGACGACGTGCGCGAGGGTCTGACAGCGATTATTTCGGTCAAGCTGCGCGAGGCGCAGTTTGAGGGCCAGACCAAGACCAAGCTGGGCAACTCGGATATGCGCACACTGGTGGAGACGCTGATGACCGAAAAGCTGACGATTTTCTTTGAGGAGAATCCATCAGTCGCCAAGACCATCATCGATAAGGCGCAGACGGCGTCACGCGCGCGCGAAGCGGCGCGCAAAGCGCGGGAGATGACGCGGAGAAAGAGTGCGCTGGAATCCGGCAGCCTGC
>CAYLXH010000157.1:0-3476 GCA_964387535.1 uncultured Butyricicoccus sp. | reverse complement strand
AACACCTCATATGCTTCCTGATAAAAATACCCGCCGGTCAGCGCAACCGTAAACTCGCTGCCCGACTGGGTCGAGACGCGCAGTCCCTCAGACGGTTCTGCCTCCGTCGTTTTGGTCGCCTCTCCCAGCATTGTCGCCGACGGCTCTGCAGAGTCTATGGACAGCGATTCCGTTGGTGTTGTCTCCACCAGTGTCAAGTCCGCCGGCTCTGCCGCCAATGCCGTCAGCGGCAGCAGAGACACTGCCATCATCGCTGCCAGCACCAGACTGAGCAACCGTCTTTTCGTCTGTTTCATACCGTTGTTTCATCCTTTCTTTTTATGGTCTTTTCATTAATTTCCCATTTGTAACAGTATACCACATCCTGTTCCGGTTTGCAATTGACAGTATTCTCTGCGCGCATTATAATAGGTTTGATTTTATTATTCGCACCCAATCCGCACCATTTCAGCTCTTTGCCCGCTGTGCGGATGATTCGATAGACTCATAGAAAGAAGGACTTCCGATGTATTTGTTTAAGGATGCGCCGCGCAAAACCTACGAGCGCGACCAGCAAACCGCTGACCTCGTCGCGGAGATTATCTCCAACGTCCGCACAGGCGGCGACGCAGAGCTTCTCGCCCTCACACAGAAATTTGATCATGTCACGATGGACTGCGTCCGCATCACCGAAGCACAGATTCGTGCGGCCTATACTCAGGTGCCGGACGAAACCGTTGCGGCCATACAGGCTGCGGCTGCGCAGATCCGCTTTTTTGCAGAAAAACAGCTGGAATGCATGCGTCCGCTGACCACTCCCACCCCTGTCCCCGGTGTCACGCTGGGGCACCGGCTGATTCCGGTGGAGACCGTCGGCGCCTATGTTCCCGCCGGACGCTATCCGCTGCCGTCCTCGGCACTCATGCTCGCCATTCCGGCAAAAGTTGCCGGAGTGTCCACCGTCGTCGCCTGCAGCCCGGTATCCAAAGGCTATGACACGATTCACCCGGCTGTGCTCGTCGCCATGGACATCGCCGGCGTGGATGAGATCTACTGTACCGGCGGCGCACAGGCAATTGCCGCCATGGCCTTCGGCACCGAAACCGTCCGCAAGGTGGATCTGATCGCCGGACCGGGCAACCGCTTTGTCGTTGAGGCCAAACGGCAGGTCATGGGCTCTGTTGGCATCGACAGCTTGGCCGGACCGAGCGAGGTCCTGATTCTTGCCGATGGCTACGCCAATCCGGTCTTCACCGCCGCCGACCTGTTGGCACAGAGCGAACACGATCTGAACGCACGCAGCACCCTGATCACCACCTCGGCCGACTTCGCACGCAAGGTATTGGACAGCATGGCGGAGCAGGCCGCAGCATTGCCCACCGGTGAGACTGCCATGCAGTCGTGGAACGACAACGGAATGATTTTGATCGCAGACTCGCTGGACGAAGCCATTGCCCTGTCCAACGACATCGCCCCGGAGCATCTGGAGGTGCATACGCACAACGCGGAATCGGTTGCGGCCCGCCTGACCAATTACGGCTCCTTGTTCATCGGCGAATACACGCCGGTTGCCTTTGGTGACTACTGCTCGGGCACCAACCACACGCTGCCGACCATGGCAACCGCCAAGTATTCCAACGGCGTCTGGGTCGGTACGTTCCTCAAAACCTCATTTACCCAGCACATCTCCAAGCAGGGCTGCCACAACCTTGCCGAGACCTGCATGACGCTCGCCGAGACCGAGGGTCTGATGGCACATCACAATTCCGTCCGCGTCCGTCTGAAGGACTGACGGAACCTGTCAGGAAGGAGAACTGCCATGCCAAGAAGCAGCAGCGCACAGCGCAACACCAAAGAAACCAAAATCACGCTAAGCCTCAATATTGACGGCACCGGAAACGCGGAGCTCAACACCGGAATCGGCTTTTTCGATCATATGCTCGACGGCTTCGCCCGCCACGGACTGTTTGACCTGTCGGTCACGGTAGACGGCGACCTGCACGTTGACTCCCACCACACAATTGAGGACACCGGAATTGTGCTCGGCGGTGCCATCAAAGCCGCGGTCGGCGACAAAAAAGGAATCCGTCGCTACGGCTCCTGTATCCTCCCGATGGACGAATCACTGGTACTGTGTGCCGTCGATCTCTCCGGCCGCCCGTACCTGGTTTTTGACGCAGAATTTACCGCAGACCGCTGCGGCGACATGGATACGGAGATGGCAAAAGAATTTTTCTATGCCGTTTCCTACGCCGCCGGAATGAACCTTCACATCAAGGTACTGTATGGCTCCAACAATCATCACATTATGGAGGCCATGTTCAAGGCGTTTGCCAAAGCATTAGATGCCGCCACAACCAACGATCCACGAATTATTGACGTGTTATCGACCAAGGGCAGTCTGTAACTTCACCTATGACGCAATCGGGCAGAGGAACCCCTCTGCCCGATTGCTTTACTCGGAATGCGGTGCATCCACGCACTCCTCTTCCTTGTCAAACAGCATCGTCAGCCGAGTTCATCCGATCGGCAGACGATGCTGTTGTCATTCATATTCCTGTTGCAGCAGGCTCTCCATGGTCTCTCCGCTCACATCTCCCCGAACGGAGGAACAAAATTGGAACACATCACTGCACACTGCCATATTCATCCGGCTGTCCAGTACATTGTGCCCGCCGCGCGCATAATAGCGAATATATTTTTCTCCCGTGCGCAGCCGTTTGAACAGAGCTTCCGCGTGGTCCGGATCACTGACTCTGTCATCCCGCGTCTGTAAAATCAGCGTGGGGCAATCCAGTACCGACACGGTGCGTTTTTTCGTGTCCTGCACAAAGCGGTAGAACTGATAATATCCAAACGCCGAAAGCAACCCACCCATTTCCGGCTGCAGATCCCGCCGGAACAGGCGCCGCATTTCCGGAAACGAGCTGTCACACGTCGGAGAATTGATAAACACCGCCGCGGCCGGATGAAGCTCCGCCAGATACACCTGCAACATTCCTCCGATGGAAATGCCAATGACGGCAATGCGGCGATACTGCTTGCGCAGCGTCAAATATTTCATTCGCACCGCATGAATCCAAAACCGGCGAGACAGCCGCTTTGTTCCATCTCCACACGGTGTGACCAGTTCGGCATCAATTCCATTCGTCTGAAGATGTCTCTGCAAAATTCTTCCTGACTGTTCCCCCGAGCCATATCCGCTCAAAATCATACACCCAAAATCACGTTTCGTTGCCAATGTTGTTCCTCCGATATTCTATCCCAGTTGGAACGCCGTTTCCCCAAACAGCGCATTACTCTGACTATTATTGTATCACGTTTTTTCAAAAATGAAATGAATATCCCATGACAGTTTGGCAACAGTATGGTAACAATGTACAAATTTTTCCGCTTATTTTTGTCAATCTATGCAGTTTTCGGGCTGTTTGCAAAAAAAACAGACCGTCAGAAGCCCCTGACGGTCTGTTCGGTTATTCAGTCAATCTTACTTTGCC
>CAYLXH010000156.1:0-3521 GCA_964387535.1 uncultured Butyricicoccus sp. | reverse complement strand
ATGCCCATGATTACAGTACCGAGACCGGCCTCATGTGCAGCAAGGGCCAGCGTCTGTGCACCGATACCGCAGTCATACATTTGCCAGCCTTCGCGGCGGTCGGTGGTATAAGAACCATCGCGCTCAAAACCCGAACGGTTTTTCACAAAGGTCTGCGCAATAAGAAGCGGAGCATTGCTCAGCGTTTTGATATTAAAGGAAGCGAATTCCTTGGCAATATAGTCAATTTTTTCGCGGCCTTCGATGGCAATATATCGATTGATTTGTGTGTTTTTCCAGGTTGGAGCATAGGCGGCAACGTTGATGATTTGTTCTAGTACGTCATGCGGAACTGCTTTGTCCTGGAATTTACGAACACTTCTGCGGGTTTTAATACCTTTGATTAAATCCATTGTTGTTTCCTCCTTGGCAGTAGTTCACCTAAAACTCATCATACGACATTTGAAAACAAAATGCAATATCCAGAACGGGAGAGACAGAGTAAAATTTACTAAGAAGGAGGTCCTATCCGTCCTGAAGTGGACGATTACGGATGAAAGGTACCTGATAAATAGGCTGCAGTTTGTCTCCAGCCGCTTCCGGATGGAGAAAAATGATGATACAGGTCATCTGCCAACATATCCAGCTCCCAAAGTGCTTTTGCCGCTCCGGTAAAAGGTTTTGCGGCAAGTGGTTTGGTTATGACGGGCAGAGCACTGCGCTCTTTCATACGTTTCAGAATAGTACGTCCGGTGTCATTGAATGCGAGAACGCGAAGATATTGCGGAGGAAGCGCTGTGAGTTCATCGGTAACCCCCAAATAGGCGCACAGTACCAAACGGCGGATGCGACTGAGGGGATACCGTTTGGAAGAAGCGTTCCGGATTGCTTCAGAAAGGGATGCACTGTCATGAATTGCGCGTGAAAGACGAAACTCCAATCCTTCCGATATGCCGGAAATAGTAGCCCAATGCTCCGGACGCAGCCGACGAAGGTAGGCCATGATTTCCCGTTGGTATTCTGTGATAAAATGGCGAGGCCATGTACTGGTATCTTGAAGAAAATATTCGTTGACATCGCGACGGGATTGCATAGTTTGTCGGAGCCAGGATGCAGATGGAACTGACTGTTCGGGTGCTCCGTCATGCTGGGCCCCGATGCGTGGGATTGCGAGAACCGTGATGTCAGTATTCTTGAGTGCACGGATGTACTGGATACCCAGTGTGTCATTGGGAGAAGAAAAGAGCGGAGAACATTCTGGGCAAAGCTGCTGCATGGCACTTTGCGAGGCGACGGCATATCCCATCCCGTTGTTGAGATATGTTTGGCGCGTCGCACAAAATATTTCACTATCTGCCATCTGTGCGGCTTGGGAAAGAAGTTTGACGTCTCCGCACTCGCTGCCGAATGATAGGTGTGTAAGCAGTCCTGTAGACTGTAATTGGTGAACACCGGCGGCAGCAAAGTGTTCTGCAGAACTGAGCGCTGCAGGGAGCGATAATTCCAACACCAAATCGGGACCTCCGGAATACACGGCGAGGGAAGCGCGGCGATATTTTTCCCAGATTGCCACATCACCTCGCTGTACATAATTACCACTCATTATTGAGATGATTGCACTGTCTGGCAACAGAGTTCGAATTTGCTTGCAATGATTGGCATGACCGGAGTGAAAGGGGTTGTATTCCGCAACAATACCGCAAACTGTCATAGATTCCTCCAAATTTTAGAATGGAAAAGGTTGAGAATTTATTTGTTTTGGTGTAGAATAAAAATACGAAACCATTGTACTCTGATTTCGGAGTGGTTGCAATGTCAATTCGATAGTTTTTTAAAATAAGGAGTTTGAGAGAAATGAATGTTCTTGTTATCAACGCGGGCAGCTCTTCGTTGAAGTATCAGCTGTTCAACATGGACACAAAAGAGGTTCTGGCAAAGGGTCTGTGTGAGAGAATCGGTATTGATGGTCGTCTGACTCACACCAATCCAAATAAGACAGAAAAGTTTAGCGATAATATCCCGATGAAGGATCATGCTGATGCGATCCGCTCGGTTATCAATATTCTTATTGATAAGGAGTGGGGTGTTATTTCTTCTATGAGTGAAATTGATGCGGTTGGTCATCGCGTTGTACATGGCGGCGAGTATTTTGCAGATTCTGTCCTGATTAACGATGAGGTTATCAAGGCAATTGAGGCCTGCATTCCGCTGGCACCGCTTCATAATACACCGAATCTGATTGGCATTGGTGCGTGCAAAGACGTAATGGGTGCTGATATTCCGCAGGTTGCTGTATTTGACACGGCGTTCCATCAGTCCATGTCGCAGGAAAACTACATGTATGCTCTGCCATATGAGTATTATGAAAAATATAAGATCCGTCGTTATGGCTTCCATGGTACATCTCATAAGTATGTTTCCAAGCAAGCTTCTGAGATGCTTGGCATTCCGGTTGAGAACCTCCGCATCATTACCTGCCATCTGGGCAATGGTTCTTCGATCAGCGCAATCAAGGGCGGCAAGTCGATGGATACCTCGATGGGCTTTACTCCGCTGGATGGTCTGCCGATGGGAACCCGTGCTGGTAATTTGGATCCGGCTATCATTTCGTTCCTCTGTGAGCACGAGAACAAGAGTGCCGAAGAGGTTATTGAGATTCTGAATAAGAAATCCGGTATGCTGGGTATTTCCGGTGTTTCCTCTGACTTCCGTGATTTGGATGCCGCAATTGATGAAGGAAATGAGCGTGCAAAGCTGGCTAAGGATATGTTTAACCTTTCGGTTAAGAAGATCATCGGCTCCTATGTAGCAGAGATGGGCGGCGTTGATGCCATCGTATTCACCGCTGGTGTTGGTGAGAATGATCGCTCGGTACGTTGGGATGTATGTGAGCATATGGAATATCTCGGAATTAAGATTGACCCGGAGAAGAATAAGTATCGTGGTCGCCAGATGGACATTTCTGTTGACTATGCTCGTGTTCGAGTTCTGGTCATCCCGACAAACGAAGAGCTGGTAATTGCAGAAGATACCAAGCGTTTGGTAGAAGAAGCAGCTGCTGAAAAGTAAGTAGATAGATTTCTTTGACAAGAAAAAAGACCGACTTGTGTCGGCCTTTTTTCTGATAACTTGTTATTGTTTTGAATTTATATAGACAGAGGAGGAGCATCAATGAGACGCTCTGAATGGGAGATTACAGACTACAATCAGATGTTGGAGTACATGGAAGCATGTGATGTGTGCCGCATTGGACTGCGTGACGATGAAGGTGTATACATCGTTCCGTTAAACTTTGGATACCAGGAAGAAGATGGGAAACTGGTATTGTATTTCCATGGTGCAAAAGAAGGAAAGAAAATTGACCTGATTCAGAAGAATCCAAAGGTTACGTTTGAAATGGACTGCAATCATGAAATGTCAGCAGCGGACAAAGACGTTGCATGTACATATTCGTTTTCTTATGCCAGCATTATGGGACATGGTGTGGTTTCGTTGATTACGGAAGCTGAGAGGATTCGCAAGGGATTGCAGTGTATTATGAG
>CAYLXH010000155.1:0-3546 GCA_964387535.1 uncultured Butyricicoccus sp. | reverse complement strand
ACCTGTGACCCTCTGCTTGTAAGGCAGATGCTCTCCCAGCTGAGCTAAACTTCCGTACCGTCCAGCGACATGTATTATTATATCCACCCAACGGTCTTTTGTCAACATATTTCTGTAATTTTTTTTGTTTTTTTGAAACACAAGGAAGCCATTCCAAAACAATGCGTTTGCGCCTATTGTTTTGTTGCTGTCTCAATTAAATCATCAATTTCTTCACGACTCAGCCGATAGACTTTATCGCAGAATTGGCAAGTAATCTCGACATTTTCTTCCTCATCCCGCAACTTCGTCAATTCCTCTTTTCCCAAACTGATCAGAGCACGGGTCACCTTGGCCTGATTGCATCCACAGCGATAGCTCACGGGGACATACTCCAAAAATTCCACTGTAAAACCGTCCAGCACTCGGCGCACAATTTCCTCCAGAGAAAGCCCTTCCTCCATCATCGTGGTCACAGCTCCTGCAGTAGCAATGTTCTGCTCTAACCGCGTAATTTCCTCATCCGTTGCACCCGGCATCAGCTGAACCAGATATCCGCCAGCCTGCCGAACACTCTGATCGGTATCCACCAAAACACCCAGTGCAACTGCAGAAGGAATCTGTTCGCTCTCCGCAAAATATTTGGTAATATCCTCTGCAATCTCTCCATTGTGCAACACCGTTGTACCGGAAAACGGCTCTCCGATGCCAATGTCCTTGATCACCATGAGATAACCGTTCCCGACTCCATGTCCGACATCCAAGTGTCCATCTGCCTTGAGTGGAAGTTCCGCGGCAGGATTCTGTAAATATCCCCGTACACTGCCGTCATTCTCTGCAACCGCAGTAATGGTGCCCAGCGGTCCATTTCCCTTAATCTGGATCGTAACCGATCCATTCTGATCCTTGAGCTCCCGCCCCATCATGGAAGCCGCTGTCAGTGTCCGGCCCAGCGCCGCCGTCGCCAATGGCAGTGTCTTGTGAATGTTTCTTGACCGCTCCACCAACGCAGTCGTAGAAACAGCGGTACATTTTATTGCAGCGTCTTGGCAGATCGCTCGAATCAGTCTATCTTTCATAGATTATTTCCTCACATCTCGTTTTTCTTCCCGATTGGCTCGTGCAACAAAAAAGACACGATCTTCCGTTGATCCCGGCGGATCATCCGACAATTCTCCGCGTAGCTCAATATCCACGAACCCGGTTTCTTGCAACAATTGTTTCAAAAACTCCATCGAATAAATCCGCTCTGCATGGTGCTCTTGATATCGATTCCAAGCGCCCTGTTCATTGAGTTCAAAAATATCAAACTCATAATGACACAAGTCATCGGAATCAATCTGCGCCTGCCAGACGCAAAACACATCATCATCTTCGCGCACAAAGCTCTGTCCATTGATACGCTCTAGCTTATAGCGCGTATTCACATCAAAAATAAACAATGCATCTGGCATCAAAAACAACTGGATGCGCCGAAACGCTTCGCGCAACACTTCCGGATCCGTCACATAATTGATGGAATCCAGACAGCACACACACGCATCAATCGTACCGTATAAATCCAGTTCGTCCATAGATTGATGCAAAAAGACCGGACGCTTCTCCAATGGCTCATCCGCGCATCGATCCATAGCTACCATCAGCATATCAGCAGACTGATCCGCCGCAATCATCTCATAACCTCGCCGAGCCAAAATCCGTGTTAGCGAACCAGTGCCGCAGGCCAAATCCAGTACAATCTCCGGCTTTTGTTTTTTTTGCTGAAAAATGTGCTCAAAAAAATCCGCCCACCGTTCATAAGGTACGTCATCGGTAAAGCGGTCATAATATTCCGACAGCAAGGCATACTCCGAAAAGCCACTCATTCTGCCTGCTCCTCTTTCATACGATCCAGCGCTGTACGATAGCCATCCGCACCATACTTCAGACACTTGTTTACACGGCTAATTGTCGCAGTCGATGCGCCCGTTTCCTTTGCGATCTCACTATAAATACGTCCTTCATCCAGCATCAGAGCCACTTCAAAACGCTGCTTCATCGCCTGCAGCTCGCTGATTGTACAGAGATCCTCCAGGAATCGGCTGCACTCATCTTCATTCTTAAGAGACAAAATCGCCCGAAACAATGCATCCATTGACATCTGGTCCCGTTGTATATTCATTGCAGCCACCCCATTTCTTTTACTTGCCATTCTGGCTCTTATAGTTTACCACAGTATCATGCGAAAGTAAACCATTCATTCTATTCATTTTTCTCAAAAACAACGGGAAGCTCCCACGAAGTTTTCGCGAAGAGCTTCCCAATCCTTCTACTGCCAGAGCAGACACCGGTTTACCGCTGTGACAGCTTCTGGTTCAACATTTGGTTAATCATTTTTGGATTGCCTTTCCCCTTGGATGCTTTCATGCACTGCCCAACCAGAAATCCAACCACATTTTTCTTTCCGTTCTGGTAATCGGCAACGGATTTCGGATTGTCGGCCAATACCTCATCGACCAATTTCTCAATGGCGCCTGCATCGGATACCTGCTTCAGACCGAGATCGTCTACAATGGCATCGACCGATTCGTCTGTCTCAAACAGTTGGATGAGAACCTTTTTGCCCGCATTACCAGAAATCACATTCTTGTCAATCAATTCGACCATAGTAACCAGTTTTTCAGCAGTCATCTTGGTATCTTTCAGCTCCATCTGCTTATCATTGAGATACTTGGAGATATCCGATAGCACCCAGTTTGCCAGTGCACGAGCGGAAACACGTCCCATAGCTGCTCCATCGTCCACCAAACATGCTTTTTCAAAGGAATCAGACAATTGACGCGCTTCTTTCGGCGTCAGACCAAGCTCCTCGACATAGCGTGCGTAGCGCGACTGTGGCAGTTCCGGAATTTCCGATGCAATCTGCTGCATCCATGCGTCATCAATTTCCACGGCAATTAAATCCGGGTCCGGAAAATATCGGTAATCCTGCGCATTTTCTTTGGAACGCATAACCAGACTCTTGACTTTGGAGTCATCCCATCGACGGGTTTCCTGTACGATGGTTCCTCCATCCTCTAACACCTCAATTTGCCGGGCAACCTCATAGTCAATTGCACGGACTGCCGCAGAAAATGAGTTGATATTTTTCATCTCAACGCGCGTTCCCAACTGTTCCGTGCCTTCCGGACGAACAGAAACATTGACGTCGCAGCGGATCGAGCCCTCTTCCATCCGGCAATCGCTGATCTGCAGATAAGACAGTGTTGTTTTTACCGTCTCCAAAAATTCTTTTGCTTCTGCCGAGGAATGAATGTCCGGTCGTGTTACCATTTCAATCAACGGAACACCGCACCGATTAAAATCAACAACAGTCCCCTCTCCTTCATCATGCAAGAGCTTGCCCGCATCCTCTTCGAAATGAATGCGTTCAAAGCGAACACGCTTGGGTTGCCCATCCACGAGAAAATCAACATATCCGTCCTCACAGATCGGAACATCAAACTGCGAAATCTGGTACGCCTTCGGCAAATCGGGATAGAAATAATTTTTGCGGTCCGATTTGCACAACTGATTGATGCGGCAGTG
>CAYLXH010000154.1:0-3605 GCA_964387535.1 uncultured Butyricicoccus sp. | reverse complement strand
CAATATTCATGATGAAAGTCTCATCATTGAGCCCATTCACCGAGTGGCATTTCACGTTTCTCCCTCAGATATTCTGACGGAAGCACAGGCATTCTACGAGGAACACGGCAGCCACTGCGACATCCTCTCCAGTGATGATACGATTCCCGAAGATGCCCATGCAATTCCGTTCTGCTCCGCTGAGCAAAGCGGTGTGTTGGTAATTCGCAATCCGAAATGGGGAATTGCCCTGGGAACCCTTCAGGCCTTTCTCGATGAATATCTCTCCCGTCACGACACGGCCAAACTGGATTACATTCACGGAGAAGACGTTGTCACAAAGCTCGGAACCCAATCAGGCAACATGGGCTTCTTCCTTCCGGATATTCAGAAGAATGAGCTGTTTCGCGGCGTTATCATTGATGGCGTACTTCCCCGCAAAACATTTTCTATGGGCGAAGCTCATGAAAAACGATATTATATGGAAGCCAAACTGATTGTATCCTAATCCACTATGTCTTATCATCCGGGTGGTCCCATACGGGCCGCCCGGTTTTTGTATCAATCCATACTTCGGCAATTTGGCCGTGAATCCGGCAAAACGAGAATACATACGCCAACGGAAACGGTCGATTGGCGACAAAGAAGCACTGTAAAATCCGATACCCTTCGTATGTTCGTTCCCATAGCTCCGGACTGCCATCCTCTTTTTTTCTGCTGAAATCCGCAAATGCGATCTCAGGCGACTCCCCAATCACATATCGCTCCGGAAGATTTGGCCAATAGCCACATCGCTCCAGATAACACTGTGACAGAGAACGCTTCAGAATCATCCGCTCTCCCTGTGGCTCCGGAACACCAATCAGTAGCGGCTGTTTCCCCTCGGAAATGCCCCAAATTCGCCAGACAGTATCGCGAAGTTCTCCTTCCGCAGAAAACATCACAGTCTGTTCTTCCCGTGCTGTCTGTATGTTTCCCCATTTGTGGCCATCCGCTGCTGTAACACGCATATCTGTCCTCCTGACGCAAAAGCTCCCCTGCATCAGCATATGCAGGGGAGCTTGCTTTCATTAACCTTCTGATTCCGGCAGCCCAAAGCTGACTGCCAGTGCACGGTCAACCTCTTCCATATGGGCCTCATCCAGTGTTCCCATTTTTTCCCTCAGACGTCGCTTATCCAGCGTCCGAATCTGCTCTGTTAGAATCACAGAGTCGCGAGTCAATCCAAAGCTCCGTGCGCCCAATACAATATGTGTCGGCATTTTGGCTTTATTGATCTGTGATGTAATTGCAGCGGCAATTACAGTCGGACTATACTTATTGCCCACATTATTTTGTACAATCAGAACCGGACGCATTCCGCCCTGTTCACTGCCAACAACCGGTGACAGATCCGCATAATAAATATCACCACGTTTTACCTGATGGTCCAAATTCATCACTCTCCGATGGAAAAATTCATAGGGTACGATATTCTGTGCAGCAACTGCTTCACAGATTTTTCTTCCGTTGTTTTTACTTTCCCCACCAGACTGGCTGTTTAATCATTGTAATAATGAATATTTTTCTCTATTGTATGCACGAGGCGCTTTGCGCGATTCACTCGGTGTAAAAACGTGGAATGCGGGAACTGATCGCGCACAGTACTTCATACGAAATTGTGCCGGCGGCAGCGGCAACCGTATCTCCTGTGACTCCTTCTTCTCCGAATACTGTGACAATGTCTCCCGGCACAACCGTCATTCCAGACACATCGGCCACGCACATATCCATGCAGATGCGGCCAACGACTGGGACAACCCTTCCCTGAATCATCACCTGCGCCCGTCCGCTTCCAGCCCGATGGTATCCATCCGCGTATCCCATCGTAATGACTGCAAGTCGCGTCGGTTTTGTCGTAATATACGTTCGTCCATAGCTGACAGAAACACCGCTGTCCACATCGCGTATCTGAGCAACCCGGGCTTTTACAGTCATCACCGGACGAAGCTCCACCGTTTTTTCCGTTCCCTCATCCGGATAATAGCCATACAGGATAATTCCAGCACGGACCATCGTAAAGACAGGCTGTCCATTCGGAAGTGTCATCGCCACGGTGTTCGGATACTGTAAAATAGCACCGCTGTTGGCGCAATGACGGTAGGTCAGTGAAATTCCCCGCGCCTGCAGCGCCTCCACCACCGTACAAAAACGGGTGAACTGTTCCTCAGTGTAAATGTGCCCATCCGCAGTATCCGCCACGGCAAAATGAGTGAAAATTCCCTCTGCTTCAATCCCCGGCAGAGAGACTGCCTGCACAATTCGCTCAATCGCAGCCTCTTCCGCGTCTGCTTCAAACCCAATGCGGGTCATTCCTGTGTTCAATGCAATATGTACATGAATCGGTTTTCCGACCTTCTGCGCCGCTTCCGAAAACATCCGCGCGGTCTGTTCATCACACAGAGCAGCAGCAATATGATACTCAATTAAATAGGGTACATCCTCTGCGCCGACATAACCAAGAATTAAAATCGGTTCGCGAATCCCCGCTTCCCTCAGTTCTGCTGCCTCTGGTGCTGTCGCGACGGCAAAATAGTCTGTTCCCATTGCCGACAACGTTTTGGCCGTCTGTACCGCACCATGACCATATGCATCCGCTTTGACAACGCTGAGTACCTTGGTCTCCGGTGAAATTTGATGCACACGGTCACAGATGTTGCGATAATTTTGTTTTAAATTGGCCAGATTAATTTCCGCCCATGTGCGATTCTTGTTTTGGATATTCATGAATTCTACTTCTTTCTTATTGATAAATTGTACAGCTGTCAAACGAACAGCTCAGACGCTGTGTGCCATTGAGGAAAATCTCTACGGACTGCAGAGAACCATCCTGCGCCTGCAGCGCCAGCTCCCTCATCACCGTTCCGGCATCCTCTTCTTCCTCATACTGCAGCATCAAACAGTCGCCTTCCTGCCAGATCATTGCCGGCTCCTCCATCATGACACAATGCAGTGTGGCAGGAACCACATCTACCGGGGTCAGTCCGCTTTGCTCCGGAAGCACAGTCTGAAGTATCATGTCGTCATACATCAGGCTGTTAGCCTCTGCATCGTAGACTGCGGTGATCCCAGCAATACTCTGCGGTTCTTTTACTGTAACCTCTGCACGAGGTTGCTCTGTATTTTCATACTGAACCTGCACGCGGTATTCCTGAATGTTTTCGCCAGTGCTTGCGCGGATCACTGCCTCCGCATGAATCTCATTTGCTGCGGCATATCCCTCCCGAATCGAATCCGCCAGAGCTTCCGGATTCTTTACAGCTGAACAGCCAACCAGCAGCGGTACAGCAGTCAGCCAATACAAGTGTTTCCAAACCAAACATTACCACTCCCTGGAGTTCAGCGGTTTGAGCACCTCCGGTATATAATTCAACATGTCAGTCGGCGTCATGCTGTATTCTCCCAAGGCATTCGCGCAAAGGTCACCAGCCCGACTGTGAATATATGCGCCACACGCCGCCGCTTCCCACGGAGCAATTCCCTGTCCGAGCAAGGACAGAATAATGCCGCTCAGGACATCACCGCTTCCTCCTTTCGCCATTCCCGGATTGCCAAAACAGTTGCAAATCAGCCGGCCCTCCGGCGAG
>CAYLXH010000153.1:0-3623 GCA_964387535.1 uncultured Butyricicoccus sp. | reverse complement strand
CCGCAGAGCTTCCCGGCAATAGGAAAAGTCATCATACCCTGATACAATGACAAAAGCGGTATCCGGGTGTTTGATTCGGCTGAGCTGGATCACCTTTAGCCCATTCATAATCGGAATGTTAATGTCCATAATTGCAATATCCGGATTCAGCTCATCCATCTTCGCCAATGCCTCTATGCCATCTGCGGCTTCCCCCACGATTTCACAGTCGTGTGATTCCCAATCAAACAGTCTTTTGAAGCCTTCACGGATCATAATCTCGTCATCCACCAACAGTATACGCAACTTCTTCATCTCGCTTCCTCCTCCAACGGCAGCAGGATATGGGCCGTCACACCACCCTCCTCATTTTCCGTATACTGCAAACCAAACTCCCTGCCGCACAGCAGTTTTATCCGCTTCTGTACATTCAAAATACCAATGCTGTTGCCCGTAAGTTTCGGCGCCTTTTTTGCGTACTCCCGCAGCATTTTGTCGATGGCTGCTCTCTTACCCTCGGCAAAACCACTACCCGTATCGCAGACACAAATTTCCATCTTCTCATCCTTTATCTTCTGGGCAGAAATAGCCACTTTTCCACGATAGCCCTTGTTTTTCAGTCCATGGAGCAGACTATTTTCCACAATGGGCTGCAAGATGAAATTGGGTACCTGGGCACCCCCCAAGTCCGGGTCAATATCATACTCACACTGTAATTCCGGGTAACGATAGCACATCAGTTCCATGTACGCTTCCAGTAACTCCATCTCATCGTCCAGAGAAACCATAGGACGGTCGATCTTTACACTCAGCCGGAAAAAATCCACCAATCGCATGAGAAGGTCGGCCACCTTTTTGTCCCCGTTGAGCTGTGCCTGGATACGGATGGCATCCAGAGTGTTATAGAGGAAATGAGGATTGACCTGACTCTTTAAATACAGCATGGACATTTTTTGCTCTGTCAGCTCCGCCCGCAAAATATCCGGGTTTTCCAGTGTCAGATAGAAAGAAAGCGTCATCAAGGTGATTCCCATACCGCTGATCAGCCATGTATGGTACATTCCCTGTAAAGCACAGATCGTAAACTCAATGAGAAGTGCTGCGCCGATGGCAAACTTCTTCTTCTTGTCTATCTGTTTCCAGTTTGCAAGCATCAATCCAGCACACAGGAGAAGATAGAACGCAACACCGGCATAGCAAATCATAGCAAAAGGTCCATCGGAATAATTTCCAGTTGGTGTTACTGTGTAATAAATGGGAAGAACAAAACTTCCAAGCTCGGCAACAGCCAAAAAGATTTTGGCCGCCAGATCCAGCCGCCGAGGCTTTCCGGTTTCTTCCTCCACCAAAATGGCAATGTATTGATAAAATAGATAGATGACCAGCACCATAGATCCAACAAAGAACCGATGTACAATGTCATTGAGTAGCCTTGGGACGGTATCTATATGATTTACCGTATAGATGGTGACTCCGTCGAAAAACAGATGTATCAGAACAGTGATCATAAGAATCGAAAACGTCTTATGTAATGGCGTATACTCCTTTTCAGCAGAAAAATAGATATATGCAACAAAAGCCAACACCAGAAACAGCGCGATTTCCATTCGCAGCATAGACTTTCCCCCTTTTTCTTTATTATATTGTATTCCTCATGCAAAAGATAGGAAAAGACTTAAGACGAATGTGTCAATTTTTAAGGTTTTAAGGATTGTGAGCTGACGGCTGTAAAAGTCCAACCGGAACACAACAAAGGAAACCCCAGTCCCAGCCGCACAAATGATATAAAAAAACAACGTATAGCGCAAAAAGAATCCTTATCCAAACGTTTTCCCTAACAGCATTGGAGCGTTCGAATAAAGATTTTCTTTTTTAAAATACTGCGCGCATCACTGCACACATCATAAAAAATATTTTACACACATCTCTTTTGCCAACTCTGCCGCAAACACCTTGTGTCCTTCTTCAGAGAAATGAACACCATCAAACGTCAGTGCAATATCCCACATGGAAGCATCAACGAAGCAAAGACCCATTCGTTGTGCCAGCGTTCGATAGCTCACCGCCAGCTTCTGAGAAGCCTCAATTAGCTGATCTTGCGTTACCCATGCTCCCAGTTTCATAACAGGCGGCGCAATCAGTACAATCTTATCCCTATGGATCGTCAGCCGTTCGAGAAAGTCCTGCATGCGAACGGTAGTCTCGTCAACGGGAGTTCCCTGCAGTAAATCATTGGTCCCCAGCATGACAATCAGTAGGTCCAACCCCTTAGGTAGCGTAATCGGTCTCTTTGGAATTTCCCGCCCATTTTCTCCGGCGTTTATAATCTCCCATCCTGTTTTCTGCGCCAACAAATCCACCCAACGAGATTGCGCAGAGTAACGCCCTCCGAAATAGCAGCGCGGGTCATATCCATAGGTGTTAGAATCCCCTAAACACAGAACACGCATCAGATTCACTCCCTGATTCCTTTTTAATCTACGATTTATGATAACTCTTTTATTTTCTTAGAATCTTATCCATCGTCTTCCCTTTAGCCAATTCATCTACCAGCTTATCAAGATAACGAATCTCGCGCAGCAGCGGGTCCTCAATGGTCTCCACTCTGACACCACAAACCGAGCCTTTGATCAGACAGCGGTTTTCATTGGGCTGTAGTGCCCGTTCAAAAAACTCCCCGTAAGCAATCGACTGTTCCAGAAAACCGTCAAGATCATCTGCCGTATAACCGGTAAGCCAGGTTGTAACTTCATACACTTCCGCCTTCGTTCTCCCTTTCTTTTCTGCCTTATGAATCGGAAGAGAGTAAACCTTGGAAAATTGCATGGCAAAAATTTTTTCATGATTCATCGCTCATTCTCCATTTCGTTCAGTATACGTTCCACATCTTTGATAATCAGCGGACGCATGCTGTCCTGATACCTCGCGACATCAAGTTGTTTTAGCCTTATCCAAATTTGGTCGTTCAGTTCGGGTTTATATTGAATCATTTTGGGAAGCTGCGACAAGCATTGCCGCACCGAAGTCGGCTTTTCATCCTCTAATTCACGGAGAATCTTGTCCAAATTCTTCTCAATCAGTCCTTCAACATCCCACTGAGCCTGAGCGCAAATCAAGCGAAATCCTCGAACGCGAACATAGGATATTGGGGAATCCAGCATCTCCAGAAATAACGGAAATGCTTCATATAATGCATTTGTCTCCTCACTCTGCCGCTCCAGCTTCAGACACAACGCATGAGCCTGTTTGTGCTGCTTGGAACAAAGTAACTCTTTTTCATCCATCATCCGTCGTCACCTCTTGGCAGCCGAGAACATCGCCGCTTCTCTAATCCAACTCATTAGTTCTTCGTCAATATCCTCCGGATCAAATATCATGACATGATGCGTCCAACGGTTGGGATATGGCTCGGTTGCAGCGTCAATCCGCGGAGAATCTTTCTGGTAACTCAGGCCAAATGTAACTGTGAGATAGGTTTTCTGACGCTCCCTGGCTTTGCAGATCGGAAGAAATGACACAAATGCAAATCCTCGTTTATTGGAAAAACTGATCTGCGTCTTGGATACTTTGATCTTTACATCCGGAATCTGTTCAAAAATCAGCGCTTCCAGCCGTTCATACATTGGAAGAGCATCCAGATGTTC
>CAYLXH010000152.1:0-3640 GCA_964387535.1 uncultured Butyricicoccus sp. | reverse complement strand
TTGGCCACCGAAACGGCTACTACATTTTCCGGGTTAATTATTTCATCATCATTAATAGAGATCAGTCTGTCTGCGGAGCCAAGCTTGTAAGCCAGCACATTATTTAAGGCGTTATGGGCTCCATTGCCTACGACAAAGAGATATTCGCCCTCGTCCAGCACCCAAGCGCCGGCAGTTCCATCGGCCTTTATGAGAGTTTCATCGTAGCTGGCCATATACTGGGCATCAAATTCAATGGCAATTTCCACAGACTGTCCCGGTTGAAGCTCTTCCGTTTTGGCAAAACTCATCAGCTGGATGGCAGACTTCTCCAGGCCGCCCGCTGTGTAGGGAACCTGAACATAGAGCTGCACCACTTCCTTCCCGGCTACGCTGCCGGTGTTGGTTACCTTGACCTTGGCCGTGGAGGTGCCGCCGATCTGGACGTCCACGCCCTGAAGCTCTTGCGTGAATGTGGTGTAACTCATACCATAGCCGAAGGGGTAGGAAACTTCCTTGTCGTAGCTCCAGCTGGAACCCGTGGAGCAACCCGCAGAGGAATCCGCTTGCCCCTGACCCAAAATAGAGTCTTCGTAGCGAGTCTCATAGTATTTGTAACCGAGGTAGATACCCTCATTCTCCACCAAATACCAGTCACCTTTGTTGGTATCCGTCAAAGGACTGTCTGCGGTCTGAGAATAGTTTTCATAGGTATAAATACCGAAATTCACCATGGCAGGAGCAGACTGGGAGTTTACCGCATAGGTGTCTACCATACGCCCGGAAGGGCTTTGATTGCCCACCAGCACATCGGCCACGCCCTCAAAACCGTACATACCGGGCAGGCCAGTCCAGAGAATAGCTTCAATATCCTGATCCTGCTTCAGCTCCTCCACCTCCATGGTGGCATCTGTATTCAGAATGACGATGACCTTGCCGTTGCTGTGCTCCTTGGCCAGTTCAATCAACTGGCGTTCATTTGCGGAAAGCGCCAGAGGGGTGGTGTAGGTATCGCCAGAGGGATCGGTCATGTTGGGGTCATAATCCGTAGCCTCTGTGCTGTCACGTGTGAGAAAGACTAGGGCCGTGGTACCGTCCGCACTGGCAAGTACATCGGCGGTGTAGTCGCTGGCGGTCAGCTCCCCGATCATAAAGGCATCACCGGGCGTATATGTCGCCGAAAAATTTGCCGCCAAGCTGTGGCCAGGGATTTCAGCGCCGAAGAAGAAGGATTTGCGCACCTTCTCAAAAAACTGGTCCTGACCGTAAAATTCCGTCATCGTGTTATTCAAATCCACATTTTTCATGACCAGAGCATCCATGAAACCTGTCACATATTGTCCACTTTCCGCTGTGGCATCAACTGAAGATCCAACCAGGCCGCCAAGGGTGGGGAACAAGCTGTTCAGACCCCAGACCGTAACTTTTTCGCTGTCCACAGTCAGGGGCAGAGCGTTGTTGTTATTTTTCAGCAGTACGCAGCCCTCAGCAGCGATGGAGACAGCCAGTTCATGCTTTGCCGTTTCCAAGTCGGCGATGGATGTGAACTCGGATTTGAAGTAAGCGGTGTCGGCGTTACCATCGCCGTTGTTCTGCAAAACGTAGCTTGTGGTGTTTAGCTCACGGTTGATGCTGCCCTCATTCTGTTCCGCAGTGGCGGTCAGACACAGCATCAGGGTGAACAGGGACGCCAGGATAGCGCTCAGACCTCTCAGCAGTCCCTCTTTTACGGTTCCGTTCATTGTTTACCTCCTCTAATCGTCCGATTCGTGTTGAGCAGGTGCGGCAGCCCTGTGAACCCCCCTTCTCTGCGCCCTCTCCATTCTGCCCAATATATTACCACAAATTCCGTACATTTTTTATTTTCTCCGCAGATTACACAAAAACAGCCGCACTTTACACATCCAATTTGTAAAGTGCAGTTTAATAGAGGTCGGAATCAGAGGTTCTTCCATAAAATAGAAAAAACACACAGACAGCACTATTGTCAAGCGTGTCTGTGTACCCATCCAACTATTCCGCATCCGATGGCAGGGGAAGCAGAACATTCAATCGGAACATATGGTTCTCTGCCTGAATACTGATCGTTCCTCCGTACTTTTCTACAATGCGCCTGATGCTGAGTACACCGAAGCCATGGTACTGTTTATCTTGCTTTGTGGTAACAGGCAGTCCATTTTGCAGTTTGACCTCGTGCCCCACATAGTTTTCAAAGTGTATGCTAACCATCAATCCGCTGCGGCTGATCCGAAAACTGATGAGGCGGTTGCTCTCTTCCGGTTCCTGGCTAACGCTCTCGATGGCGTTGTCCAAGGCATTTCCGAAGAGGGAGCAGATGTCCATCGTATCCATCCACTCGATCAGCCTCCCATCAGCCACACAGGTGAGCTTAATTTGGTGCTTTTCGCAGTAGAGCAGTTTGTCCATCAGCAACAGATCCAGAGTCTCGTTGCCCGTTTTTACCGCACTTTCATAAATCATAACGGCGTCTTCCACTTCCTGAAAGTACCGGCTGCGCTCGGGGCCGTCCTTCATTCTTTTGATCTGAGCAAGCTGATATTTCAGATCGTGGCATTTGCGGTTGATTATCTCGGTTGTCTCACTGATTTGCCGCTGTTTTTTCTGTTCGCTGTAGAGAAGCTGCTCTACGATAGTGTACCTTTGCTCCAGGGCAGACTCTGAAAACAGGCCAAACTGCATGATAAGGGCAAGAACATCTCCAATCACAAAGGTTATGAGGATCATGGGCGTGTCATCTACAACTATTCCATACAGATAGACTACATAGAGCATCACAATAGCCGAATTAACAAGTAAACGCTTTTGCATAAGCTGGTATCCTTCCACATCCTGCAGCCGACGGGCGAACCAGTGATAGACCACCCCATAGGTGAGTACCATCATGGTCAGGGAAACCAGTAGCGCCAGAGGACTCCATTGGGGAATGTCCCATCTCTGCTCCGCAATATGGAAAAGGCTGTAAAGTATATTCTGGGCAGGGTGAGCACTGGCGGTAAAAAAGACTGCGTCCGCCGCCGAACACCGGTAGCAGAAGAAGATTCCGGCGCAGAGATACATCACGGGAATCAGCATGAGGCTCCTGTCCAGCACTATGTTCTCTAATATGTTCTGTCCAAACGTCTGCCGACAGATGTCATATACAATCGGCATCGGCGTAAAAATAAGAACCTGTCGTAGCCAGAAGTGAGACCGCCTAGGAGACGCCCAGGCAAACATATTCGCCGCAAGGATCAGTTGTATGGGGAAATCGCACAGAATACGGATAACCATCTGCAAAACGTTCATAGATTGTACTCCCCCAGAAAATCCGTCAGTTTCTGAAGAAATTCCTTTTTCCAGGTGCGGCCAACTGATATGCTCTTGTCGTTTACAATCACCCTTCCGTTGGCTACAGAGATCACATGGCGCAGATTTACCAAAAAGCTGTTGCTGCAGCGGGCAAAACCATAGGGGGCCAGAAGCTTCTCCGCTCGGGCGATGGGGCCGTGCGCTTGAAAGACTTTGTTCGACGTATAGTAATATAGCGTGTGATCAATGACCTCGACATAGTATAGGTCTACTATCTTGACGCGGCGTATACCTTCCAGCGTATCCAGCCTCAATTCCCTGGTAGAGGATCTCATTCGCATATCCAACGCCC
>CAYLXH010000151.1:0-3677 GCA_964387535.1 uncultured Butyricicoccus sp. | reverse complement strand
CCGGTGTATTAACGCGCGAAAACTGCCAGTTTATTTTTCAGGACACGCCGGGGCTGCACAAACCGCGTTCCCGCCTGGGTGATTATATGGTAAAGATCGTTCGGGACACAGTTTCGGATGTGGACATTGCTGCGCTGGTGGTAGAGCCAATTCCGACGATTGGACCGGCGGAAGAGGAGCTGATCGGACGAATCAAAGAGTTCCATATGCCCTCTGTGCTGATTATCAATAAAATTGACACGGTGGAAAAGGACAAGCTGCTGGCAGTCATTGCGGCCTATTCGCAGCGCCACGATTTTGATGCTGTGGTCCCAATTTCGGCGAAAACGGGCGAAAACACGCAGATTTTATTGGATGAGTTGGAACGGTTTGCAATAGAAGGCCCTCAGCTGTTTCCGGATGATATGCTGTGCGATCAACCGGAGCGTCAGCTGGCTGCTGAGATCATCCGTGAGAAAATGTTGCTTTTGCTGGAGAAAGAGGTCCCGCATGGTACGGCCGTGGCGATCGAACGTATGAAGGAGCGGGAGGACGGCCTGGTAGAGATCAGTGCCACAATCTATTGTGAAAAGAAAAGCCATAAGGGTATTATCATTGGAAAGAGTGGATCCATGCTGAAGAAAATTGGAGAACAGGCTCGTATGGACATTCAAGATCTGTTGGATACCAAGGTGTTTTTGGAATTGTGGGTCAAAGTAAAAGAGGACTGGCGCAACAATCAATATCAGATGCGCAATTTTGGGTATGAGGATGAATAATCCGGTATGGAGCATGTTATCACAAAAGGTCTGATTATTCGGGAGACCGATTTTGGAGAAGCGGATCGTTATATCACGGTGTTGACCGCAGAGCTTGGAAAAATTGAGGTGTTGTGTCGAGGAATCCGCCGCAAGCGAGGTTCAGTGGCAACAGCAGTTCGCCTGTTTTGTTACAGTGAACTGACTCTGTACCGTTCCGGACGCCGGTATACGTTAAATGATGCATCCGTGGAAATGCCGTTTTGGACGATTACGGATCATATTGAATCGTATGCGCTGTGCTGCTATCTGGCGGAGCTGTCAGGTATCGCAGCGGAAGAAGACGGAATTTCTGCGGAATTACTCCCGATGTTTCTCCGCGCATTGTACGCATTGGAGAGACAAAATCGCCCGGTACAGATCGTGAAACCTGCTTTTGAACTCCGCTTGGCGTCAATGATGGGCTTTACTCCTGATTTGCTACAGTGTGGTGCCTGTGGAACAACAGAATTTCCGGAGGGTGTTTCATTTTTACTGGAAGAGGGACGGCTGATCTGTGCAGATTGCCGCAAACGAATTGGCGGAACATATATTGCGATGAGCAGTGGTCTGTTGGCTGCAATGCACCATATTTTATTTTGCGACGGAAAAAAATTGTTTGCGTTTCAGTTGAACCACGAAACAGCGGTTCAATTGGGGCAATTATGTGAGCAGTATGTTATCTATCATCTGGATGAGCGCTGTTCCACGCTGGATTTTTATCATTCCCTGTTCCCGAGGGGATAGAAGGAGATGAAACGACAAAGAAAATGAGTAAATTATCGGAAAAAAGTTTAAAAACACTGGAATATTATACGATATTAAAGGAACTGAGCGAATGCTGTGTCAGCCGTAAGGCGAAGACTGCGGCACGTGATCTGCGTCCAATGCATGATATAGAGGAAGTACGGTTGCTTCTGCGTCAGACGGAAGATGCCAAAACAATGATGACGACGAGTGGAACGCCGGCATTCGGAGGAATCCGAGAGGTAACGGCATCGCTGGCGAGGGCAGATCGAGGCGGTGTACTGAGCAAACGCGAGCTGCTGGACATTGCGTCTTTGCTGCATGCAGCGACACAGGTCAGTAAGTATGGAGAAGAGCAGGCGGAGAAGGGGGAGCCCACTTCGTTGGACGAGGATTTTCGTCGCATCCAGACTAATCGCTATCTGGAA
The DNA here is from genome assembly GCA_964387535.1 of uncultured Butyricicoccus sp. Lineage (GTDB taxonomy): Bacteria > Bacillota > Clostridia > Oscillospirales > Butyricicoccaceae > Butyricicoccus_A. Next base: position 1,726 of record CAYLXH010000151.1, on the reverse strand, counting down.
CAGAAGATTAACCGCGCGATTGTGAGTGAAGAAGAAGTAGCCGATGCTGCTTCCGCAGAGCTGTCAGACATCCGACGCCGCATGCGGCAGCAGAACACACGGGTACGCGAAACATTGAACCACATCGTTTCGTCGCCGGCGTATTCCAAATACCTCCAGGAAAGCCTGATCACACAGCGTGATGGCCGTTTTGTTATTCCGGTCAAAAGTGAGCATCGCGGCGACATGCCGGGCATGGTGCATGATGTTTCCTCGTCGGGAGCGACACTGTTTATCGAGCCGTCGCAGGTTGTGGATGCCAACAATCAGATCAAGGTATTGCAAGGAAAGGAAAAAGCAGAAATTGAGCGCATTCTGGCGGAATTGAGTGCAGAGGTTGCGGATTGTGCCGATGGAATTGAATCGGATTATACGGTGCTGTGCAAATTGGATTTTATCTTCGCCAAAGCGCGCCTGTCCTTCCGATACAATGCATGCGCGCCGAACATCAACGAAGATATTCGTGTTTCCCTGCTTCGCGCCCGCCATCCGCTGTTGGATCAAAAGACAGCGGTGCCAATTGATATTTCGATTGGTGAGACATATGATACGTTGGTCATTACCGGACCGAATACGGGCGGCAAAACAGTCAGCTTAAAAACGCTTGGCTTGCTCTGTCTGATGGCTGCTTCTGGTCTGCATATTCCGGCCAATGAGGAGAGCAGCGTGTGTTTGTTTGAAAATATCTATGCGGACATTGGCGATGAGCAGAGCATTGAACAGTCTTTGTCGACGTTTTCCGCGCATATGAAAAATACAGTGTCTATTTTGGACAAGTGCCATCAGGGAGATCTGATTTTGTTTGATGAGCTGGGGGCGGGGACGGATCCGGTAGAGGGGGCTGCACTTGCGGTTTCCATTATTGAATTCGGACGGCAGATGTGTGCGTTGGTTGCTGCGACAACGCATTATTCGGAGCTGAAGGTATACGCCCTCACGACGCAGGGAGTAGAGAATGCCTCATGCGAGTTCGACGTGCGCACGCTGCAGCCGACATATCGGCTGCTGACAGGCGTTCCGGGTAAGTCCAATGCCTTTGCGATTGCAAAACGTTTAGGCCTGCCGACATCGGTGATTGATCGTGCGCGGGAGCAAATTTCAGCAGAGAATGCCCGGTTTGAGGATGTCATCGAAAAGTTGGAGACAGAACGGCATAAACTGGAGAAGGAACGGGAGGATGCAAACCGACTCCGCCGGACAGCGCAATCAGAAAAAGATAAGGCAGCACAGCTAAAAGGTCGCACAGAGGATGAGACAGATGCGATTTTGGAACGTGCGCGCCGGGAAGCGGAAGCAATTATTAAAGATGCCCGTATGGCATCGGAAACTGTTCTTTCCCAGCTGGAAGAGGTCAAAAAACAATCGAAGGTCAATCCGGCAGAGCAAAATCTGGCTGCCGCTCGCGCTGCGCTGCGCAGTACTCTGACGCAGGCGGAGAAAAAAGCGATGAAGCGGGAGAAAAAGACGGTAGAACAGGATGCCAATCGTCCTCTGCAAACGGGAGATGCGGTGCTGCTGATTAACGTTGGCGTCAAAGGAACGGTTTTGAAGCCGGCGAATAAAGACGGAATGGTGTTTGTTCAAGCTGGTATTATGAAAATGAATGTGCCGGAGAATGAGCTCCAACTGATCGTACAGCCAAAGAAAACGACGAAGAAACCGATACGAAGTGCGTCTGTGTCGCGTG
>CAYLXH010000150.1:0-3690 GCA_964387535.1 uncultured Butyricicoccus sp. | reverse complement strand
TTGGCTGCTATCTGATGTCCCAGCTGGGCAAGAAGTACAACGTCCCGACTCCGATCATCGACTCCATGATCCTGCTGGCTTCCACCATGTTGAAGCGCGACCTGACTGCTAACTCCAAGTGGACTCTCGACTACCTCGAGATCGGTCACATGACCCACGAGCAGCTGCAGGCTTACCTGCGTGAGGGCGTTTTCACCCCGAAGGCATAAGTTGATTTCGTAATTTTCGAATCATCATATTTCTAACACCTCAGAGACAGGCGGTATTCCGCGGTTCTCCGTTGGAGCACCGTCTGTCTCGTTGTTATTATTTTGTGATCTTCACATAGCGGCTTAGCCGTGTGATGTATCTCCATCTTTTAACCGCCGTCTTTGGGGTACAAAACCGTGTTTGTACCCCAAGGGCAGCCTTTTGGGACTTCAACATCTACGATTTTGTTCCATGCATGGAGAACACCGATGTGATGACATATTAGAAATTCCCATAAGTGTTCTGAAGCCTCTGACGTGAGCAGAGTAGTCCACTGTTTATGTCATGCTTCAGCTCCTTTATTCATTGGGTACTGTGGTATTTTCGGTCAGCAGGTTGACTGACTGTTTCCACCTTTTCTCCGCTTTCTCCTGAGGTGCGTGAGTTAAACAGTATCTCGGAGAAAGTAATTTACTAATTTCGCTAATTCCAGATCCCAGCGGCGGCAATCGCTGCTGCAAGTGAGGAGTCTGTAATTATATATTCGCAAACCCCATATAAGTGTTCAGGAATGTGCGATACAGAGAAGTCCTAGTCCAGCTTCTCTGTATCGCGTCAGTCCCCATTATTGTTCACTCGGGCACAATGGTAAACACATTTGGTCAAGGTGTGTTTTACCTTCATTTTAACCACTTTTTTCCTACTATTCAGAGGGATGCAAGGCGTTGTCTTTGCATCCCTCTGAATCATTTGGTCATTGATGCTGATCTTTAGGTGGGAACATGGCATATGAGAGAACGGGGGAATGTACAGCATGATACTGGATGGGTGCAGAATAATTTGCCTCTCTGCAAAAACTGCAAAAGTTTCTGCACACAAAACTGCAAAATATTCAACAGGATTCCCTGCAAATAATATGCTGAAAAATTTTGCGCTAATTTTATTTGCGCAAAATGCATAATTTCAAAAATATCAATTTGTCAGTTATGAATAAACTTTGTTGCTTTGTAGCGAATTTATGAAAAAAATATTAAATTGGCACATTCATTGCTTCTATACTGGTGCAATCAGCTGAGACCTTGCATGCATTTCTGCATGTAAGGAGTAGGCAAAAAGAAAATTTTTAGTGAAAGGTGAAAGAAACAATGAATGAACAAAGACAGTTCCGACCAGTTGTTATGTCAATCACCGTAGTCCTCTTCGTTGCGATGCTGGCTGCCATCGTTATCAACGCGGAAGGATTCTACAATGTATTGAACAATCTGGTTATGGTCAACCTGATGAATGGCCTTGGCTGGGGCACGAGCCTTGTCCTGCTGTTTATGGTTGCTCTGTGCCTCGTTTTCATGTTTACAAAACTGGGCAACATCAAGCTCGGAGGCCCGAATGCGAAGCCGAAGTTCAGCTACTTCCAGTGGTTTGGCATTTCGCTTTGCACTGGCATTGGCGCTGGCGTCGTATTCTGGGGTGCTGCTGAGCCACTGCTGTTTACGATGGAGCCGGATCCGGCAACCGGATTTGCTTCTGGCAGCAGCGCAGCTCTTCTTTGGAGTATGGAAAAGTGTTTCCTGCAGTGGGGCCTGACTCCGTATGCATCCTGTGTTGTCACTGGTGTCATTCTCTCCTATCTGATCCTCAACAAGGGTGCACCGTTCCGCACCAGTACGCTGCTGATTCCGCTGTTTGGTGAAAAGGTATCGGATAGCCGCTGGGCTGATATTTTCGATGCATTCTGTGCATTCTCTCTGACCGCAGCGGTTGCTGGTGGCCTTGGCTACGGCGCAATGCAGCTCTCTGCCGCTGTCGATGCATTTGCTGGTATCACACCGAGCACGACGGTTTATATTGCAATTATTATTGTAATGTTTGTCTGCTACAACCTGTCCGCAATTTCCGGTTTGCGCAATGGTATCACAAAGCTGTCCAACTTTAACACGCAGTTCTTCTTTATCCTGCTGCTGTTCGTATTCCTGGCTGGACCGACTGCATATATCTGCAATCTGTTTACCGAGAGCTTGGGCGGCTACCTGAATGACTTCCTCTACAACAGCTTGAACACCTCTCCGTATGTCGATGGCACACACTGGCCGCAGAACTGGGATATGTACTGGTGGGTTGACTGGATGGCATATGCTCCGCTGCTCGGCCTGTTCATGGTTCGCGTTGGCTATGGCCGTACGCTTCGTCAGTTTATTCTCGTTGAATGGCTGTTCCCGGCACTGTTTGGTATTGTCTGGTTTGCTGTATTCGGTGGCACCATCGTACACGCACAGTTGTTTAACGGCGTTGACTTCTACACGCTTTACCTTGAAAAGGGTGCTGAGGCATTGACGTTGTCCATGTTTAATGTCTTGCCGATTTCGACAATCGCGAAGATATTCATGCTCATTATTATTACCATTTCTCTGGTAACACAGTGTGACTCGATGGCAGTTACTCTTGCGGGTATGTGCTACAAGGGCGCGGACGACAAGACCGAGGCTCCGATTGTACTGAAGCTGTTCTGGGGCACGGTGTTTGCCGTTATCGCTGTTGTCTTCATTTCGCTGGGTGGTATCGCCGGTGTCAAGACGATTAAGTCTGCCGTTGGTGTACCGATGACCTTTATTGTACTTATCATTACCTTTGGCTTCCTCAGATATATTCTCAAGAGACCGAAGGGAGCAGATGGTAATTATCTGCCAGAGCCAGAAGTTGCCGATGCACCGGATAACGGTGAGCCGGAGGCAGCAAGAAGCAAGATTAAGTTCCTTGCAAAGCTTGGCTTCTAATCCTCTTATATAGCTTTCCCTTTCACAGCGACTTTCTTTCCTAACTTTGCTGTGATTGATTATAAGCTTCTTTCGGGAAAACGCAGTTGACTTTGGTTGACTGCGTTTTCTCTTTCTCTTGATTTTTGATCCAAAATCAGCAGAGAAAGCGTGAGAATTAAGTGACTGCAAAATGCAAAATTCTTATGAGAGCGCGCACACCATAAAGAGAGAGGGTTTTCTATAATGAAGAAAAATAGGTGAGATATCGACTGGAACAGGAGGAACAATCATGGTGGAAGAACTGACCGATTTTTATTCCCAGCTTGATTGGCATTATTCTCAGGGAGACCGTGAAGGCGTGGAGCAATTTCTGCTGGAAATGGCAAAGAAAAATGAAGGCAGCAGCGAGGGACGGACGGAACTCATCGCGGTTTACAATGAACTCGGTTCCTTCTATCGTGGAGTCAGTCGATTTGAAGAGTCGATTGGCGCGTTTGACATCGCCCGCTCCCTGACGGCAGAGCTCTTTGGAGAACAGTGCAGACAATACGCTACCGTATTGAATAATATGGCAGGGACTTATCGTTTAATGCGTGATTATGACGAGGCACTCCGTTTATTTGAGGAGGCTGCAGAGATTTACCGCAGGAACGGAGAGCAGGATACCTATGAATACGCGAGCGTGTTAAACAATATCTCTCTTGCATTTCGTGAGACAAAGCAGTATGATAAAGCAATAAGCTATTTG
>CAYLXH010000149.1:0-3706 GCA_964387535.1 uncultured Butyricicoccus sp. | reverse complement strand
AATATAGGGTGGAAGCGGCATGCTCCCCAGCTCCTCCAAAATTTCCAGGAAAACACCGGTATAGTGAAAGCGAATCAACCGATTGCCTCCGTCTGGCAAGATGTCCTCAACGGTTGCTGTCAGTTTTCCTCCGCCAAAGGTCAGCTCTGCGCCAACACGGCATTTTTTCCCCGGACGCGTCAAGCACTCCCACACGCCGTCCCCTTTGTCGGTCAGGAGCACCAATTCAATCGGATATCCACTGTCCGCCCGTTCACCAAGCAAACGGGCCGGGATAACACGAGAATTATTGACAACCAGTGTATCTCCCGGTCGAAGGTATTCCGGCAAATCGCAAAAATGCCGATGTTCCACCGAACCGTCTGTCTTGTTCAGCACAAGCATCCGAGACGAGTCTCTTCGCTCCAGCGGTGTCTGCGCAATCAGGTGTTCCGGCAGATCATAGTAAAAATCACTTGTCTTCATCGCACTCTGCAGATGCTCTCTGTCAAGCATCCGCCCTCCTCGTAATCAACTCAAAATCATCTACAAACTATATTGTTATCATGATAACCTAAAGTCCTACCGAAATCAAGTGCGGAAAAGCAGCTCGTTTTGTACGTTTTCCCAATGAGTTGAACTTGACAAAGTTTTTTCAGCCATGGTAGAATAAGAAAAGTAATTTCATAGATCGATTGAGGCGCGGCACACATCAGTAACCGGTCGGAAAAAGCGCAATTTTAAGGAAGCCGGAGAAAGGGTCTGCCGCCGAAGAAAGCAGTCTTGCGCGGCTGTTTGTCTGGACGAGTACGAAAATATCGGCTCGGCTGTCACCGGCTTGTTCCCGTGATGCGCTATCGTTGTCAGCAATACTGTTCTTGCAGTATCTTTTATCAGCCGGTTTTACAAAACTGGCTTTTGTTTTGCTTGAATTCGGAAACGGTTTATTAGATCGAGTATATGAATGCAATAGCACTATCACACAGGAGGAATTTCAGACATGAAACAGTTTAATGTTGGCATTATCGGTGCCACCGGCATGGTAGGTCAGCGCTTCGCCACTCTGCTTGCAGATCATCCATGGTTCCACGTCGTTGCTCTGGCAGCGAGCGGACGCAATAAGGGAAAGACATATGCAGAAGCAGTAGAGGGTCGTTGGAAAATGTCGGTTCCGATTCCGGAATCGTTCCGAGACATGGTTTTGTACGATGCTGAGGGGGATGCCGAAGAATTTGCCTCAAAGGTCGATTTTACATTCTGTGCCGTAAATATGAAAAAAGATGTTATTCGTGCTCTGGAAGAACGATATGCAAAGCTGGAGTGTCCGGTTATCTCAAACAACAGCGCACATCGTTTTACCAAAGATGTTCCTATGATTATCCCGGAAGTCAATGCCGACCATGCGCAGATTATTCCCGCGCAGCGTAAGCGCCTTGGAACTAAGCGCGGTTTTATCGCTGTTAAGTCCAACTGTTCGATTCAGTCCTATGTTCCGGCTCTGACCGCACTCAAGGAATTCGGGATTGAACAGGTTGCCGTTTGTACGTATCAGGCAATTTCCGGTGCCGGAAAAAACTTTGAGACCTGGCCGGAAATGATTGATAATGTCATCCCATATATTGGTGGTGAGGAAGAAAAATCCGAAAAAGAACCCATGAAGGTTTGGGGCACCATTGAGGGCGATGAAATCGTTGCCGCAACCGAACCAGTCATTTCCGCTCAGTGTCTGCGTGTACCGGTATCCGACGGGCATACCGCAGCTGCTTTTGTTAAGTTCAAAAACAGGCCAACCAAGGAACAGATTTTGAATGCATGGGCTAACTACTCTGGCCGCGCACAGGAGTTAAATCTTCCGTCCGCTCCAAAGCAGTTCCTCCACTATTTTGAGGAAGATGACCGCCCGCAGGCTAAGCTGGATCGCAACCTGGAAGGTGGAATGGCAGTTTCTATTGGACGACTGCGCGACGATACCATCTTTGATTATCGTTTTGTTTCTCTGTCTCATAATACTCTGCGAGGTGCAGCTGGTGGTGCCGTTGAAATGGCAGAGCTACTGTGCGCAGAAGGATATATCGACTAATTATTTCATTCAATTAATTCTCGATTGGAGGGGAATACTATGAAAAAGCCTGTTTTTACTGGTGCTAATGTTGCAATTATCACCCCGATGACCGCTTCCGGTGATGTGAATTATGTGGAATTCAAGAAGATCATTGACGATCAGATTGCTCGCGGCATTGATTCCATTACCATTTGTGGTACAACTGGCGAAGGTTCTACATTGACTGACAAGGAGCACAAGGATACGATTCAGTTCTGCATTGATTATGTCAATGGCCGTGTTCCAGTGATTGCCGGCACTGGTTCCAACGATACCCGGTACGCAATTGAATTGTGCCAGTTTGCTTCTCAGGCAGGTGCCGATGGTCTCTTAACTGTTACCCCGTATTATAACAAGACCTCTCAGAACGGTCTGATCAAGCATTTTAACACACTTGCTGACTGTTCGGATACTCCGATCATTCTGTACAATGTACCGAGCCGTACTGGCATCAGCATTTCTCCTGACACATACTATCAGCTTTCCAAGCACCCAAATATCAACGGATGCAAGGAGGCTTCTGGTGATTTTTCGCTTCTGGCAGAAGCTATGCGTCTCTGTGGTGACGAAATGAACTTCTGGTCCGGCAATGACGACATGATTGTCCCGATTATCTCGATGGGTGGTAAGGGTGTCATTTCTGTTCTGGCAAATGTTGCTCCAGATGTAGCACACAGCATTGCACAACAGGCCCTCGATGGAAACTATGCAGAAGCTCGCGCACTGCAACTGAAGTATCTTGACCTGATTAACGCATTGTTCCTTGAGGTCAACCCAATTCCGGTTAAGATGGCAATGGACTTCCTCGGTTGGGACGTCGGTGATCTCCGCCTCCCGCTCTGCCCGATGACCGAGGCGCATACCACTCAGTTAAAGCAGGCTATGACGGAAGCTGGCTTGACGCTGGTCAAGTAAAGGAGCGTTACAGATGTTAAAAATTGGACTCTGCGGCTGTAACGGTCGCATGGGTAAAGTAATTACCGATATTGTTTCTCAAAAAGAAAACATGAAGATTGTCGCGGGATTTGACGCATACACTGAGAAGTTGTCGGATTATCCGGTGTATGCCGATCCGCATGAATTTAACGGAGAATGCGATGTTATCATTGATTTCTCCAACCCTTCCGCTCTGGATGGAATTCTTTCCTATTGCAAAGCGCACAAAACTCCTGTTGTCATTTGCACGACCGGTCACTCCAAGGAACAGCTTGACGCAATGCGCATGATTTCGGCTGAAATTCCTGTATTCCGTTCTGGCAATATGTCGATCGGCATCAATCTGCTCATGGACCTTCTTCGTAAGTGCGGTTCTGTACTCGGCGATGGATATGATGTGGAAATCACAGAAAAGCACCACAACCAAAAGTTAGATGCTCCTTCTGGCACTGCGCTCATGCTGGCAGATGCTGTCAATGAAGCGCTGCCTTATGACGCAACCTAGGTGTATAACCGCCATGACCGCCGTGAAAAGCGCCCGGCCCATGAAATTGGAATTCATTCGATCCGCGGTGGCACCATTGTCGGCGAGCATGAAGTATTATTTGCCGGACGCGATGAAATCATTGAAATCCGCCATGTAGCATTGTCCCGCGAAATTTTCGCTGTCGGAGCAGTTGATGCAGGAGC
>CAYLXH010000148.1:0-3720 GCA_964387535.1 uncultured Butyricicoccus sp. | reverse complement strand
TGATCTCAGAACGTGATAGTATGACAGACTCGGTTCCGATGATCCGGGTTGCCGACACCGGAAAGGCATTGCTCGAGCTGGCAGGGGGATACCGTTCCCAGTTTTCGGTTCCAGTGGTTGGCATTACGGGATCGGTTGGCAAGACGACGACCAAAGAGATGACGGCAGCGGTCTTGAATCAAAAATTTCGTACAATGTATACCCAAGGCAATCTGAACAATGAGATTGGGATGCCGCTCACGGTGTTCCGGATGGATGATCAGACAGAGGCTGCTGTGCTGGAGATGGGAATGTCTCATTTTGGCGAGATCTCGCACATGACAGCACAGGCAAAGCCCAATGTCGCTGTAATTACGAATATTGGTGTTGCCCATATTGAATTTCTCGGGTCCCGAGAAGGCATTTGCAAAGCTAAGATGGAAATTCTGGAGGGGCTTTGTGAAGGAGGCACTGCTGTACTCTGTGGGGATGAACCGTTACTTTGGAAGCAGAGGGAGGCGTTGGACGTCCATACCGTGTTTTTTGGCATCGAAAATTCGGAATGCGATGTTTGGGCTGAGAATATACTGTTGGCGGATGCTCAGGTATCCTTTACGCTGCATGTCTTTGAGCGAACGCTTGAGGCGGTGATCCATACAGCAGGGCGCCATAATGTGTATAATGCATTGGCAGCAGCTTCGGTTGGCGCTGTTCTGGGGCTCAATGACCAGGAAATTCTGGATGGACTGGCAGCGTTTGAGGATCTCCATCAGACGATATACAAACAGGATAGCTACACAATCATTGATGCCTGCTATAATGCAAGTCCGGATTCTGTTGAGGCGTCATTGGATGTCCTGAAAGAACTGGATGTGACAGGAAGACGGTTTGCGGTTCTGGGTGGTCTGCGTGAACTGGGCGAGTATCAGGAAGAAGGCCATCGACGTTGTGGGCGCCGGGCGGCGGCGTGTGCCGATTATCTGTGGGTTCTCGGTGATGGAGCAGAGCAGTACCGCGAAGGTGCTCTGGAAGCCGGTATGCCGGAGGAAGCGGTTCGAATTTTTTATCATCACGATGAGATGGCGCAGGCGCTGCGCGAATTTGCCGATTCCGGAGATGCGTTTTTATTTAAAGGCAGCCGTTATTGGGCTATGGAAAAGGTTCTCCACGGTTTTCTGGGAGAGAAGAAGTCATAAAATATAAATATAGAAGGAATCGTTGATCCATGATGAATTATCCATTGATTATTATTATTTCAGTTCTCATGTCGTTTGTCATTGCAGCGGCAATTGGAAAACCACTGATTGCTTATCTGCGTAAGATGAACTTTGGACAGAAAATCCTCTCCTATGTTCCGGAACATGCGGGAAAACAGAATACACCGACAATGGGCGGGTTCATGTTTATTATCAGTATTACGATTACCGTGATCGCGGTAAATTTGATTTATCGTACGTCTGATATTCAGGCATTTACCGTTTTGGCATTGTCGTTGTGCTATGGCTTAATTGGATTTATTGATGACAGCACAAAGATTAAAAAGCAGGAAAATGCCGGTTTGACATCTGGACAGAAATTGGCGTTGCAGTTAGTTTTGGCACTGGTCTTTCTGACAATTCTGCACATGGGTGGCTATCTGCAATCCAGTTTTTATTTCCCATTCTTTAATGCATCCCTACAACTTCCATGGCTGTTATATATTGTCATTGCTGCTTTTATTATGGTGGGATGCAACAATGCAGTCAATCTGACGGATGGAATCGACGGACTTGCGGCTGGTGTTACACTGCCGGTGTCGATCTTCTTTATTGTCATCGGTTATGTCTCGCAAAATATGCCGGTGATGATTTTTGCTTCTGCGCTGGCAGGCGGACTGTTAGGATTTTTGATTTTTAATTTTAATCCTGCCAAGGTATTTATGGGGGATACCGGATCACTGTTTCTCGGTGGTGCGGTCGCCGGCATGGCGTTTGCCTGTGATATGCCAATTGTGCTGGTGTTGGTTGGCTTGATTTATGTGATTGAAACATTATCAGATATTCTGCAGGTTACTTACTATAAGATGACAAAAAAGCCGGTTGTAGACGAAAATGGGAATCCGGTGCGTGACAAAAACGGAAATATCAAGATGGAAGGAAAGCGAATTTTCCGAAAGGCACCGATTCATCATCATTTTCAGGTCAGTGGCTGGGGAGAGAAGAAGATTGTCTTTGTCTTTGGTGGTATCACAGTGATTATGTGTATACTGGCTTATGTTGGCGTCATGCCACGATATTGATGATTCAGCAAGATACTCCAAGAAGGGGGGATGATGGACTTGGCAGAGGAAATGACACGGCAGAGAAAGAAAAAGCCGACTGATCGGAGACGTTCTGCGGCAACAAAGCAGCCTGCGAAAATGAGCAGCAAAAAGCGCAGAAACACAGCGAGTACGAGAACCAAGAAAACAGCATCTGCCCCGTCCTCTGTTACCAAGCGGCAGACGCATGCGGCGGCCAGTCGTTCGCATTATTCGTCTCGTCCGTTGTCTGGGAATCAGAGAAGATCAGCTTCCAGAAGTTCGTCGTTTCGAACCAATGGTTTGTTGGGGGATTATAAGAAAAAATGGGATACCCCGTTACTTCTGATTACACTAATGCTGCTGTTCTCCGGTTTGATCTCATTGATGTCGGCAAGCTATCCAGATGCTTATTATGATACGACGATAGGTTCTTTGTATTATTTTCTCCGTCAGGGAATGTTTGCGGGGATTGGCATTGTGGGGATGCTGCTTGTCTCTGCGTTTGATTATCACCGTTATCATATATTTGGAAAACTTCTTTATGCGCTGTCGATTGTCACGCTGGTCATGGTTTTGACTCCGCTTGGAACATCCATCAACCAAGCACAGCGCTGGCTGTTTGGCTTTCAGCCATCGGAATTGGCAAAGCTTGCAATCATCTTGACATTTTCCAGTTTTGTGAGCTTGCATCCGGAACGTATCCGCACGATTCGTGGACTGATCCCATATGGCACGGCTTTTGCAGTGGTCGCACTGTTGTTGTACAAGGAGCCGCATGTCTCCGCGGCGTTGATTATTGCAGTGATTGCCGTAGCGATCTTGTTTGTCGGTGGAATGAGGGTTTGGTATTTTGTTCCCGTCGGCATCGTTGGAACGATTGCGGCGGTTGGGGCGTATCTCACGTTACCTCATGTGCAGACGAGAATTGCGGCCTGGCTGCATCCGTTTGAGGCCGTTCAAGGGAAAGGCTGGCAGGCAGTACAATCGTTAATTGCCATTGGTTCCGGCGGATTGTTCGGACGGGGATTGGGACAGAGCAGACAGAAATTTCTTTATCTGCCAGAACCAATGAATGATTTTATTTTTTCAGTTGTTTGTGAAGAGTTGGGCTTTATTGGAGCACTGCTGTTTCTGATTATGTTTGCCTATTTCATTTATCGAGGATTTTTGATCGCGCGCCGGGCAGAGGACCGGTATGGATCGTTGATTGCAGTCGGCATCACAACGCAGATGGCGTTTCAGATTTTAATGAATCTGTGCGTTGTTACTGGTATTTTCCCGGTTACAGGTGCTTCTCTGCCGTTTTTCAGTTACGGCGGTACAGCACTGGTGATGCAGTTGATTGAGGTTGGAATTTTGCTGAATATTTCCAGACATATTCCACCATCGCGCAAGGCAGAGCGCACACGCAGTGGAACGAATAAAAAGAGGAGGACTGGTTTGCAATGAAATTGTTGATT
>CAYLXH010000147.1:0-3730 GCA_964387535.1 uncultured Butyricicoccus sp. | reverse complement strand
TGACCCATTAAAATTTTTGCGGGAACGCGAAATTGTACACTTTCAACGCTTTGGGGAAACACTCGAAAAGGTTCAGGAACAATTGGACTCCAAAAATTTCTATGCCTACAATCCAGCATTCGACGCTCCCGATCCATCCTGCCGAAAAAAGAAATAATACCGAGCCACCGTCCTCCGAGTTTTCAGGGCGGTGGTTTTCTATTCCTATCATCCCGCCGCGCCTCCGCAAATCCGCTCAACACCTCAGCTCAGGACCTTTGGCAGCACTGCCACCACCTGCCACACAGCGCCTCCGCCATCTCTACGAAGCGTCGGTAGCTTTTTGCGCCGCGTTGGCGTACAATAGGAGACAAAGTGAGGTGACGTAGATGAATCAACAGAAGATCGGCGCACTGATTTCCCAACTGCGCCGTGAACAGGGTCTTACCCAAAAACAGCTGGCCGATCAGCTGTGCATCAGTGATAAGGCTGTTTCGAAATGGGAAAACGGACGCGGGACCCCGGATGTCTCCCTGCTCCCTCAGCTGTCACAGGCACTCGGTGTCAGCGCCGAGCAACTGCTGTCCGGTGATCTCCGCCCCAACGCCTTCACATCCGGAAACATGAAGAAGCTGCAATTTTATGTCTGCCCGACCTGCGGCAATCTGCTGACCGCTTCTCAAAGTGCCGACGTCTCCTGCTGTGGACGCAAGCTGCAACCGCTTCCTCTTCAAAAAGCGGATTCCTCCCATCAGCTTCAGCTCGAACACATTGAAACCGAATGGTTCGTATCCAGTACACACGGCATGACGCGGGATCACTTTATTTCGTTTGTCGCTCTGCTGACAGGAGACACACTGGTTCTGCGCAAGCTGTACCCCGAATGGGATCTCGCCACGCGCATTCCCTTTCTCCGGCACAGCATCCTGATCTGGTATTGTACCCAACATGGGTTATTTTATCAGCCCATCCCATAACGCAAAAAAGCAGCCCGACAGGATGGTCCCATCCAACAAGAAGTGTGATTTAATCACAGAGAGTACCTTCGAAACAGGGTATACTACAACCATAATCATGCAAGGAGGTACTCTTATGAGATTGAAAGACAAAGTTGCAATTATCACCGGAGGCAGCCGTGGTATTGGTTACGCTACCGCAGATAAATTTCTCAGCGAAGGTGCTACGGTAATCCTGACTGCCAGCTCGCAAGGTTCTGCTGACAACGCGGTTGCAAAACTGAAAGAAAAGTACCCTGATGCAACCGTTTCGGGAATTAGCCCTGACCTGTCCAGTCTGGAATCCGTCCGAACCGCGTTCCGAGAGGTTGCGCAGCAGTATGGCTGCCTGGATATCTTGGTCAACAATGCTGGTTTATCCGAAAGCACTCCGTTTACCGAGTATACCGAAGAAATTTTTGACAAGGTTATGAATCTGAATGTAAAAGGCGTGTTCAATGCGACAAGAGCCGCCAGTGAGTGCATGGTTGCAAGAGGGCAAGGTGTTATCCTCTCCACTTCCTCCATGGTCAGCCTTGTCGGTCAGCCCAGCGGCTTGGCCTATCCGGTATCCAAGTTTGCAGTGAATGGTCTGACGGTTTCCCTTGCCCGCGAACTGGGTCCCAAGGGCATTCGAGTCAATGCAGTCGCTCCCGGTATCACCCTGACGGATATGATGAAAGCGGTTCCCAAGGATGTCATTGATCCGTTGATCAAGCAAATTCCATTGCGCCGCCTGGGACAGCCTGAGGATATCGCCAATGCGTTTGTGTTCCTGGCGTCCGAGGAAGCCTCCTATATCACAGGTGTTGTGCTCAGTGTAGACGGCATGGCAAGAACGTAGTAGCAACCGGGCAGTTGGAAACAGCTGCCCTATTTTCAAAACAGAGGTATGCCCATGAAACGAATTCTCCCTATGTTACTGGCTCTGCTGCTTTTCGTCGGTTGTGCATCGCAATCCGCTCAAACGGCCTATCGACAGATTACCATGGAGGACGCTGTCACGATGATGGAGGAGGAAACGGGATACATCATCCTCGATGTACGGACTGCTCAGGAATACGAGGAAACTCATATTCCAGATGCGATCAATATTCCCAACGAATCCATTGACAGCGAGGATATCCCAGAACTCCCCGACAAGAATCAACTCATCCTGGTATACTGCCGCAGCGGTAACCGCAGCAAGCAAGCATCCGAAAAGCTGGCGAATCTGGGCTACACCAATATTGTGGAGTTCGGCGGAATCAACGACTGGCCGGGTGAAACGGTATCTGAATAAACAAATTCCCACCGTGCTTTCGGTGGGAATTTTTCATAGAACGGTGATGTTGTCACAGAAAGCGGCCGTAATTCAGACTATAATAAAGCCATACGATAACACAACAGGAGGACTTCAGTATGTCTACGATTCATGTAAATAAAAGCAATTTCCAACAGGAAGTGTTACACTCGGACAAGCCCGTCCTGATGGATTTCTGGGCTCCCTGGTGCGGCCCTTGCCGTATGGTCAGCCCTCTGGTGGAGGAAATCGCCAGAGAACGCTCTGATGTCAAAGTCGTTACGGTCAATGTGGACGAGGAGCCGGAGCTGGCGATGCAGTTTGGCGTGATGAGCATTCCCACTCTGGTCGTGATGAACAACGGAACGATCGTCAAGCAGGCCACCGGTGCCAGACCCAAGGCTCAGATTCTCGCCATGCTGTAAGTAGGTGCCGCGATGGGATTCTTCGATTTTCTCAAACGCCCTGACATCAATCAGGGTGTGAACGAATACAACCGCACGCCCAATGCCGTTCTGCTGGATGTGCGCACCTCTGATGAATATCGGGAAGGACATATCCCCGGCAGTAAAAATATCCCTTTGCAATCCATTGACAAAGTAAATGGCATGGTAGACAATAAAGCTACCCCCATCTTCGTTTACTGCCTCAGCGGCGGACGAAGCCGTCAGGCAGCTGCGATGTTGCGGCAGATGGGTTATGCCAATGTGAAAAATATCGGCGGAATTTCCGCTTACGCAGGAAAGGTGGAACTCTAAGATGAAAGTGGTAATCGTAGGCGGTGTGGCAGGCGGTGCTACTGCTGCCGCCCGTATTCGCAGACTCAATGAACAGGCAGAAATCGTCGTTTTTGAGCGGTCAGGGTATATTTCCTATGCCAACTGCGGTCTGCCTTACTACATCGGTGATGTGATTACCGACCCGGCGGATCTAACCCTCCAGACACCGGAAAGCTTTTTCTCCCGCTTCCGTGTCGACATGAAGGTACACCACGAGGTCACAGCGATCCATCCGGACCGAAAAACCGTTTCTGTAAAAAATCTGGAGACCGGCGAGGAATTTGAGGAACGCTACGACAAGCTTATTCTCTCTCCCGGTGCCAAACCGACCCAGCCCCGTCTTCCCGGTGTGGGCCTTGACAAACTGTTCACCCTGCGCACGGTGGAGGACACCTTCCGCATCAAGGAGTACATCAAACAACATCACCCAAAATCCGCGGTACTGGCAGGCGGTGGCTTTATCGGATTGGAGCTGGCAGAGAACCTGCGGGAGCTGGGAATGGAGGTCACCATTGTCCAGCGCCCCAAGCAACTCATGAATCCCTTTGACTCGGATATGGCATCATTCATCCACAGCGAAATGCGCAGGCACGGTGTCAAACTGGCACTGGGTCATACCGTGGAGGGCTTCGAAGAGAAGGATGGCGGCGTGGATGTTCTCTTGAAGGACGAACAGCCCCTCCATGCTGACATGG
>CAYLXH010000146.1:0-3791 GCA_964387535.1 uncultured Butyricicoccus sp. | reverse complement strand
GTGTCGAGTAAGGCAAATCCGATTGACCAGATCATACAGCGAGCGCAGGAGCTCGATATTCCATATGACGTGACAGATTGATTAGGAGGAGTATTCTAATGGCGAAACGTGGAGGATTCCCGGGAATGGGTGGCGGAATGAATATGAACGCCATGATTAAGCAGGCACAGAAGATGCAGCAGCAGATGATCAAGGCACAGGAAGAACTGGCGGAGATGGAGCACACGGCGACGGTAGGAGGCGGTGTGGTCAAGGCAACCGTCAAAGGCCTGAGCACGGTGACGAATATTACAATTGACCCGGAGGTTGTGGATCCAGATGATGTGGAGACGTTGGAGGATCTGGTGGTTTCGGCGGTCAATGAGGCGTTGACACTGGCTCAGAAGGAAAATGAGTCCCGGATGAAGCAGATGACAGGCGGCGCCGGAATGCCGGGAATGTTCTAAGAGGGATCCAAAATGAAGTTTTTTTCACCGGCTGTGGAAAATCTGATTGATGAATTTGCAAAGCTGCCGGGAATTGGACGAAAAAGTGCGCAGAGACTTGCGTTTCATATCCTGAACCTTTCCGAAGAACAGGCAAAGAACTTTGCCGAGGCGATTGTGAAGGCAAAAAAGCTGGTGCATACCTGTCCAAGATGCCAGAATCTGACGGATCAGGAGTTGTGCCCAATTTGCTCCAATCCGAACAGAGATAGTGGCGTGATTTGCGTTGTGGCGGATCCCAAGGATGTCATTGCGTTTGAAAAGACACGAGAGTTTCAAGGGGTGTATCATGTGCTGCACGGCACGATCTCCCCACTCAATCACATTGGGCCGGATGATATTCGCATTCGCGAGCTGCTGCACCGTGTGGCGGAAGAAGAGGTGCGTGAGGTAATTCTCGCGACCAATCCGGACACAGAGGGAGAAGCGACGGCAATGTACCTGGCTCGCTTGCTCAAACCGTTTTCTATCCGTATTACGCGGTTGGCTTATGGCATTCCGGTGGGTGGCCATCTGGAGTATATTGATGAGGTCACGCTGATGCGGGCGCTGGAGGGCCGTCGAGATCTCTGAGCGAACAGACCATAAAAACACAGCGAACCCAGAGTTGGGTTCGCTGTTGTTGAAAGAGGAGGGAGAATGATGTATTGTCCATATTGCGGAAAGCAAATTTCTGATCAGGCGCAGTATTGTCCAGGGTGTGGACGAGCGCAGGAAGATCCGTATGCCCCTGTTCAACAACCGCCACAGCGCAGCTCGGTCGCTGTCATTGCTATTGCCGTTGCGGTATGTGCTGTGGCAGTGATTGGTGCGGCAGTGTTCGCGATTTCTGCGATGGGGAACAACGACAACGATTCACTGAAGCAAGAGCAGGCTGTATTGGCAGAGCAGGAAGTACAGCAGGAGAAATCCGTGGAGACGGAGGACGTTGAGGAAATATCGGAGCCGGAGCATCACGAGGAAACACCGGCGACGGACTACACGCAGGAGGCGGAGAACAACAGCGTGAACGCGGCAGCCTCTGCGGCGTATCTGGATTATCAGGCGCAAATTGATGCGCTGAGAGCAGAATCGAACGAAGAAGTAAATTTAAGCAATTATGAGATGAAAATGTGGGCGAAGAGTTTGTATGAGCGCAGCGATGAGTTGCTCAACGAGATCTACCAGGATATCAAAACAGATTTGTCCGACAGCGAATTTATCGTTCTTCGAGATGCAGAACGCGCCTGGATTGCGGAGCGGGATGCCACGGCAGAAGCGAATGCCGCCGATTGGGAGGGCGGTACAGGATACGAACTGATCTACACGCAAACTCTGTTTGGATGTACGTTGGAACGATGCCAGGAATTGATTGATCAATATTTGGCATAATTGGGAATGCAACACGGAAGTATGCGTTTCTATATGAGAATAAGATACCGGGCCGCACAGAAACTGGCTGTGCGGCCCGGTGTTTTCTGATTTCCAGATTGATGGGAAATAAGCTCTGAGACCAACGTGTTGGTCACTCAATGTATTCGCGGTTGCTGTCAGGACGCTCCCAGCCGGGGAGGGGCAATCGCTGGATGGCACCAAAAATACGTCGGCGGGCACCGTGGTTTTGCCGCTCAACAGACCAGAGCAAGTCCTTGATTTCCTGGCGTTTCGATACGCCGTCAGACGGACAGGTGCTTGGAACAATCGGGAGCTGGAGCCGCTTGTTCAGAGAGCGAATGGTAAGCTCTGGGGTGTAGATGAGCGGGCGGATGATGGAAAGTGCTTTGCCGTCCAGATGAGTGACAGGGGAGAAGCAGTTCATGCGTCCCTCGTACAGCAGGGAGAGGAAATAGGTTTCGATGACATCATCCTGATGGTGCCCGAGGGCCAGTTTGTTGCAGCCGTTTGCCAGCGCGGCATGTTGCAGCGCACCGCGGCGCAGCATGGCGCAGAGCGAACAGGGATTGGATTCGTGCCGGATATCAAAGACGATGGTTTTGATGTCGGTTTTTTCGAGAATAAATGGTATGCCGTATTCGTCGCAAAAATGCGCTAACGGGGAAAAATCCATGGACTCAAAGCCCATATCCAGTGTGATTGCCTTGACAGTAAATGGGTTGGGATAAAAACGGCTGAGCTGAATGAGAGCCAACAGCAGTGCGAGAGAATCCTTTCCGCCGGAGACACCGACCGCAATGCAGTCTCCAGCGTCAATCATTTGGTATTCCTTGACGGCGCGACGTACGGAAGAGAGCAGTTTTTTCATGAAAATACCTCTATATCGGAGTGTTTTGAAACAAAAGAAAGAAATCAATCTGATTATACGTGACAGACGCATAGATTGTACAGAAAAAATTTTAAATTGAGTCATGAGAAAACAAGAGAAAACAAGAGAGAATAAGAGGAAAAAAGAGATTGAAATGCGCTACATTAAAATGTTCAAAAAATCTCTTGACTTGTAATTTGAGATATTATATAACAATAAAGCGGCTAAATGAGAGAAAATTATCATGTTAGCAGCTCAAACAGGAAGTAATAAATATACACATAAAATCGGAGGTTAGATCATGTCCACTTATATGGCAAAAGCGGAAAACGTTGACCGCAAGTGGTATGTAGTAGACGCAGCAAACAAGCCGCTGGGTCGCACCGCTACTACCGTTGCAACTCTCCTTCGTGGCAAGCACAAGGCTGAGTTCACCCCTAATGTAGATACTGGTGATTTTGTAATTGTTATCAATGCTGACAAGGCAATCCTTACCGGTAAGAAGCTGGATCAGAAGTACTATCGCAGACATTCTGGCTGGATCGGTGGTCTGAAGGAAATTCAGTACCGCACGCTGATGGCAGAGCGTCCGGAGTTCGCAATGGAGGTTGCTGTCAAGGGTATGCTTCCGAAGAATTCCATTGGCCGCAAGGCTGCTACCCGCCTGAAGGTTTATGCAGGCAGTGAGCACAATCATGCTGCACAGCAGCCGATCGTCTGGTCGGAACAGTAATTCTTACAAGGAGGAAAATTAAGTCATGTATACCCCTAAGAAAGCTTATTTCTACGGCACCGGCAGAAGAAAGTCCTCTGTTGCAAGAGTTCGTCTTTTCCATCAACAACCGTACCCTCGACAACTATTTCGGTCTGGATACCCTGAAGCTGATTATCCGTCAGCCGTTGGAAGCTACGAACACGACGGAGAAGTTTGACATTGTCTGCACGGTATCCGGCGGCGGCTTTACCGGCCAGGCGGGTGCAATCCGTCACGGTATTTCCCGTGCCCTGCTGCAGGCTAACAGCGAGGAGTATCGCCCGATTCTGAAGGCTGCTGGTTACCTGAC
>CAYLXH010000145.1:0-3807 GCA_964387535.1 uncultured Butyricicoccus sp. | reverse complement strand
CAGAGGAGGAGTTTTGCTTATGTTAAATTTTGTTGAAGTACTTAAGGTTGTATTTCTTGGCATTGTGGAAGGGATTACGGAGTGGCTGCCGATCAGCAGTACGGGACATATGCTTCTGGTCGATGAATTTATTCAGATCAATGCAAGCGAAGAATTTAAAGAGATGTTTTTTGTCGTCATTCAGCTCGGCGCGATTTTGGCTGTAGTTCTGTTGTTTTTGGACAAAATGTTTCCCTTTCAGACGAAAGATCACTCGAAACCGGTTATTCGGAGAGATGTCTTTCTCATGTGGTGCAAAGTAGTTGTTGCATGCATTCCGGGAGCCGTGGTCACTATTTTATTTGATGACTTTATTGAAGCCCATCTTCATACGCCGGTAGTGATTGCAACAACACTGATTTTCTATGGTATTGCGTTTATTGTGATTGAAAATTGGAATAAAAATCGTGTCCCCACGACAAAACAGTTGGAAGATATTACGTTCCGCACTGCCTTCCTGATTGGTCTGTTTCAGGTTTTGTCCATTATTCCGGGGACGTCACGTTCTGGCTCAACGATCATCGGAGCTCTTTTAATCGGCGTATCGCGTGTGGCGGCAGCAGAGTTTACGTTTTTCCTCGCGGTTCCGGTTATGTTTGGCCTGAGTTTCATTAAATTGCTGAAATTTGGTTTGGCTTTTACGGTACAAGAACTGGCGATTCTGGTCATTGGTATGATTGTTGCATTTGTTGTCTCGGTCTTGGTGATCAAATTTTTGATGGGATACATTCGCAAACATGACTTCAAAGTATTTGGCTGGTATCGCATTGCCCTGGGCGTTCTGGTTTTCATTTATTTTTTGCTTTTCGTATTGAATAACGTGTTCGTAAACAGCAACGAACATTGATAGGTGCCCTTCTGATGTAAGAATCGTATCTTATATCAGAGGGGCAATATTTTTACTGGACGAAAAGAATGTATTGCCCGGAGAACTGGAAACGGCTTGAAGATCGTGATAAAATATTACTGTGATACCATCGTGAGGAGGAATTGCCATGCCATTTGAAATCGTTCGGAACGATTTGAGTAATATGAAGGTTGATGCTATTGTCAACGCGGCAAACCCCCGTCCGGTCATTGGCCATGGAGTGGACAGTGCAATACATCATAAAGCAGGCGCGCAGTTACTTCATGCGCGCAAGGCAATTGGGGACATTGCGTTTGGTGATGCAGCACTCACGCCGGCATTTGACCTGGATGCAGCGTATGTTATTCATGCGGTGTCTCCGATTTGGGGCGGTGGGAAGAACAATGAGTGTATTCTGTTGGAGCATTGCTATGAAAGATCTCTGCAATTGGCGATGGAATACGGATGCCATTCTATTGCATTTCCACTCCTTGCTGCGGGAAACCATGGGTTTCCAGAGGACCTTGCGTTGCAAATTGCAGTTAATGTGTTCAGCAAATTTTTGATGAAGCATGAAATGCAGGTCTATTTGGTGGTGTTTGATAAAAGCGTTTTCACTCTTTCGGAAAAACTGTTTCGCTCGGTGCAGAGCTTTATTGATGAGACCTATATTCAGGAAAAAAGTTTTGAGGAATATGGAGTTGAATATACAGATCTCGACTGTGATATCGAACGACTTCAGAGAAGAGAAGGCATCGCCAGACGCAGGCAGATAGAGCTGGAATATCAAGCGGTCAGTGAACTGAATTTGGAAAAAGCAGCTGCCCCTCTGACATGTTTTGTGTTGGAAGACATGATGAAAGAGGTAGATGAGACGTTTTCTGAAAATCTGATCCGTTTGATTGACCAAAAAGGACTGAAAGACCCGGACGTTTATAAAAAGGCCAACATCAACCGAAAGCTTTTCTCGAAGATTAAAAATAATAAAGAGTATAAACCCAGTAAACCGACCGCAATTGCTTTTGCAATCGCTCTGGAATTAAGTTTTGACGAAACCTGTGCTTTCATTGGGAGAGCAGGATATGCTATGACGCACAGCAGCAAATTTGACATTATTATCGAGTACTTTCTCCTGAACAAGAATTATAATATATTTGAGATCAATGAAGTGCTGTTTGCATTTGATCAGCCATTAATCGGCGGTTAAAATGTCGCCTTTCAGGCGACCTCTTCCCCCTCTCTTTTTTGTATACTATGGATACAAAGAGTAAGGAGGCGTTGGCAATGAACAGATTGACAGAAATTATTTTTATCTTGGATCGAAGCGGATCGATGTCCGGTCTTGAAGCAGATACCATTGGAGGCTTTAATTCTCTGATCTCGAAGCAAAAAAAAGAAGAGGGAACAGCAATTGTCTCCACGATTCTTTTTGATAATCGAAGTGAAATCCTGCATGACCGCATGCCCTTGGAACAAATTGAACCCATGACGGACAAGGATTATTTTGTTCGTGGATGTACTGCACTTCTGGATGCAATTGGCGGGGCAATTGAACATATCGGAAATATCCATAAATATGCCCGTGAAGAGGAGCGACCAGAGAAAACGCTGTTTATCATCACAACAGATGGCATGGAGAATTCCAGTAAATACTATTCGTATGACAAGGTCAAGAAGATGGTACAGCGGCAGAAATCCCGTTATGGTTGGGAGTTTCTCTTTCTCGGAGCCAATATTGATGCTGTGGAAGTGGCTAGCCGATTTGGTATCAGCAAAGAGTATGCTGCTAACTATCATTCAGATAAAAAAGGTACTGCATTGAATTATGAAGTTTTGAGTGAAACGATCTGTGAAGTTCGAATGGAAAGCAAACCACTTTCTGCCGATTGGAAAAGAAGAATTGAGGCAGATTACAAAAGGAGGAAACGTTGATGTATGGTGCAATTTTAGGTGATATTATCGGAAGCCCTTATGAATTTGACCGCGGAGATAAACAGAAGGAATTCCCTCTCTTCTCGCAGTCATCTACCTTTACCGATGACACGGTCATGACATTGGCGGTAGCCGCTGCATTTTTGGATGCAGGGTCCAGTCCATCGACGGAGTGGATGCATCAAAGGCTAATCCAACGTATGAAGGAGTTTGGAACCCGTTATCCTGATGCTGGGTACGGAATTAGTTTTTCCGAGTGGCTACGTTGTCCGAATCCAAAACCGTACAATAGTTATGGAAATGGTTCAGCTATGAGAGTTTCTTCGGTTGCCTGGTTGTTTCCCGACCTGGAGGAGGTAAGAAGCGCGGCACGTGTTTCAGCAGAGGTCACACATGATCATCCCGAAGGGATCAAGGGAGCGGAGGCCACTGCAAGCGCCATTTATCTTGCTCGCACTGGACACAGCAAACCGGAAATTCGAGCATACATGGAGAAGGAATTTGGTTATGATCTCTCACGTAGCTGTGACGAGATTCGTCCGAACTATTATCATGTTGAGTCCTGCATGGAAACGGTTCCCGAGGCGATCACTGCTTTTCTGGAAGGAGACAGTTTTGAAGATGTGATTCGGACGGCGGTTTCTTTGGGAGGAGACTGTGATACATTGACAGCGATTTCGGGCAGCATCGCGGAAGGGTTTTACGGCGTACCGGAAGAACTGAAGAAAGAATGCAGGAAAAGACTTCCGGAACCATTGCTTGATGTACTCATGCGATTTGATCGCCGTATGCAAGATATGGAACAGTGATGGGCAAATTACTAAAATCAAGTGCTCAGCGAAAATCCCCCTGATGTATTGTTACATCAGGGGGATCAATTTGTGTGTACAGTTCTATTATCTCTATGTTTCCAGGTTACTTGGAAGCGATGACGTCAGACATATCATACATGCCGGGTTGGGTCTGTTTGGCGAGGAATGCTCCTGCAT
>CAYLXH010000144.1:0-3995 GCA_964387535.1 uncultured Butyricicoccus sp. | reverse complement strand
ATAGATGGGAAAATGGTCATACTGCGCCAAGTGTATTAGCGAAAATGCGGCTTCTGGAATATTGCAAAAAGAATTGCGTTGATGACGTAATTATGACAGAACTCGCCAAGTATTAACTGCGCTGTTCGATCCAATTTGCAATTGTGAAAGGAGACTGAAACCATGGCTCGGGCTGATTTGCTAAAAAAGCTCTTTAGCAGTTTTAATAATGACGATAGAGAATTATTCATAAAAACTGCCCACGAAATTATCGCTGATGAACGGAAAAAGAACCATTCAATATTGGCTGACGACTTGGAAATGGTTCTGAACGGTGCTAAGAAACATTATAGGAATTCCATGCCAACAATGAAAACCGTTGTTTCACAAAACACCGACAAAGAGGCACGATTAGTTGAAATTGTATATCCAGATAAGTACTTTGATGATGTAATTCTTCCTCAAGAGAAGGTTTTACAATTAGAAGAAGTGATTCGCGAATTTCAGAACTGGGATATCCTTATCAGTAATGGTGTAGCACCAATAAACAAACTGCTCTTTTATGGACCGCCTGGTTGCGGAAAAACGTTATGTGCAAGTATACTTGCTGCAGAAATCGGGATACCGTTAATGTATGTCAGATTTGATGCATTGGTATCATCGTATTTGGGCGAGACAGCAAGCAACATTAGAAAAGTTTTTGATCTTGCAAAGAACGATAGCTTCGTAATTCTATTTGATGAATTTGATGCTATAGGGCGTAGCCGAAACGATGCAACAGAACACGGTGAAATCAAACGAGTGGTGAACACGTTCCTGCAACAGCTTGACAATTTCAAGGGACATTCGATTATTATTGCCGCAACAAATTTTGAACAATCCTTAGATTATGCCATCTGGCGTAGATTTGATGATACAATTCGTTTTGATTTACCATCGAATGATGAAAAAGTCAAACTTTTTGCGTTGCGATTAAAGCAGTTTAATGGGCCCGCCCATGCTTTTGAGACATTCTTAGGTGCTACAGAAAAGTTTTCCCATGCCGATGTTGAAAATATCTGCAAAACAATTATGCGAAAATGCGTTCTTGCCGGAAAACGAAACTACAGCAAAAAAGATATTGAGTTTGCGGTAGAAAAACAAACGCAGATGGTGGCTTTGAGAAAAAGTCAATACTAATTCACTAAGGAGGTAGCGGGATGGATAAGTATAACCACATTCAAATTGAACGGCAGGAAATAGTCCCTACCTATCGGGGTCGTTCCAATCCCACCGCACCAAGGCCTCCTGCTCGTGTAAGAGCACAGCATGGCCAAAAGCTTTACACAGAACTTGCGCAGGCTTCGGAAGCTATCCTTTCTGCACGGAGAGATGCAGGAATTCAAACCGATAGTTTGATGGTTCTGGAAATATCAGGTGATGCCCTATCGGGAGAGATGCTCGAATTATTGATTAGCAGATTTCAACTCTTTTTGGTTGAAGAAACACCAGTAGTTGGTACGGATCGTTCCAGACTAATTGTTCAGTTCGAAAACCAAGCAGCGATTGATCAGTTTAATGCAGAGCGTGCACTTTGGGAAATCGATGCACAGGAAGAAGCAATTCTAACCTATGCAAAGCGTCGAGACCTGTTTAGTTGCATTGACGCTGTCCGTAGCATGACGCGTGACGATCGCATGGGGCCAAAGCTTAAGTTGTTCACGGAAACCATGACAGCTGATACGGGCTTCTTTATTGTCAATATTGATGTTTGGTACAATAATGACCGTTCAAAGATATTGGAAATAGAGAACCAAATAAGGCAGGTATTGGGAACTCAAGGCAGTCAGCTTTTAGGGGATTTGTTTGAAATTTCAGGACTCTTATTGGGACGCGCCAAGGTCAATGAGTTTTCTTTGAACGCTTTGCTGAATATGGATATCATATGTGCAGTTGAGTTGCCCTTTGAAACTATCAGCCAAGAGCCCTTTGAGCTCTATATGCATGATTATGATCCTACTGTGAACGATACGCTTGGAGAGGATGCTCCGTTAGCTACAGTGTTAGATTCTGGTGTATTTACTGGCAATCCCTTGCTCCGAAGTGTGGTCGTTGCGGAAGAAGATTTTGATACGACAGAGCACACGGCAACTGATATGAACGGGCACGGTACTGGTGTGGCAGGTATTGTTGTTTATGGTGATTTTAACAGTTCTATGGAGGGTAGAGTATTTACTCCTCTTGTTCGCATTTGTAACGGTAAAATCATGCATAATGATGAATGGGGCAACCCTTGTTTCCGTGAGGATGTGCGACCCGAAAAACTGGTAAAAGACGCCATTACATATTTTTACGAAACATATGGGTGTCGTATTTTTAATCTGTCCGCCGGAAATAGCGAAAGCTTATATAATGGTGGGCGTCAATTTCCGTGGGCAAGTATGTTAGATGACCTTTCTCGCGAGTTGGACATTGTAATTATCGTAAGTGCTGGCAATGTTTCCACTCCAGAAATAAGCGAATTTGGATCGAGAGACGAGTTGATGCAAAAAGCGCGTGACCAGTTATTTGACCCGGAACATCGTCTAATCGATCCTGCTACTTCGGCACTAAGCATTACAGTCGGTTCGATTGCTCGTTCTTCTGAGCCTGCCCTTCCACGTGGAGCCGCTGGCAATCCTATTTCTGCTGGATTAAAGGATTATCCTTCTGTTTTTACCAGAATCGGAAAAGGTGTCAACAAATCGATAAAGCCTGATTTTGTCGATTATGGAGGCAACTATTCCCTTCGCCAAATTGGGCGCGGAAATAATCGTTGGATGAAAACAGACCAGAATCTTATGGAACCCACTTTGAACCACACTACAGACAAAGTGTTCAAAGGGTATTGTGGGACAAGCTTTTCTGCTCCGCATGTTACTCATATGGCTGCAAGGTTGGAACGCGCCTTGGAAAATCAACTTCAGGAAAAACCATCTGCAAACCTAATTCGTGCAATGCTTGCAAACTCCGCAAAGTGTTCTGAAGAGATGAGCGCATGGGGAATGGCATCGACCGATGTACATTATACTGGTCTAGATAATCCAAAACGGGAGCGATTAATGCGCTTAAACGGGTATGGAAAAGTTTCAGAACAATTGCTTACATCAACCGATAATGCCGTAACGCTCTTTGCAGAAGATAGGCTTCCACTACGAGATTTCCACTTGTATAAAATTCCCGTACCTCAACAATTCTTAAAGGTGAGAGCGGACAAATCTATAACTGTGAGTTTGGCATATAATCCTGTAACACGAATGGGCCGCAAGGAGTATTTGGCAAACAACTTGTGGATTGAAATCTTTCGTAGAATTGACGAAGATACGCTTATCAAGTATAAGGCCAAAAGAGAAGCAGGTACAGACACAGAAGACGACTTCAAAAATCTCCCTGATGCGTACAAGATAAAAGATTTCGTCCCGGGATATGATGCTGTACAGAAGTCAACATTACAGCAGAGGCGTTGGCAAAAGGGAGCTGGTGGAGGTGCTGATCTTTTGTGGCCTGGTAATGACGAGCCGTATATTTATATCCTGGTATCTGGAAAGGAGCGGTTTAAGTACGCCCAGCAAGAGCAACCTCAACCCTATGCGTTATGTGTGACTTTTGCCTACGAATCAGAAGAAAACATTGATTTGTATAACCAACTGCGAAACAATGTTAAGCTAAAAGTCGCCGAAAGAGTTCAGACCAGAGTCAGAGTATAAAAAAGCGGGAGTACAGCCCTCGGACAAACCGAAAAGCTGTACTCCCGTTTTGTGTTTATGGGAAGTGTGCGAAATCGAACCTTTTTCCCTTCATATCGGCAAGGGCATAGCTGCAAGGGAAATCATAAAGGCTCCTTTGGGAAAAGCCGATACAGAGGATTATTTTGCCGTTTTCCCACCCTTATCTCCGCAGTTTTTGGAGCGTTTGGAAATGTAGCGGGGACAGGCAATCAAAACCGCCCGGAAACTCTGCTTGCAATCACGGGCGCAGCCAAGACAGACCTTGTTATA
>CAYLXH010000143.1:0-4135 GCA_964387535.1 uncultured Butyricicoccus sp. | reverse complement strand
CGAGGTCATATACCATAATCTTCTGAGAGTTTTCCTTGTCTACGCCGTAGGCCAGAGCAGCTGCTGTCGGCTCGTTGATGATGCGAAGAACCTCGAGGCCGGCAATCTTACCGGCGTCCTTGGTTGCCTGGCGCTGGGAGTCCGTGAAGTAAGCCGGAACCGTGATGACGGCCTGGGTTACCGGGGAACCGATATACGCCTCGGCATCCGCCTTCAGCTTCTGCAGGATCATCGCAGAGACCTCCTGCGGGGAGTATCTCTTGTTCTCAATGTTGACGTGATAATCCGAGCCCATATGGCGCTTGATGGAAATGATGGTGCGGTCGGCATTGGTAACGGCCTGATTCTTTGCGGTCTGACCGACAATGCGCTCGCCCTGCTTGTTGAATGCAACGACAGACGGAGTGGTTCTTGCGCCTTCGCTGTTTGGAATGACGACAGCCTCGCCGCCTTCCATAACGGCAACGCAGGAGTTTGTTGTACCCAGATCAATACCAATAATCTTACCCATAATAATATCCTCCAAATAAATCGAAATAATGTTTATCCGTTGTTGTCCTTCCCCGCGAGAAGGGGAGAGAAAATAGATGTGCTAGTTGGCGACCTTGACCATCGCGGTGCGGATGACCTTGTCACCGATCTTAAAGCCCTTCTGGAAGCACTCGGCGATGCAATTCTCTCCGAAGTGTTCGTCCTCTATGTGCATCACGGCGTTGTGAACGGTCGGATCAAATTCTGTATTCGGCTCCGCCGCAATGATCTCTACATTGATGGATTCCAGAGCGGAGATGAACTGTCGTGAGGTCATCTCAACGCCCTTTTTGTACTCCTCGTCTGCGGTCTCCTGTGCCAGGGCACGCTCCAGTGAGTCGAACACGGGGAACATGGCGGTCAGCGTCTTGCCGATGGCATCAGCGCGGATGGAATCCCGTTCCCGGGAGACACGCTTGCGGAAGTTATCATATTCTGCCGCCATACGCATATAGCGGTCGTTCAGCTCCTCATACTGTGTCTGCCAATCGGGAGTTTCCGGTGCGGCGGTCTCGGTGGACTCTTCTGCTCCGGACGTCTCATCCAATGGGGTTTCTTCCAGCTGCTCTTCGTTGAGCGGAGTGTTGGTTTCGTTTGACATAGGTTATGGTTCCTCCTGATTCGCCACAGGGGCGATACTCGTTCTATTCGTCCTCGATGTCATCGAAGAAGGTTTCTGCAATCAGCTTGTTCAGCCCCTTGGAGAACAGGCTGAGACGGGCGGACAGACGTCCGTAGTCCATGCGTGTCGGTCCGACGATGCCGATCAGGCCGCGCCCGACGTTGCCGATATTATAGGTTGCATAGACCATGCTGGCGTTTTCCAGCGGCTCGACGCCGTTTTCCGGGCCAATAGTGATGCGCACACCGTCGATTTCACGGGTGAAGCGCCGCAGCGCCGGAACATGGGATTCGTCGCCAATGTAGTCCAGCAGCGCCTGTGCTTTGCGCGCGTCCTTGTATTCCGGATGCGACAGGAGCTTGGATGCGCCGAGCAGAAACAGCTCCTGCGAACTGAGCTCCTCAATCAGGTCCTCAATAAATTCAGCAATCGGCATGAGCAGTGCGGTGAGACCGGCGGCGCGCCGCACGATGTCAAACCGCTCCTTGGTGATGGATTCAATCGGGATGCCGGTAAGCGTCTGGTTGAGCACATAAGTGAGCAGCTCAACGTCGTCCTTAGATACCGGGCAGGCGGTGCGGATCATTTTGTTTTTGACCACGCCGCTGTCGGTGACGACCACGATGACAAAGTTCAGTGTGTCTACCGTGATGATCTCAAAGCGCCGGATGGTGATGCGCTGCATGACCGGGGTGACGGCAAGCGTCGTATAGTTGGTCAGATCTGAGATGAGCTGCCCGGCCTGCGAGATCAGACGATCCAGTTCTTTGACCTTCAACTTGGTGACCGAATTGATGCTGTTGATATCCGCGCTGGTCAGATCCGGCATTCCCATCAGCTCGTCGACGTACAGGCGGTAGCCCTTGGGCGACGGGATGCGTCCGGAGGAGGTGTGGGTCTTTTCCAGAAGACCGATTTCCTCCAGCTCACTCATCTCATTGCGGATGGTCGCGGAAGAAAAGCCCAGTTCCGGGCGGGCGGCAACTGACTTGGAACCGACCGGCTCCGCGGTGCGGATATATTCGCTGACGATCGCCTTGAGGATCAGCTTTTTTCGTGCCGAAAGCTCCACGATCATCACCTCCATCGCTTGGTCGCGTTTGTGGATTAGCACTGTGTTTTTGGGAGTGTTAGCACTCAACCTCTCTGAGTGCTAAATACAAGATACCACTCCGTTTTCCCCTTGTCAAGAGAAAGAAATACAAAAAATAGTGAATTATTTGTGAATGGTTTAAACAAGTTTTGCAGAGGCGGAACATGTTGCAAAAACGAAATTCTGCAGCCGAAGGAAATGCGGAGGGCAGAGAGCTTCGAAAAGCCGTCTTGCCCTTGTACCTGCGTGTATGTTATAATGTATCGTGAATTCGAATGGCATCAGGTTTTGCACTGCTGAACGGCAAGGTCTGAGGCGCACAAGGAGAATATATGAAAGATCAATCACTTATCCGCAATTTTTCGATTATTGCGCATATTGACCATGGTAAGTCCACACTGGCGGACCGGCTGCTGGAGCTGTGCAAGGCAGTCACGCAGCGCGAGATGTCCAGTCAGCTTTTGGACAACATGGACTTGGAAAAAGAGCGCGGGATCACGATTAAGGCGCGGGCGGTCCGCATGGAGTACGAGGCGGACGACGGACAGGTGTATGAGCTGAATCTGATCGACACGCCGGGTCATGTGGACTTTAACTATGAGGTCTCCCGGTCCCTCGCCGCGTGTGAAGGCGCGGTCCTCGTTGTGGATTCGACGCAGGGCATTGAGGCGCAGACCCTCGCCAACACCTATCTGGCGCTGGACAACGATCTGGAGATCCTGCCGGTCATCAACAAAATTGACCTGCCGGCGGCGGACCCGCAGAAGGTCAAGCAGGAGGTCGAAGACATCATCGGCCTGCCGGCGATGGACGCCCCGGAGATCTCGGCGAAAATGGGAATCAATATTGAAGCGGTGCTGCAGGATATTGTCGAGAACATCCCGGCACCGAAGGGCAATCCGGAGGCACCGCTCAAGGCACTGATTTTTGACAGCCAGTATGATCCGTATGTGGGCGTCATCGTCTACATGCGCCTGATCGACGGCTCGATCCGCCCGGGAAAGCGCGTCAAGATGATGGCGACCGGGGCGGAGTTCCAAGTACTGGAGTGCGGCTATCTGCGTCCGCTGGGTATGGAGCCGACCGGGGAGCTGTGTGCCGGAGAGGTAGGCTATTTCACGGCGTCTATTAAAGAAGTAAAAGATACCCGCGTGGGCGACACCGTGACGGATGCGGACAATCCGACGGCCGAGGCGCTGCCGGGGTATCGTCCGGCGCAGCCGATGGTATACTGCGGCATCTATACGGAGGATGGCTCCAAGTATCCCGACCTGCGCGATGCGCTGGAAAAGCTGCAGCTCAACGATGCGTCCCTGGCGTTTGAGCCGGAGAGCTCGGTCGCGCTGGGATTTGGCTTCCGCTGCGGCTTTCTGGGCATGCTGCATATGGAAATCATCCAGGAGCGTCTGGAGCGCGAGTTCAACCTTGATCTCGTCACAACGCTGCCTTCGGTCATTTATGAAATTACCAAAACCGACGGGACGGTACTGTATGTGGACAATCCGCATGATTATCCGGATCCGGCGGAAATCGAACAGGCGCGTGAGCCGTATGTCAAGGCTTCGATCATCACGCCGCCGGAGTTTGTCGGCAATATTATGCCGATGTGTCAGGAGCGGCGCGGTATTTATGTGGACATGCAGTATCTGGATACCAATCTGGCGGAGCTGCACTATGAGATGCCGCTGGGTGAGATCATTTATGATTTCTTTGACGCGCTCAAGGCGCGCACCAAGGGCTATGCGTCGCTGGACTATGCGATCTGTGACTACCGCCCGAGTGACCTGATTAAGGTAGATCTGCTGCTCAACGGCGAGGCGGTGGACGCGCTGTCGTTTATTGCGCACCGCGAGAAGGCGTATGGACGCGCGCGGCGCATCTGCGAGAAG
>CAYLXH010000142.1:0-4286 GCA_964387535.1 uncultured Butyricicoccus sp. | reverse complement strand
GATGTGGTTCAAGGAACTCAACGGCATCAGTGACACGCCTGCCAACCTGGCTGCTGCTGCTGACGGCGAAAACTATGAGTGGACTGACATGTATGCGGAGTTTGCCAAGACAGCGGACGCCGAAGGCTTCCCGGAGCTGGCTGCCAAATTCCGTCTGGTCGCTGCCATCGAAAAGCACCATGAGGAGCGCTATCGTGCTCTGCTGAACAACATCGAGACCGCTTCCGTCTTTGAGAAGAGTGAAGTCAAGGTCTGGGAGTGCCGTAACTGTGGCCATATCGTTGTGGGCACCGCTGCTCCGGAGGTATGTCCGACCTGCAATCATCCGCAGAGCTACTTTGAAATTCACGCCGAGAACTATTAAGTGACGGCAACGGAGAAATCCGAAACGAGCAATGCAATCGTACCCGGTTCGCAATAGCTGGGAACTCACACAGGAAGGGTAAGGAATCACCACCTTACCCTTCCTCTTTTTCTTCCATGAAGCATGGGGAACCACATCCGATGCGCGGCAGCTGCTCGGTTCGTGCTGTCTGTCCCTGCCATAGTAATTGCCATTGCCTGTTTTAGCGGGTATAATAAGTCCCAAGATGGGGAGACGCGGCAGTTACTCCAACGTTCCTTGGGCCGCTGTACGGAAGGACTTGATCCATCAACATACAAAGGAATTCTGCAACGATTCAGACAAGGAGACAGACGATGCATTTTGTAAAAGCGAAAGGGATATTATCCGCAAAAAACGGAATGAATGTCTATCGCGGCTGTTCCCACGGATGCATTTATTGTGATTCCAGAAGCAAATGCTATCACATGAACCATCGTTTTGAGGACATTGAAGTAAAAGAAAATGCCATCGAATTATTGGAAGCTGCCCTGAAATCCAAACGAAAAAATGTATGATCGGCACGGGGTCTATGACAGACCCCTACATTCCTCTGGAGATCGAATTGGGAACGATACGAAAGGCTCTCTCCTTAATTTATCAATATGGGTTCGGGTTCACCGTGATAACGAAGTCCAACCGAATCATCAGGGATATTGACTTATTGCAAAAGATCAATCAACGTGCAAAATGTGTGGTACAAATGACACTAACGACCTATGACGATTCCTTATGCAGCAAATTAGAGCCCAATGTATGTACGACAAGAGAACGTGTTCAAGTATTAAAACAAATGCACGAGGCGGGCATCCCGACTGTCGTCTGGCTTTCGCCAATCCTGCCTTTTATCAATGACACCGAGGACAATATCGCCGGTATCCTGGATTTATGCGCGGAAGCAAAGGTGTATGGCGTCATTTGCTTCGGGATGGGATTGACACTGCGAGAGGGAAATCGAGACTATTTTTATCAGCAGTTGGACCGCCTGTTTCCCAAAATGAAAGAACGATACATCCAGACATATGGCAATCAATACCAGCTCGTCAGTCCGAATCACACCAAGCTGATGAAGCTGTTTCATCAGCAATGCAGTCAAACCGGGATCGTACATCACAATGATGAACTCTTTGATTATTTGTCTACCTTTGAAAGCGGCCATGATCAGTTGAGCTTTTGGGACATATAAATGATTGTTCTCTTTGAGAACTCCCGTATGCATTGTGTTCGCATAAAAGGAAAACGGTGCAGCCCTTTCAGGCTTGCACCGCATCCTTCATCCATCCATGACTTTTTTCCAGGCGTGCGATTGCAGCACGCCGTTTTCATTTCCTCACGAATATTGTGACTCAATTCAGAATATATACCATTGCGGACTGCCGTCCAAAGCTCTGGCACTCACTCTCTGAGTTGAAATACAAATCAATTCGGTTTCCTTTAATCGCACCGCCCGTGTCCTCTGCCACCGCGTAGCCATAGACCCATGAACTGCCGTCCGACGAGGTAATATACAGCTCACTGCCCAGCGGAATGACGCTGGGATCCACCGCAATGGCGCCAACCCGGGCATTGGTCCCACTCGCCGTCAGCCCACCTCCGGAATAGGCCGTCGCTTCCACGGAAAGTACGCTGGAATACGTCCGCTTTCCGGAACCGGTCTGAATGCTTGGCTGCTTCGTGCCAACCAGCACAACGCGATCTCTGGCTTTTTTCGTCACGGTCTTATCAATCAGATTTCGCTCTGACAGTGTTCCATTGCGATAAACCAGTTCATATGTTTTGCGAACCGTTCCGTCTTTTCCCTCCGTTTTCACCTTGGTTTCCCCGCGTTCCAGCTTCTTGGTCTCGACCTCCTTGGTCTTGTACTCGATGGACTCGGTTTCCGTAACGGTTTCCTTTGTGACACGGATGACCTCAATCGTTGCCTCTCCGGCAATCACCTCATCGCGGGCAGGCTCGGTTTCATCCTCCTGACCCAAAGCAATGCCAGCCATCTCACACAGCTCTTCTGCTGTGGCTTTTCCGGTAACCACCTCTGTCGTCGTGCCATCGGCAACGATCTCCACGCAAAACTTCGGCCGAACCGCTACCGTGAAGTACTCGTGGTTGTTCTGTTCCACGGAATCAATATAATACTCCTCGGTTCCAAAGCTCGTGCGGTCAACTGCCGCCTCCGTGTTTTCATGGAACATGGTCACCGACTGCGTCGTTGCGCCATCCGTCACCTCATACACCAATGCACCGTCTGCGACTGCCGGAATGGTCATCGCCGTAACCAAAGCCAGCGCAGTCAGCGGCAGCATTCGTTTCTTCATTTGCTCTGCGAGAAATAGTAATCGCATGGTACTCCTTTCTGAAGTGCTGACCAATGGGTCACCTGTCTTGCCGGAGTTGGCAATGATGGCGTTGGAAGCCGCGCTTCCAACCACACTTCACGGGTGCGGGAGCTCCGCCCGCACAATACACGAAACTCACTTCCTGTGAATAATGTTACATTTTGGTTACGCCAAAACATTAGTGGCATTATATCGAATCTTCTCCTGCTTTGTCAAGCAATATCTCCTATTTTCTTCGATTTACCAAATTTTTTCTCCTCAAAATGCGCCAAATTCATCATTTTTTTCATAAACTATTCATAAATTGACGCAAAAACACACTATACAAACAATTTACTTGCCGCCCGTTTCCCCTTGTTGTACAATAAGATCAGGAAAGGATGTGTCTGTATGTCAACCCCAATTGCACTGTCCCCCATGCCTTCCACCGTGTATCATTACTGCACCGTAGAAACCTTCTTTAATATCGTCAAAAATCATACCCTGCGGTTATCTGACATTGAAAAAAGCAATGACTTCATGGAGAAGAAATGGGCCATTCAAAAATGTCTCGAATACATCCGTTCCAACCTGGAAGATCCCGCCTACCCGTGCAGCCAAAAGCCTGACCTATCCAAACAGCTTCTGCACTCCATGGAACAGCAGTTTCATACATACAACATGATGATCCTTGCCTGTTGCTTTTCCAGCGAACGCGACCTGCTGAGTCAATGGCGCGGGTACGGCGACAACGGCTGTGGGGTATGTATCGGAATTGACGCATCCCGTCAATTTTTTCCAGCTTATCAGCGAACACGACAGTATTTCTGCTCTCCCCAGTCTGCCCACAATCTCCCCTCCAATCTGTGCTTTCACAACATTCAGTACGGTGCAGAGGATATTCAGCAGATTGTCATGAACCTATTCTCTACCTTTCTCAACTGGCTGCCACTGAATATTACCATCGAACAGGCTGCCAATGCCCTCGTCCGAATTATTTATCCGGCGCTTCCGTTCTTCAAATCCAATGCCTTTTCCGAAGAGGCTGAATGGCGCTGTGTCTTTTTCCCACAGCTTCCTGCTCCCCCCTATCAAAATCTTACGTTTGATGAATCGACGTTCCACGATCTGCTTGAACAGCAAAAAAATCCCCTCGCACTGGATTCCTTCACACTGCTTCCGCTTCAGTACCGCCTGCGCCAGTCTAATCTGGTTCCCTATCGGGATCTTTCCTTTGACTGCAACACAGCTTCCTCCGTACATCAGTACAATTACAACGGAGAGAACTTTATCCGCAGCGTCACAATTGGCCCCAAATGTCCTTTGGATCGTGAAACCGTCAAACTGCTGCTCGAGCTATACAATATCCCCATCGAACTAAAGAACATTTATTTATCCGATGTCTCGTACCGCTAATGCCTTAGGGCATAAAAAACATCCCCGACTTTCGTCGGGGACATTTTTTTGGAAATAGAGAAATGTATATGGGTCTTGATAACAAACTTACTTGCAGAGCTCGTCGCGCTCTACGATGATAGCCTCACCCATGCCGCCGCCAATACACATGGTAGCCAGACCGATGGTGAGATCAC
>CAYLXH010000141.1:0-4311 GCA_964387535.1 uncultured Butyricicoccus sp. | reverse complement strand
CATCGAACTGCTCGAACCCACCTCTCCGGAAAGCGCTATCGCCAAGGCTATAGAGAAAAAAGGGGAAGGCATCCACCACATCGCTTACAAGACCAATGACATCGCCGGTGATGGTACGACAACAGCAACTGTTCTGGCTCAGGCGTTAATTCATGAGGGCATGAAGAATGTAGCTGCTGGCGCAAACCCGATGGTTATGCGTAAGGGTATTGCCAAGGGTGTCAAAGCCGCTGTTGCAGCAATCCAGACAAATTCTGAAAAAATCAAGGGTTCCAGCGACATCGCACGTGTTGCATCGATTTCGTCTGGTGATGAAGCCATTGGTGAATTAATTGCTGATGCGATGGAAAAGGTTACTGCAGATGGCGTTATCACAGTAGAAGAGTCTAAGACTGCAGAGACCTATTCTGAGGTTGTAGAAGGCATGCAGTTCGATCGCGGTTACATTACTCCGTACATGGTAACGGATACCGAAAAGATGGAGGCTATTCTGGATGATCCGATGATTCTTGTCACTGATAAGAAGATTTCGGCTATTCAGGATCTTCTGCCGCTGCTGGAGCAGATCGTCAAGACTGGCAAGAAACTGTTGATCATCGCTGAGGACATTGAAGGAGAAGCTCTCTCCACGCTGCTTGTAAACAAGCTCCGCGGCACCTTTACCTGTGTTGCTGTTAAGGCTCCGGGCTTTGGTGATCGCCGTAAGGATATGCTGAAGGATATCGCTATTCTGACTGGTGCTGAGGTCATTTCGGATGAGCTTGGTCTCGACCTGAAGGATGCTACGATGAATATGCTTGGTTCTGCTCGTCAGGTCAAGGTAACCAAGGAGAATACGGTTATCGTTGACGGCGCAGGAAGCAGTGAAGAAATTGCAATGCGAGTTTCCAACCTGCGTACTGCAATTGAACAGACCACCTCGGAATATGACCGTGAAAAGCTTCAGGAAAGACTGGCGAAACTGGCTGGCGGTGTTGCTGTTATCAAAGTCGGTGCTGCTACCGAGACTGAGATGAAGGAAAAGAAGCTCCGCGTAGAAGATGCGCTGAACGCAACTCGTGCTGCAGTAGAAGAGGGAATTGTCGCTGGTGGCGGTGTTGCATATATCAATGCTATCCCAGCTGTGGAAGCTGTTGTTGCTGAAGTAGAAGGCGATGAAAAGACTGGTGTAAGCGCAGTTATCAAGGCGCTACAGGCTCCGATTAAGCAGATTGCTGCGAATGCAGGAATTGATGGTGCTGTTGTTCTGGTCAAGATCAACGAGTCTGGCAAGGTTGGTTACGGCTTTGATGCATCCAGCGAAGTTTACTGTGATATGATCGAGTCCGGTATTGTTGACCCGACTAAGGTAAACCGTTCTGCTCTGCAGAATGCAGCTTCTGTTGCATCGACTGTTCTCACCACAGAGTCTCTGGTTGCTGATATTAAGGAGCCGGCTCCGGCAGCTCCGGCAGCTCCGGATATGGGCGGCATGTATTAAACCCAAATCTTAAATGCAGATAGATAAAATCTAAGAGAAAGCCCATCATGCTTCAACGTGTTGATCATGATGGGTTTTTCTTGCAACAAAAGAACAAGGTAGCAGATAAAAATCAATTAGAAGGGGTTCCATGATCTGTTGAAATCCGGTCAAAAATAACAACAAATCATCGGAGGAACAATGCTGAAAATTTCAGGATCTTTTCCCATGTGAGGGGAATGTGATATAAATTTGTGGATCACTTCAAAAGAGGATATCATACAGATATGCAGGAAAATTGCAGCCGAAAAAGACGAGCTTCTGATAGAGACAGTGGAAAGTGTTTGGAAGGACATTTTTCATATGGATAGGACTTGCGAACCCCCTGTTTCGTTTCCGGATTATGTTTCTTCTCTGTTTGTCCGTGCCAAAAGCTGACTGCGTGATTCAATGTGGTAAGGCTTGGACTCCTTTCTTATCAAGAGCTATCTCCGATCTTCCGGCCTTGTACCAAACGTATTTATTGCTGTGTTTTACACAGGTCTCGGCTACGCACTGGAGTTGGTGGGTGTACTTTTGTGGATTGTATTCTTACAGTATAAAACCAGCGATGCGACTTCATAAATTGATCTCCCGTATATAATGAAAACCACCGGTTCAACCGGTGGTTTTCATATATTCCTCTTCGTAACGACGGCCAAGTAAAACTAGATCCGTCTTGAACTAACGTCAATCTAAACATATAGCAATATTATACGAATAGAGAGGATGTCATCAATCATTCTCGGTGATATTCAATTCTTCTTTAAGCTGTTCAATCATCGCCGCATACTCATCATCGGAAAGATGTACAGGATTTGGATTGGTAATCTCGAAATTTCCGCCGAATTCAAATTCACCTTCATATTTGGGAACAATGTGGAAGTGTAAATGAGGCAGCTTATCTCCGAATGCAGCGAGATTAATTTTAGTACAGCCCCACAATTTTTTTACTGCGGCAGATGCGTCAGCAAGATCCTCCATATAATCATGACGCTGTTGCTCTGTCAGATCAAAAAGTTCCGCTTTGTGGTCATCCACTGCCAACACACAGCGACCCTTGTGTGCCTGATCTTTAAATAAGTATAGAACACCTTCGCGCATCTTTCCAACACGGAACATAATCGCCAAACGGCCCTCACTATTGGGATCACAGTAAAAACAACTCATACTTTGTCTCCTCCTATTTCTCAAATGTTCTGACTACTCAGATATATCAAGTATACTCTTTTACTCTGATTTTTTCCAGTTCTAAAAGGATAAAACGATCATTAATCATGAAAGCGAATATAAAAATTGGTTTCCCAAGCGGGAACATAAGGATGATGCAGCATAGCCAGATGCATCGGCTTGATATCGAAGGATTCCAACAAAAGTGGAAGCTCATACAAATCCTCACTGCGATGATAAGCGGACAATTCGATAGCAGGGCGGCAACGCTGAATGGTTTGTCTGGCGCCCACAAGAGTTTCATATTCTGCTCCTTCGACATCTATCTTAATTCGAGTACAGGGATGTCCTTCCATGATATGATCCACCGATTCCACGAAAACCGACATCGTATGCTGATCATGAGAAATTTCGTGTCGGACCGGTAAAAGTGTAGAATTTCTTCCGCCTTTTGATGCGAATAACTGGATACCCGGCTCACTCCAAACACCGGCTTGAATCAAACGTGCGTTTGGAACTGCGCTGTCGGCATACTTTTTTAATTTTCGAAAGGTCTTATGGTCAGGCTCCACGGCAGTAATGGATCCATACTGACCATTTGTATAAGATAATAATTCTTGAATTGTATCTCCGTTATATGCCCCTAGATCCAAATAGTGTTCATCCATTGAGGGAATGAGGTATTTGTGAAATACCTTATCACGAGAATCCGTGTAATCACGCAGCCAGTGAAGCTTTCCGCTAAGCTTAAAATTTACCGTTGCAGCAAACACCTGTTGGGACCGGTCATCACACAGCATTTCATACACATGCTCAAGTTGCTCTCCGTGTTCTCTCAAAAAAGAAAAATCAAATAATTGTCCGTCCGCCACGGGAACATCCGGTGCATACGTTGTATGGCTGCGCTCTATCTCGTCAAACAGTGCGAGTACTTCCGGACGTGAAGAGGCAAAGGAAATCAAACACACGAAATCACCGAGTTCACGTTCTAAATCGCTGCGTTTCCGAACGGGGAATCCTGCAAACGAATGTCCTCGCACAAATTCATCGGATGCGAAGATACCAGAGATAGAAATATGCTTTTGCTCACAAACCGTAAGAATCTTTTGGGCACCATCTCCCATGCCATACAGGACAATGGGACGAGTTTCGCGCTGTAACTCAGTCCAAATATCCGTTGTTTCTACTACAAAGTTCGGTATCATTCCCATGTCTTCCAAATCTCCGGACAATATCCAACTGTTGCTTGTTTTCCGTTTCGAACAATCGGTGTTTGAAACAAATTGGGATTATCCATTAACTTCTCTATCTTTGCCTCATCACTGGCAAGATAGGGAAGTAGGGCCGCTTCTGGATCTTTGCTTTGTAGATCAATCAACGCTTCCAGACCAACTGCACGACAAACAGAAGCAAACTCTCCTTTGCTCATTCCATAACGCGTGAGATCAATGGATTGATATTTAATGCGTCGTTCTTTAAAATAGCGTTGTGCTTTTTTCGTATTAAAACATTTATTTTTGCCAAATATCTGAATGTTCATATATAAAATCCTCATTTTATTTGTATTAATCAAAGTATATCCCGCAAAAGAAGTGCTGTCAATTGCCCCTATAAACTTTTCAATTAAAGTTGTATTATTTTTG
>CAYLXH010000140.1:0-4482 GCA_964387535.1 uncultured Butyricicoccus sp. | reverse complement strand
TGTTGCCACCGAGGGATTTTAAGTCCCTTGCGTCTGCCGATTTCGCCACAGCGGCGGACTAACAGAATAAGTATAGCAATCTATCATAATTTTGTCAAGAATGCAAGGTCATTTTTATGTCGCTCCTGACTGATTCTGCAAAATGCCTTTCATCGTTGGACAGCAATTTTCTCCGCTGCGACCTCATGGACAATGCGGTTCATATCATCGAACTTTTTCTGCATGTCCTTTGCCAATGCCAACTGGCTCCGTGCTCGAATCAGATTGTGCTTCGGATAAGTGGTCTTGAAGTATTTATCGCCCGTAATATAGTCATCCAGAAAGCGCACGGCCAATTCAATGGTAATCGTCAAGGCGCCCAATGCCATCGTGTCAATTTCAGCCTGTGTCAGGAATCCTGCGGTAGCACCAATAAACCCTTCTGCGAAGGCACGGTACAAATCCAGATCCAAGGATACCTTACGAGTATCCGCCTCATCCTCTGCCGCAGTATTCGCAGCAAAGCGAACGGCATCGCCAAAATCGTGCATTGCAAGACCCGGCATAACAGTGTCCAAATCAATGACGACCAATGGTTCGAGCGTTGTGGTATCCAACAGGACATTGTTGCTCTTCGTATCATTATGTGTCACTCGAAGAGGAATCTTCCCTTCCGCTAAAAGATCCGTCAGTTCACAAGCAACATCAAACAATTCACGAATAGTTCGAATTTCTTCATACGCCTCTCCACAGCGTCCAAACTCGTCTTTCTCCACATTTTCAAAGAACGTTTCCAAACGCAGCCGTGTATTGTGAAAATTGGGGATTGTTTCCACCAGCTGAGACGCATCAAAGTCTGATAGATTGACCTGAAACTGGCCAAATGCTTTTCCAGCCATGAACAAAACCTTGGGATCGTTGCTGCCTTCATCAAAGCCGACCGAATCCTCAATGCAGTTCATTAAACGCCAAAACTCACCGTCGTTCTCATCATCTCTCCAGAAATTCTTGCCTTCCGCAGTATGATGAAAATGAAGCCGGTAACGACGTCCAATC
Organism: uncultured Butyricicoccus sp.; assembly: GCA_964387535.1. Lineage (GTDB taxonomy): Bacteria > Bacillota > Clostridia > Oscillospirales > Butyricicoccaceae > Butyricicoccus_A. Next base: position 3,447 of record CAYLXH010000140.1, on the reverse strand, counting down.
ATTCCGCGTTCTCGCTTCTTCTTTGCCATAATATGCTCTGTTACCAGATCAATATTATTCATCATTGCTTCCGGATCCCGGAATACATAGCTATTAATTTTCTGAATGATATAGCCGGTTTCTACGGGCCCTTCTGTCCGCACATCCTGAACCATAACCTCATATGTCGTGTTAATATTTCCAGACTTTTTCTGCTTGTACCACAAAAGATCACCTGGAATGCGGAACTTTTTGCACACAAACGCAAGCTGATCCCGTAAATTTTTTTCTGCCATAATATACAATTCCTATCATCTGTTCAATATCCATATATGGGGAAACCCATCCGCATTAGTATATCACACAAACCATATGTTGTCCACGTCAAAGTGATAGAAATATTGCAAAAATTGTATGATACAACGATACAGCACACCACATGGTCTGAAATTGATACCCTGATCCGTGATTATTTTATATAACGCTCAAAACGCATGGCAACCTGTTCTGCATTTTGTACACCCGTCGAAGCTCCTACTACTTCCACAGACACCGATGCACACGCATTGGCGTAATACGCACAGTCCTCAAACGAAAGTCCATCCAGCAACGCGTGATGAAAACCAGCTGCAAAATTATCGCCCGCTCCCGTAGTGTCCAGACACAATGTATCCGGGCAAGCAGGAATATGGCGACGCAATCCGTCACAGCCGATCAGACAGCCATTCACTCCAAGCTTAATAATAACATGCTTAGCACCTGCATTCAGAAATGATTCTACCATCTCTTCCGGCGTGCCACAGCCTGTGATTGCGTGAGCCTCTGCTTCATTGGCAAAAACATAGTCCAGCTGCTGCATCAGTGGGACAAGGTCATCAATCGTCTCATTATTTTTTGGTAATACAAAATCTGCACAGGTAATGACATTTCGTTCCCGTGCCATCCGCGCAATCTCCGCAAAATCAGAAATAGAGATCCGGGGGAATACAAAAATGCTGGCCAAACAAAGCAAGCGGATTCCGTCCAAGCATTCCGGGTTGAAATCCTCAGGAAGCAGCATACGCAAACTGCCATTTCGATTCGTGTAAAACCGTCGTCCGCCATCTTCGTCGATCAGTACAATATTCACACCGGTATCCAGCTCCAAGTCACGATTTACAAATTGTGTATCAATCCCGAATCGCCTGCAATGTTCGGAGAGATACTCACCAGCCAAATCACAACCCCAACGGCTGATCAGTCGAACACGACGTCCCAAACGAGCAAGTACGGTAGCTTCATTGAGTGCATCGCCGCCGGTCGTCATACCGATATAGTCTACTGGTGTGGAATGTCGGGAAAATACCGTGGGATCGGCCGGAGTTACAGGAACATCAATAACTCCTGCCCCAAAAACAGCAATTTCGCAGTGATTCATGTGAGAGCCTCCTTATTGGCAGCATTACGAAGTGGTCGATAACAAACAAATAACATCGTGGAAAAGCTAGCCAACCCGCCAACGATGTTCGAGACAGGTTCTGCCAGAAACACACCGGCAACGCCAAGATGTGCAACATGCGGCAAAATGATCGTCAACGGAATGACGATAATAACCTTACGCAGCAGAGAAAAGAACAGTGAATAGTGGGACTCACCCAGCGCAAGAAATGTTGTCTGGCCTGTGAATTGAAGTGCCATAAAGCAAAATCCAAAGAAATAGATGTGCATCGACGCCGTACTTGCTGCGGTAATATCCGGATTCGTGTTAAAGATATGGACAAAGAATGCCGGGAAAAGCGAAATAACACTCCAAATCAACAGCGTATATCCGATCAGCAATCCGGCAATAAAACGGATTGCCTGACAAACCCGGCGATACTCCTGCGCACCATAATTAAATCCAATCACCGGCTGAGCACTGTTCACAATGCCCGTGACCGGAAGTGAGATAATTTCACGAATTGAGATGATAATTGTCATAACAGCAACATACAAATCGCCGCCGAACTGGCTCAGCGTGGCGTTACATACGATTTGAACTAAGCTGTTCGTCGCACCCATGGTAAAGCCAGATAATCCCAACGAAGTAATGCGTCGGATGCGTTTCTTCTTGCAGCGCAAACAGTACCATTTCAAACGCAATACTGTTTTAGAACCAGTCAGAAAACGCAATGTCCATATTGCTGCAGCCAGTTGGGAAAGCACCGTGGCAAGCGCAGCTCCACGAACTCCCATATCAAGAGCAAAAATAAACAACGGATCCAGCACAATATTCAGGATCGCTCCGATCACAATCGTCAGCATCCCTGTTTTTCCAAATCCTTGTGCGTTAATGAAACTGTTCATCCCCAAACTGGTGAGAACAAACAAATTTCCAAGCAAATAAATCGTAATGTAGTCATTGGCATACGAAAAGGTAGTATCGCTGGCTCCCAGTGCATACAGCAGCGGCCGTCGCACGAGCATTCCAATCACCGTCAAAGCAATACTGAATACAAACAACATGGTCATACAGTTTCCCATGATTGCTTCTGCCTCCCGGGAATCCCCTTTTCCCCGCTCAATGGAGAACAGAGGAGCTCCTCCTGTTCCAATGAGATTGGCAAATGCCACAACGATGGTCACGATAGGAAAACAAATCCCCACTCCAGTCAGCGCATTGGTTGCCTGATCCATGAACCGTCCAATGTAAATACGGTCGACAATGTTGTACAACACATTGACAAGTTGAGCCAGTGTGACCGGAATCGCAAGTCGTATGATGTTGGATGAGATCTTTCCTTTCGAAAAATCCGTGAATTCATTGCTTTTTTTGGCACCCATGCTGCAACATCATCTCCTCATATGTTATTATACCATAGAATGCATTGTCTGTGGAAAAATGTACAAAAAACGTCCTTCCGTTTTGGAAAGACGTCCAATTGATCGGCAAACAAGCATTAACTGACGATGGTAACGGTAGAAGAATTCAAGGGACAGTTGAGCCTTATAAAGCGGTCTGCTGCAAAAAGCACAAAACGGACAAAACGCATATTGGGAAAACGAGAAAAAAGAAAGGAAAACACCACAACACTGAGTAATACCACGGACAGATTAATGGCAACATGGATTGCAGATATAGCACCCGCATGCAGCAAGAGCCCAAGAATGATTCCAACCAAGAACGGCACTACACCGGCAAATACAGCAAACAACGCGGCAAACGTTGCAACCAGCTTCTTAGAAAGAGGCGTGCGGGAATTATGTAAAAAATTAGGGATAATCCGTCCAATTAACAGCGCAAAAAAGACAAAAACGATCTCACAAAAAGTAGAATAACAGGGAATCCACCGTTCCAGACGAAAGGTAATGCCGCCAGAAAAGCAACAGACAAGCATACAATAATAGATCAAATTGAGCTGATACGACTTTTTCCAGTGCAAAAGCTTCGCACTCCACTCTGGCACCATGATGAGAGGAATCGTGAGAAGAGAGCATACAAAACCATGC
>CAYLXH010000139.1:0-4482 GCA_964387535.1 uncultured Butyricicoccus sp. | reverse complement strand
GACCGAGACAAGGGAAAATGGAATACAGCGATCGAGTTCATGCAGCAACCGTCCAAGCAGTTGATTCGCATTTGCACGTCCTTTATTGATCTCAACACCAGAATGCCCGCCTGTCAGTCCACAGATGGATAACGTTACCGCAGTTCCCGTTTTTTCTTCTCGTTGAATGGGCACATGACAGACTGCACATACTCCGCCGGCACAGCTTACGAGCAGACAGCCCTCCTCTTCCGAATCCAGATTGAGCATGATTCGGGATTTTAATTCAGAGCAATCCAACGCTGCGGCTCCCAACATTCCTACCTCTTCGTCCACGGTAAACACAACTTCTAATGGCGGATGTGGAATGTCATGTGAAGCCAGAATCGCTAATGCATATGCAACGGCAATGCCGTCATCACCGCCTAATGTCGTACCATCTGCTGTAACCAGATCATCATCTACCAACAACGATAAGCCGTCAGAGGAAAAATCTATCGTGCACGTCGGTTCCTTCTCGCACACCATATCTAAATGACCCTGGAGCATGACCGGTTCAGCATGTTCGTACGTCGGTGTCCCATCTTTCCAGATTATTACATTATTGTATTTGTCTTGAACATGCCGCAATCCTTGTTCTTTTGCAAACGAAACACAGTAATCACTGATCCGTTTTGTATCGCCAGAACCATGTGGAATTTGACAGATTTCTTCAAAATAACGGAATACATCTCCGGGGTTCAGATTTAATAATGCTGCCATGTGCAATCACTCCTTATCTCCGTTTGTATTTTCATACAATTTTATCATACCAAAGTGTGATTGCCAAATCAACGAGCATCTGTCTTTTTTCTTTCGCGCTTTTTCAGCAAAAACACTTGCATTTTGAAACTTTAAACACAAATTCCTGCAAAAGCCTTTACTTTTCCTTCTCTGTGTTGCATAATATTGTAGTAATTACTACTATTATATTGGAATAGGATCGTGACGTATTATGAGTAAATCATTTGTTCCCGAAGGATATAAGCCCGTGCTGAATCTGTACGATACACAACGTGCGATTCGCATGATCAAACGTCTGTTTGAAGATACGCTCAGCAGTGTTCTCAATCTCAGCCGTGTATCTGCTCCACTGTTCCTTGAGGCGTCCACCGGCCTTAATGATGACTTAAACGGTGTAGAACGCCCTGTCAGCTTTGAAATCCGCGACACCGGTACCAATGCACAGGTTGTTCATTCTTTGGCCAAGTGGAAGCGTCAAGCACTACGTGATTACGATTTCTTTGTCGGCAAAGGCCTGTACACCGATATGAATGCAATTCGTCGAGACGAAGAGCTGGATAATCTTCACAGTATTTATGTCGATCAGTGGGATTGGGAAAAGGTCATCACCAAGGAAGATCGTACTATTGACTATCTCAAGAGCGTAGTGGAAGGAATTGTTCGCGCTATCTGTGCTACTGAACTGACTATCCGAGCTATGTATCCAGTATTGGATGCCCATCCCCTGCTATGCAGTGAGATCACGTATATTACAACACAAGAACTGGAAGATTTATATCCCACTCTCTCCCCAAAGGAACGAGAACACGCATTTCTTAAGGAGCATAAAACTGTATTCTTGATGCAGATTGGTGGAAAATTAAACAGCGGAAAGCCGCATGATGGCCGTGCTCCAGATTATGATGACTGGTCGTTGAATGGTGATATTCTGTTCTGGAATGATACGCTGCAGCAATCTTTTGAAATCAGCAGTATGGGAATCCGGGTTAGCCCAGAAAGCCTCAGCGAACAGTTGACGTTGGCAGGCTGCGAGGAGCGCCGAGAATTACCGTTCCACAAAGCTCTTCTCAACGGCGAGTTACCGTATACGATTGGCGGTGGTATTGGGCAAAGCCGTTTGTGTATGTTGCTGCTTGGCTCTGCCCATATCGGAGAAGTTCAGAGCAGTGTTTGGGATTCTGATACCCGCACTATGTATCAGCAGGCTGGAATTCCGTTGCTCTAACAATGGTTAAAATAATTGAAGAGGCTGGGAAAACGCCCAGCCTTTTTTCATACTATCAATTTGCACGCCGTATAAGTAAAATACAACAGATGGATGGAAACTCACGAGGTAAATAACAATGGAATATACAATTGCACAGAAAGCAGAGCGGATTATCAACGCCGCTCAGGCAATAAAGAGTACAGACCCAATATTTATATTTCGTACGATTGCTGCACAAGACTTTGTCAGTATTCATGGTCCAGAACATCATATTCTGGATGGCGTTTGCATTCTGACCGCTTACTATAACGCTGGTGGAAAAATTGTCCTTACTGATGCCTTAAATTGTCTGATGGAGCAGGGCCTTCAAATGCCTGGCGCTATCTGCGGTCAATGGGGAGTATGTGGTGCGGTAACTTCTGTTGGAGCAGCCCTGTCAATTATCGACAACACCGGTCCATTGTCCACAGACGGCACATGGGGACATCATATGAGTGTGACCTCCTCTGCGCTTGCTCAGCTTGCAGAAATCAATGGACCACGTTGCTGTAAACGAGATGCTTTTATTTCACTTCAAGCCGCAATTCAGTATATTAATATGAATTACTCTGTCCAATTAAACAGCTCTTCTATTTCATGTCCATTTTCCTCAGCTAATGCTCAGTGTATTCGAGAACGCTGTCCATTTCATGTAAAATAAAATACTTCCAATTCTTCTCTGATGTTCACAGAATGAAAGGCAATGATACTAAATGTTTAGAACACTGCGGTGTTTTGTAACATTTCTAGGTATTGAGTAAACTGAAAAATACAAGAACGGCATAGACTCCACTGGTTCAGCCGTTTTTCACACCAAAAAAAGAAACTGCTGTCAATACAATCGCATCCACAGCAGTTTCAATTATGAAAGTAAAGACTAATTTTAATACCAAATGCACACCCTGCCGGCCTTTCGTTAAAAGGTGCACACCCTTACATCTTAATGAAAATCATGAATAAACTTCAATTTGTTGCTGTGCTTCTCATGGCTGGTGATGAGGAATGCAAATCTGCATCACAGAAATGATGTGTTCGACGGAATCCTTGCAGTCCTCCTTCAGCCATTCATTGATGATTCCCATGAGACCGTTGATATAGAATAGCATGATGTATTGCTGCTTGGACGGCAGAATGTAAAAACGATCCAGAATCGGCTTGAATACATGGCGATTCAGTGCAAGGTAAGCGTCATCCATCCCTAGGACGGATGAATGCTCAACCGCAGTGCGAAAGATACGGCGGTGTTCTTTGATGAAATTCAAGTACGGCCTCAAGTATTCCGGCGTAATCAGGTGCAATTCCTCCAGAGGACGGGTTTGCAGCTTTTCAAAGAAATCTGCGGTATCCTGCGGCATGTTCGCAATGAGTTTGTCGATGATATACCGGGCGCTCTCCGTCAGAAGATCATTCACTGTTTCATAGTGAAGATAGAAGGTAGAACGGTTGACGCCTGCCTTTTCGCAGATCTCCTTCACCGTAATATAGGCAAAGTCCTTCTCTTCCAGCAACGACAAAAACGCCTCATCCATTCGGGCGGCGGTGGCAAAATATTTACTCTCCGAGCGGGTCAACGGACTTCACCTCTTTTGTTTTTCTGCTGTGCAGCAGCATATACACGGTGATCAGTATCACGGAAAACCACACGCCGCCTCCGGTAATGGCGTTCATCAATCTGCGAAAGTTCTCCCCCTCGGTTGAGAACTGTGAGATCATCGCCGTTTGCAAACCGAGCATCAACATCAGCGCGGTAACAAAATTCAGGATCTTTGCCGCCGACAAAACCAGACCGCCGAGCTTCCGGAATTTCACAAGATTTATGATAGCCAGAATAATCGTGTAAAAGGTATACAGGGCTGACAGATAGATCACATACCCCGGATAGGAATACCCGGAATCCGTCAGTACCATGAGTACGATCATACCACCCATGGGGATATTCAGAAGAAACAGCAGCCACGCCGTTCGGCGGTAGCAGCGCAGTTCAGATTTCACATTTCGGTTTCGGTAGCTTAGAATCAGCGACAGTCGCATGATGCCAAGCAGAAAATAGTAAATCGCAATCGTGATAAACAATACCGAAGCGTAGCGGATGCCGACAAATATGCAGAACACTACATAGAAAAAGTTGGCTGCCATGCCTGAGTAAAGGCCGACGCTCCCACGAAAGGCAAGGTCGCCTATATAATTTCTTCCAAACGCCATGCCGGTCAGCCAGTGCATGATGTTTGCTTTGGCTTTTCGGGACAAACGTGGCAGTGGCAGCACCCAAATTATCAGGCAATACGCCGACATACAGTAGATCATGTATGTCGGCATACTATTTGGTCCTTTGAGAAGTCCATCGGTTAGTGCTGCAAACACGATGGGTGGCAGAGTAAACAGCACCCATTTTGGTGGATGCAGGAGCTTGTCCAGAACAGCCAGGACGTTCTTCATGACTTACTTCTCGCTGATCTCTTTGGCAAGCTCCATGA
>CAYLXH010000138.1:0-4621 GCA_964387535.1 uncultured Butyricicoccus sp. | reverse complement strand
TCATGAATACTTCGTTGATATGCTGGCTGAAATCGACGAGTACGAGCGGTACTGTAACGAGCATCCTATATACCGTAACAACCGTGCTGTCATGGCTATCGCACATATCAAACAAGTCTGCGAGGAGCATGAGCGAAATAACAGCTTTCTGAAATGATACTTTGCGAAAAATTTGGGGATCTGAGTTGGTGATTTACCAGCTTAGATCCCCATTTTTTGCACTGCGGTACTTTGAGCAATATACAATACGGCGTTGTATGTTAGTCAAGGTATCGCAAAAAGAGGTGTTGGCGGCCCTTCCTACGTGTTTCATGTTGGAATATACGTCACGGCGTTTCAGTCAAGGTGAAACACCAGTATACTTCCAGTGGATATTACAAAATTCGTCAGTAACTTCAACTTTCGAGATAAGCTGGTCAACAACGTTACGCTTATCATCGAAATCTAATTCATCCCAGTGGTCAAGGCAGGTAGATAGTTCGACAATGTTGTACTTTGGAGTGACTGTAGAAGAGGTAATGTCAATCAGTTGCTGCTTGTACGCTTTCCCCTGAGCATCCAGTTCGCTAACTCGCTTGTTAATGTATCCCATTAAAATACTGTTGGCACTGGATACTTTATCCATGAGACTGTCAATCTCCACGGAAATCTGTTCCAATTTGATGTTCAATTCATGGATAGCGGGATTTTCTTTTTGGCATGTAGGTTGAGATGGTGTACTGAATTGCTTCACATACTCTCTCATACGGGATAGTATGTTAGCCTCTACTTCATCCGCATGTAGTAATCCGGCACCGGCACAGTCGCGCATGGTTTCCTTGCGGCTACAGTGGAAATACCGCACAGTACCATGGCATCCTTTACGAATGCGAAGAGCGTGTCCGCATTTTCCGCATTTGATTTTTCCAACCAACCATGTATTGCTTGCTTTCAATGGTTTTGCGACTTGCTTGTTGCTCATGCACTTAATTCTTGCGGTGATCCAAATGTCAGATGGGATAACCCCCTCGTGCGGCGCAAGAACCAGATGCCGACCGTCCAGCATATTATATTTGTGATTTACACCGGCGTCTGCATATAAGTAGCAGCCATTCACACCAGTAAATTCTTCAGGGCTATTGTGAATAATCGTGCCGTGGTCTTTGAAGAAACGGTATAAATCCAGATCAGCCCGTGCATAAATGGGATTCTTGACAACATCCGATATTTGCCATCTGCCCCACACACCACTTTTCGAGGTCGGGTTTCTGATTCCATTTTCTTTCATATATCGAACGACATCCCCAAAAGAAGTTTGCGGTTCAGCGTACATAGAGAAGATGATTCTAATAATCTCAGCCGAATGCGGGTCTATTACATATCTGGAAGTATTTTTCCCGTCAATTATATACGGTTCCAGTTTACACCCAAGCGGAACCGGCCCGCCCATGTAAAACCCTTTTCGGCTGCGGCTTATGTAAGCATCGGATACCCGCATCTGTATTGTCTCGCGTTCAAGCTGCGCAAACACGATGCAGATATTTAGCATAGCGCGTCCCATTGGTGTTGAGGTATCAAACTTCTCAGTACATGACACAAATTCAACATTGTGCATTTGGAACTCTTCCATCATACTGGTAAAGTCAAGGATAGAACGGCTGATCCTGTCCAGCTTGTAAACGATTACCCTGTTTACTTCACCATTGTGAATGCACTCCATCATCCTTTTGAAGTCTGGACGATTGGTATTTTTCCCGGAAAATCCCCTGTCTTTGAAAACTTTATATGCGCCTCCGCGTATCTCATATTGGCAGAACTCGATTTGGCTCTCGATGCTAATGCTGTCCGCTCTATCGATGGACTGCCTGCTGTAGATTGCATCGTATTTTTCCATGTACAGCCTTTCTTTTGTTAAGAAGGGCCACCAACAGCTGTATTATACCTTGGTGGCCTAGTTTATTCAAGTAGGATTCGTACAATATTTACTAAAAATTTTGTACAGGCCCTGTTCAATATTCTGTTTTGCGTTCATACGATCATCATCGCTGGAAAAGACTGGATAGAAATCGTTCTCGGTAATCTCTTTATTCCCGAAGAACCCCTTTTTTTCGATGCGCGTATATTCTGCTGTGTTATCCATATTATCCTCCAATTTAGATTTTACTTGGCCGTGGAAACTACTGATTCTAATTCCCGCCACTCCTTCATTGTCTGTTCCATGGCGCTGGACGCCACTTCTTTCACCAACTCCTCCACGCTCACTTCCGCAAAATCCGCTGCCGACCGGGCCAGCCCGCCGATGCACGCAATCACATCCGCAACATATCCATCCACGTCGATTGTGATTTCCCCGCTCTTTCGCAACTCTGCCGACACGCGGCACACAACCTCATCCATTCTGTCCTCTCCTTTCCGGCATATGAAAAGCGATCTTTTTGCCGCCCACTTTCTCCACGGTAATCCCCGTTTCCTCTTCCAGGACCGATTCAATCTCATCCAGAGAGATCCGCTCTTCCCCGATTTCCTCCACGGTTTTTGTAAACGTCTCGGTGATCCGTTCCAGCCGCTGTGTCCCGTACCCGTAATTGCGCATGGTGTATAGGAAGATCATCAGGGTATGGTCGATCCCATCCCCGACGCCCCGCCGGTAGGCCCGTTTCACATCTGCCTCCGTCGCCGGCTGCCGTCTTGGATTGACTTTCTTCGCCGCTGCCTTCATCCCGTCCTCCGGTTCCACTGCCACGCCGCAAACAGCTTCACACTCTTACCGATGACGTCCTCGTCTGCGTCCGGGAACGCCTCCCGAATCAGATTGGCCCCGCTGAATGCGAACGTCGTACACGCGTAGCACTCCGCCCTCATACACTGGATAAAGACGTACAGGGTTCCGTCTTTGGATCGCTTTGGCGTCTCTCTCATTTCGACCTGCCCACCGCAAAACGGACACGGTTCCAACTCCGGCAACCTCATTTCAATCATCCTTCCTTTGCGCACTTCACATATATATTCCAAAACGAAACCATCTCATCTTTTTCCGGTAATCCTCCAAATTCCAGTTTGCACTTTGGGCAGTAAATAAACCACGATTCGGTTTCATTATCCGATTCATCCCGAAATTTAACGATGCCGCCGCACCACGGGCACATTCGGTCTGCCGGAATGCCCCTCAAATCATTCGTCATGTTGTGCTCCTCTCAACCCGCTCCATTCAGGTGATAAAATCTGTTCATTTTGCGTCCTCCTTCAGTGCGCATTCTATGAGATCGTCCACTGGGTCATCATAATTTTTCGGATACCTACTCATCGCTCACCACCAATCCACAATCATTTGCAGTTTCATGTTGTTCCTCCAGTCTCCGCCGCCACCGTTCCGCTTTTCTGTGCATCGCCAGAATCTGATCGTTCGTACCGTCCCAGTAGATGGTGCACGGAACGTCCAGCACATCCCAGCACACGGACAGACCGGCGAACTCTTCCAACAGACGCTGCGCCGCCTGCTGATCCGACAGCGGTGAATCCAACTCCCGTTTCAAATCTTCCGCCGCCCGCGCCGTTTTAGAGCACTGTTTCGAGAACTGCGCCAGCAGTTCCGTCTGTGGCAGCGCATTGTACACCGCATTGATATTCTGGATGTACCGCTCCCGTTCCGTCATGTTGCACCTCACTCCACGAACTCCAGCGTATCCGCTTTCCAGGCCATTACCCGCACGATCTTGTTGCCTCGAAACTGACCCGTTGTACCCTCAAACCAGATGTTGCCGTTGAAATCCCACCGACACACCGCATCGGTTTCGCCTATACCGCCGCTCATGTATTCAAACAGGACGCGGACTTTCTGATCCGGGAGCGGGGTTTCCCCCGCCGCCCAGATAATGCGCCAGTTCCCGCTCCGCACATACTCGCGCACGTCCTTCTTTTCATCAATACTCATGATTCACCATCCATTCTGGCGCCGCAGTTATAACAATATTTGCCGTGGGCCTGAATATCATTCTCCGGAGCCCCACAAAGGGAACACATGTACCGCGAATCGCTGGAAGAATCGGTTTCTTTCCAGCACCCGTGCAGTTGGCAGCGGATCGCGTCTACAGCTATGTCAAACGCTTCTGAAACGATCATCGGAGGCCTGTCGTTTATATCATAGCCGTATCCTTTGATACTGCGGATGCACTTGATTGCTGTTTCTTCTCTCGCCATAGTTCCTCCTCAATACGCCAGCATTTCCATTTGCCGATTCAGGTCCGGGATTGCCCACGGTTCCTCCAGTTCCGGATTGTCGAAGATATTCCCGACCACCTCACAGGAGAGAGCGGTACCGTAATTGGTAGCCGGTCTCGGGCTCCGTACCACGTCGCCGAAGCTATAGCAGCAAATATCCGCCAGCCACCGCACCTCAAAAGTCTGTTTCCCGTACCTCAGCACATCGCCCTCAAAGATTTTCGTGCCGTTCTTATCGTTCAGACCCAGCCACTGACCGACGGTATCCGGATCGACCCGCTCACTGTCCGTCAGCTCGTTTCCGACCGGCAGAATACGGACATCACCGGTACCGACAATCAGACTGCCCCGCACCCACTTGCCGTCACGCATCCGCTTTCCGCGGAACAGAACATCTTTCATGATTCCTCCTCCGGCGGTTCCG
>CAYLXH010000137.1:0-4866 GCA_964387535.1 uncultured Butyricicoccus sp. | reverse complement strand
CCTTCTCGTCATAAGGAACGCCCTCCTTTTTTATCGTTTTATTTTTATCATCATATCTCATTTTTTACGGTATATCAATTGACTCAATAAACAAAGGATGACGTGCTGCAGAGTCATTCTTACACAGCACGTCAATCTGTTTGGTTATCAAGTGTTCCATCCTCAACCTATCAATATAAATTCTTCTTTTTCAGATACCGCCATGCAATAATGCAAATGACCACCGCCAAGATAATCGGAATCCAGAAAACCGCTCCCGGAAGCCATGCAACATTCATACCATAAAAACCAAAAATCATATTGGGGATTGTCAAAATCAACGTGATTACCGTCAACGCTTTCATAATATCGTTCATATTATTGGATACAATGGAGGAGTATGTTTCCATCGTTCCAGATAAAATGGAGGAGTAAATGCCAGCCATTTCAATCGCCTGTCGAATCTCAATCAGCGAATCTTCCAGCAGATCCCGGTCATCTTCATACAGTTTTAAGATTCGTCCCCGAAGCACCTTCTCCATGGTCACCTCATTGCCCTTCAAAGACGCAGAAAAGTAGACCAGTGATTTGGACAAACCCAAAAGCTGCATAAGATCCTCGTTCTTCTGTGAATTATACAGCCGACGCTCAATTTGAGTAAAGCTGCGCTCAATCCGGCGCAGATAATTCAAAAATCGACCGGCTACGCGAAGTAAGATTTGAAATACAAAGCGGGTTCGCATTGCAGTATGAATACCACGCACTTTTCCGTCTGCAATATCGCGGGTAATTAGTGTATCGTTCAAACACACCGTGATCAACACTTCCGGTGTAACAATAATTCCCATTGGCAAAGACGCATACATCTGAACGTCCCGCAGACTGCTGTCACTGTGTTCCACAACCGGAATGTCAACAATCAGCAGAACCTGATCATCCTCCATCTCCACACGAGAACTCTCCTCAGGGTCCAGCGCTGCACGCAAAAAGTCCCGATCTACTCTTTGAGATACGATGACGGAGTCTACCTCAGCACGCGTTGGATTTACCATATTAATCCAGCATCCAGGCTCAGGCGCTTCCAGGTTCACAATATTTCCGCCTTCCGACTTGTAATATTCCAGCATAGCGTCTGTCCTCCCTTTCTGTCAATCCACTGTGTATTTCCCTCTTTTTATGGATCTGTCTTTCGTTTCATACAAAAGCCCTTCCTCTTTGGGAAGAAGGGCTTTATGTAGCAATGTCTGTATGCGCTTACTTCGAGCTGAAAATCTTCATGATATCAGCAAACGGATCGTCCGGAGAGATCGAATCATCAGACGGTGCCGTGGGCTGAGGCACAGCAGGTGCTGTATAGGTCGGAGCAGCCGGCTGCTGCACAGGTGCCGTATAAGCCGGAGCCTGCTGATAGTTCGGCGCTGCCGGATAGGTCGGCGCTGCATTATACGCCGGTGCCGACTTTCTCGCATTCGAGAAAATAGCAGACTTGTCCTTTCCGTTTTTTGGCATCTCTTCAAAGCCGGTTGCAATCACAACAACACGAATTTCGTCATCGACATCATCGTTGATGGAAGCACCAAAAATAATATGTGCATCCGGATGAGCAGAAGCTTGTACCATGCTCGCGGCACGCTCAATCTCATCCAGCCCAATGTCGGAAGATCCGATGATGGACAGAACGACACCATGGGCACCGTTAATCGAAGTCTCCAGCAGCGGAGACTGAATCGCCTGTTTTGCCGCTTCTTCTGCCTTATCCTTGCCGGCAGCAGCACCGACACCCATATGGGCATAGCCAGCACCCTTCATAACCGAAGTGACGTCAGCAAAGTCCAGGTTGATCAGACCCGGTACGGTAATCAATTCAGAAATCGAAGCAACAGCCTGTCTCAGTACATTATCAGCAACTTCAAATGCATTCTTAAAAGTAATCTTCTGCTCGGAGACATACTTCAGACGTTCATTCGGGATTACGATCAGGGAATCTACGTTCTCCTTCAGTGCCTCAATTCCTGTGTTTGCCTGCTCCATGCGCTTCTTGCCCTCAAACGAGAACGGACGAGTGACAACGCCAACTGTCAGAATGCCCATCTCACGAGCAATCTGTGCTACAATCGGAGCACCGCCAGTACCGGTGCCGCCACCCATACCAGCTGTGATAAATACCATGTGAGCACCCTCCAGCGCTGCAGTAATCTCTTCCCGGCTTTCCTCGGCAGCCTTGCGGCCAACTTCCGGCTTGGAACCAGCACCCTGTCCCTTCGTCAGCTTCGCACCGATCTGGATCTTAACCGAAGCTTCCGACCGGTTCAGCGCCTGTTTATCCGTATTGATTGCAACAAATTCCAATCCCTGCAGGCCGGACTTAACCATATCATTTACGGCGTTATTGCCGCCGCCGCCAACACCTATGACCTTAATGTTGACTACGGTATCATAGTCCATTTCAAATTCGAAACCCATTTCTTGTCTCCTCCGTCGTATGATATATGAAAGTATGATAAACACTTCTTCTTCAGCCGCCTGCCCATCCAAGCGGAGAAATGTCAAAACTATTTTCTTAATTTTACCGCTTTCCCGACTTTTTTGCAAGACAAAGCGCCGCTTTTCCTTAAAAAAACTTCTGGAATTTTGCAAAATTCTCCCCGGATTTCCACTTTAGAGAGAGAATTGCAAAATTTTTGTGAACATAATTCTCCCAGACTCATTCCTCGTTCTGACTTGCTGATTCTTCCTCTCCCGTTTCCTCCTGCTCCTCAGGATCCGAAGAAGCACGTTCCGCCGATTGATCGTCGGTGTTTTCCTCCTTGGTATCAGTCGATTCCGAATCAGGTGCATCTTCTTCTTTGGTCTGCTCTTCTTGCTCCGTATCCGCAGCTTTTTCTCCCGTACTCTCCTCCTCTGTCTCGTTCTCCGCCGGACGGTAATGTGCCTTATCCCCTTGGCTGAGATCAATAATTCCTGTCGCCGGAAGATCATTTCTCTTTAAAATTGCCTTCAAGAATTGGATCTTATGTTCTAAATCATCCAATGTGCCAAACTCGATACGATAGCTGTCATTATAATTCAACTTAACATCAAATGATTTTGTAATATCTACACTCCGCACTTGATCCAGCATCTCATATGTTTCAAACAGTTTCAGAATATCTAGCACAGCGCAGATTTTTTCATTGTCGCCCACCGGCTTTTTTTTCGAACTCTGATCCTGCTCGTCAAGCAGTTCACCAATTTCCAACGTCTTAGCACCCGTGCCAGTCACTGCAATCACATTCGAATTCGGTGTCCCGGACACTTTTTCCAATACTTTTCCCTGCTTGTCCACATAGTACCGGGTCTCATCTTCCAGTTCTACGCACATCAATGGCTCCCGCTCTGTAACAGCAATTTCCATCGTTCCCGGCAAATGTCGCTTAATAGTAATTGTATCCAAATAAGGATATGTATTGGTAAGAGCTTGTACAATCGTATTCGTGTGGAGAAAAAAGAGATTATCTCCTGCCTCCACTCCCGTCGTGCCGATCAGCTCCTCGGCATCATATCGTGTTTCGCCTGTGACCTCAATACTAGAAACACGGAAAAAAATCGTTGTTGCAAACACAGCCGCAAGACAGACAAGGACACAGCACAAAACACGAAAAACCATACGATGCCGTTTCCGACGGCGCAAGCGCAGCATCCTCGTCAGTTGGGGATCCTCGCGCTGTTTCATTCCGTTTCCCATAGTCATCCGCTCTTACTTTCTGGCCGCTTCCAGAATATGACGATAGATTTTTTCACTGGAATCTACAATCGCCATTCCAGCCGACGCCTTGCTCATTTTCTCTAATCGTTCCTCATCATTCAGCAATTCAGAAACTGTTTGGTACAGAAGTTCTGCAGTGCATTCCGGCTCTGTAATCACAACGCAGGCCCCCTCTTGTTCCAAGGCACGCGCATTCTTTTCCTGATGGTTTTCAGCGACATAGGGCGATGGCACAATCACAGCCGGTTTTCCAAGAACACAAAGTTCTCCCAGCGTTGCTGCTCCCGCCCGGCAAATGACCAGGTCTGCAGCTGCCATGACATCTGCCATGTCATAGATGTATTCTCTCACTTCAATATTGGGATGCTGGGTAAGATCAACCCCTTTTTCCCGAATGCTGTCCGGCAGCCACTGGAACGCCGAGGCTCCCGTTGCATGAATGTGCCGGAAACTGTCCTGTTTACTTTCCAGGCAAATAAAATCAGCCATGTGTCGATTCATATAAAGGGCACCTAAACTGCCCCAGAATGAGACCACAAGTTTCTCGCTATCCTTGAGACCCAATTTCTCCCGGGCCTTGCTGCGATCTGCAAAAATAATATCTCCGCGCACCGGTGCTCCCGTCAGATAAATATTGGGGCGATGTTCCAACAGCTCTCTGGTATTCTCAAAACTGATTAAAACGCGATCTGCCTTTTTCGCACAGGATTTTGTAACGACACCAGGAAGTGCATTGACTTCCAACAGCACAGTTGGAATTCCTAGTTTTTGCGCTGCATGAACCATTGGATAGCTGGCATAACCGCCGCACCCAATGACACAGTCCGGTTGGAATTCTTTTAAAATGCGCTTGGCTTTTCCGGTCGCCAGCAATGCTTTTTGAACTGTTGCGACATTGTACGCCAATGATTTTGGTGAAAATGAACGCCGAAGCCCACGAATATCAATCGTGTAAAGGTGATAGCCTTCACGGGGAACCAAGCGCGACTCAATGCCAGCTTCTGTGCCGGCAAATCGGATTTCGGTGTCCGGACGACGTGACTGAACATAACGCGCAATTGCCAAACCTGGATTGACATGTCCGCCTGTTCCACCACCTGTAATCAACATAACACAAGCCAACATAAAGCATGTAGCAATTG
>CAYLXH010000136.1:2731-4901 GCA_964387535.1 uncultured Butyricicoccus sp. | reverse complement strand
CAGTTTCGGGTGAAGTTTTTCCATTTTGTAGCCAATTCCCCACACCACCTTCAAGTATTTGGGCTCCTTCGGGTTGATCTCAATCTTTTCCCGAATGCGCCGAATGTGAACCGCAACGGTGTTCTCCGTGCGGTAGGACGGCTCCTTCCACACCGCTTCATAAATCTGCGGAATGGAAAATACCTGTCCTTTGTTCTTCGTCAGGAAGCAGAGGATGCCGTATTCCACCGGTGTGACGCGCACTTCATCTCCGTCTACCGTGACGGTTTTCGTGCGGTCATCCACCACGAGCGCTCCGGTCCGGTATACGCACTCACTGTTCATCCCGGACATTCCCCCGAGCGCAGTATACCGGCGAAGCTGGGAGCGGACGCGCGCCATCAGCTCCGGCGGACTGAACGGCTTGGTGACATAATCATCCGCCCCCGCAGTCAGCCCCTGAATTTTGTCGATGTCCTCCCCCTTCGCCGACAGCATAATCACCGGCAGGTTGCGCGTCTCACGCAGCAGCTCCGTTGCCTGTATGCCGTCCATCTGAGGCATCATAATGTCCATGATGATGAGATGAATGTCCTGTGTGCGGCACAGCTCCAGCGCTTCGCAGCCGTTCCCCGCCGTGACTGCTTCGTAGCCCTCCGCCTTCAGGTAAATGGCAATCGCCTGTGCAATCGCCGGATCATCATCGCAGACCAAAATCCGGTACGTCATCCTGAGTCCTCCTCTTCCTGTAATACAAGCGTAGCAAGAAAATTTTACAATCTGCCGGTTGGAATTCTTACAAATTTATGAATATTTTCCTCTGACAGTATAGCACATCAGCCACTGCCATGCACTCGTTGTCTCGCCCCTCAAAAAAAACACGCAGCGGTTGTTTCCAACCGCTGCGTGTTATCAACGCATTTCTTACACGCGATACCAATCAATGGGAATGCGGACACTGGGAACAGTGCGAGCAATTGCCGTCACAGCCGTCAATGCTTTTTCCCTGCCGCACATTGCGAATCATGGTTCGGATATTCCAAATCACGAACCCACCAATCGCAGCGGCAAGAACAACCGTTACCACCATAGAGTCTCCTCCTTACTCACACCATTCTCCGGCGTCATGCAGAGTGTCTGCAGCGCCGATGCCATCACCCGTTTACTTCTACCAGATGACGGTTACCTCGTTTGCTGGGGTCTGGACGGAACAGCAGATAGAGCATGATCACCAAAACAATCATTGCAGCCACGGTGCCAATGCCAAACGTCAGCTCTCCGCCGAACAGGAACAGGCCGCCGATCTGATATACCATCAATGAGACGCAGTACGAAAAGACGTTCTGGAAAACCAGCGCAAACGCCACGCCCTTTTTGGACTTCATCTCACGCGCCAGCGTAGAAATTGCGGCCAGGCACGGAGAATTCAGCAGATTGAATACCAGGAACGAGAACGCAGCAATCGACGTCGGGAAAAATGCGGCAAACGCATCGTGCATGCCCACAGCATACTCCTCGATTTCACCGACACCCGCAAGGACGCCCATCGTGGAGACAATGCCTTCCTTTGCCACAAATCCGGACAGCGAGGAGGCAACTGCCTGCCAAGTGCCAAAGCCGAGCGGGGCAAAAATCCAGGCAATCGCACCGCCAATGTAGGACAGGAAGCAATACTCCGTATCCACCATACCGAACGCGCCGTCCTGAATTCCAAAGCTGCCGAGGAACCACATGACCGCACAGCAAGCGAACAGGATCGTTCCTGCCTTTTTCAGGAACGCCCAGACGCGCTCCCAGGTGTGCATCAGCACGGTCTTGGCGGAAGGGAGATGATACTGCGGCAGCTCCATGACAAACGGAGCCGGCTCTCCGGCAAACATTCTCATCTTCTTGAGCATAATGCAGGAGACAATGATCGAAAGAATGCCGATGAAATACATGATCGGTGCAATCCACCACGCATTGGTGATGTAACCGGCGATCAGCGCGATGACCGGGAGCTTTGCGCCGCACGGAATGAACGTGGTGGTCATCATCGTCATTCGGCGGTCCTTCTCATTCTCAATCGTTCGGGTACCCATGATCGCAGGTACGCCGCAGCTCATGGAAATCATGAACGGAATGAACGACTTGCCGGACAGACCAAAGCGGCGGAAAAGAAGAGCGACGAACCCGTAAAAAAGCAAGCTGC
>CAYLXH010000136.1:0-2721 GCA_964387535.1 uncultured Butyricicoccus sp. | reverse complement strand
CAAAGCGGCGGAAAATACGGTCCATAATAAACGCAACGCGTGCCATGTATCCCACATCTTCCAGAAAGGACAGCAGCACAAACACGATCGCCATCTGCGGAGCAAAGCCGATTGGCGCAGCCAGTCCGCCGATGATGCCGTCCACAACCAAAGAAATCAGCCAGTCCGCTGCACCGGCTGCGACCAGTGCGTTCTCCACTGCCGGCTGAATCCATGTTCCAAACAGCGTATCATTGGTAAAATCCGTGACAATTGTGCCGAGCGTCGCACCGGCGATGTAATAGACCAGGAACATGATCCCCGCAAAAATCGGCAGCGCCAAAATACGGTTGGTCACAATGCGGTCAATCTTGTCGGAGGTTGTCAGTCCGGTGCTCTTTTTCCTGCAACACTTGGCCACCAGACCGGCGATGTACTCATACCGCCCGTTCGTGATGATGGACTCCGCGTCATCGTCCAGCGCGGTCTCACACGCAGCGATCTCCGCTTCCACCGACGAGCAAACGTCTTCCGGCAGCTGGAATCTGCCCAGCGCGTCCTCATCCCGTTCAAATGCCTTAACCGCGAACCAGCGGAGATACTCCTGCGGCACCGCTGTGCCGAGCGTCTGTTCAATCCGGCTGAGCGCCGCTTCGGTTCTCTTGTCAAAGCAATGGCCCGCTGCCGCCGCCTTTTTCTCCGATGCGGCTTCGACCGCAGTGCGCACCAGCTCATCCAGACCTTCTCCGTGCAGCGCTGAGATCTCTACAACCGGACAGCCCAGCTCCTCTGAGAGTCGCTTTGTGTCAATCTGATCGCCGGTCTTGCGCACAATATCCATCATATTCAGCGCAATAACGACCGGAATCCCCATTTCGGTGATCTGTGTCGTCAAATACAGATTGCGCTCGATATTGGAAGCATCAACCAGATTGATGATCGCATCCGGATGATCCGAAAGGATGTAATTTCGGGTCACAACCTCCTCCAGCGTGTAGGGGGAGAGCGAATAGATGCCCGGCAGATCCGTGAGAATGACGTCTTTCTTCCCTTTCAGCCGGCCTTCTTTCTTTTCGACCGTTACGCCCGGCCAGTTTCCGACATATTGATTGGATCCGGTCAGCGCATTAAATAATGTCGTCTTGCCGCAGTTTGGATTGCCGGCAAGCGCAAGCGTTATTTGTGCCATATCTGCTCCTCTTTCTTGCATATTTGTGTAATAATTGTTGTTTCTCGCTAACTCAAAGGCGACAAAAAATCCTCATGACTGAATTTGGATCTGATCCGCCTCGTTGCGGCGGATGGACAGCTCATATCCACGGACGGTCACTTCCATGGGATCGCCCAGCGGAGCAACCTTGCGGATATATATCTCCGCACCCTTGGTGATGCCCATATCCATAATCCTGCGGCGCAGCGCACCGGTGCCGCCGACCTTGGCCACGACAACCGTTTCTCCCACCTTACACTCTCGCAAATTTTTCATTTGATAACTCCTCTCTGTGTTCAGCGCCTCCGCACCCAACACAATGTTTCGTTGTATCCCCGCTGCCGCTCCGGCATCGGCGTCCTCAGTGAACCAGAATGCGCGACGCCATCGCTCGGCTGACCGCAACCCGTGTTCCTTTTACCGCAACAATCAGGTTTCCTCCGACCTCAGAGATTACCTGAACCTCCGCATTTTCTACAAATCCTAAATTGGCCAAAAACCGGCGAACGTCATCCTTGCCGCGGATGGAACAGATTCGTCCTGTCGTTCCCTTGCTCATCATTGCCAGCGGCATTGCTCCAGCCATGGATACCGGTGCATTCACAGTATGCTTCCTCCCTGCAGCTTCCACTCCTACCATCAGGACCCCTCCTTTGTTAGTAACAGCTAATATATCTCGCAGAAAAAAGCGGTGGAGAACACGCGCCGTGCTCCCTCCGCATTCATTAGCAACAGCTAATTATCGTTGTTATCAGTATATCTCTTTTTTCTTGCGATGTCAATCCATTACTTCCCACATTTTTATCAATTTTTTTATCATTTTACCGCATATCTATTGACACCTTTTCCATGATATCTATAAAAATTAGCCATTGTTTCTATTTCATTTCACATTTTTTCTCTGAATGTTCCCCGTATACCAAGGTATTTATTGCGTAAATATTTATTTGGGGCAACTTTTTGAACAATTTGAGCAATGCACAACAGCACCGCAGCCGATTACTCTGCTGCAGCGCCGTCTGCTTCTGACACGGGAATCCCCAGCCGTGTCAGAATATAAGGAAAAAGTTATGTGTTACCATGGCTGTGTGTAGCCCCACTCACCGAATCCAAGCGGAGAGAACGCCGCATAGATGACAATAACAACGAGTATAATCAAAACGGTTGCGACCCAACGATACTTCCACGGCGTCAGGTCCACAGCGCCGACATCTTCCTGAACCCAGGCTTCCGCTCCCTTGTTCTTATTACTGCGATTCAGCAGCGCCATGATCAGCAGCTCAATCGGCCACAGAATGAGAATGGCATACAGATAGTGAATGCTTCCCTCACCGGCGTGGAACAACGAGTAGTCCGGAGCAATCAGCAGAAACGCGCCATACGCGATCACATGGAATACCATAATGACCTTTTGTGCGATGTCTCAGAGGAAGGAACGGTACTTCTTCACAGGCCCAAAGAAATATAGACAAAAAAACACCTGAAATCATACGATTTCAGGTGTTTTCTTTGGCGGAGAAGGAGGGATTTGA
>CAYLXH010000135.1:0-4952 GCA_964387535.1 uncultured Butyricicoccus sp. | reverse complement strand
AACAGAGTCAGAGTCTGTCGTGCTACCCTTACACAATTCGGCAATATCTTTTGTGTGACAACAAATATATTATACAGTTTTTGACGAGAAAGTCAATAGGATATAAAAATATTTTTTAAAATATTTTGTATTGCATTGCCATGCAAACATTTGAGAATCAAGTGTTCTGAGTATCTATGTAACTGAAAAGATGTGTGTTCGGTAGCAGCATTTTTTGACATTTGTTTGCTCGTTCTTTATAATAATATTGCTTTGGAAAGGTGCAAGCGGCAGTGTTTTTGTCGTTTTGTGCGTGAAGACTCAAAGAATATCTGTATGGGAGGAAGAAAGACAGACATAGCAGGGGAGCAGATATATGAAAAAGAAGACGATGATTTCGCGTCTGATCTGGGCGGCAGCGC
This sequence comes from uncultured Butyricicoccus sp., assembly GCA_964387535.1. GTDB lineage: Bacteria > Bacillota > Clostridia > Oscillospirales > Butyricicoccaceae > Butyricicoccus_A. The sequence continues at coordinate 4,551 of CAYLXH010000135.1, read as the reverse complement.
GGTATGGATTGCTCAACCGGCTTTCCGATAAGCGGTATTTAAAACTAATGTATCGAATTCATATTGGGGAACCACTGAAGTTGGACAAGCCGACTTCGTTTAATGAAAAGCTACAGTGGCTTAAGCTGTACGATCGCCGCCCAGAGTACCCATTATTGGTGGATAAATATGAGGTTCGGGCCTTTGTCGCGCAGAGAATCGGAGAACAGTACCTATTTCCGCTTGTCGGTGTATGGAATCACCCGGATGATGTTGTGTGGGATATGCTTCCAGACCAGTTTGTTCTCAAGTGTACGCATGATTCCGGTGGTGTCGTCATTTGCCGGGAGAAAGCGGCAATGGATTGGAAGTTGGTGCGCAAAAAGTTGCTGCGAGCGTATAACAGAAATTTTTATTACCAGGGGCGAGAGTGGCCGTACCAAAGTATCCGTCCGCGGATTATTGCGGAACCCTTGATGCAAGAGTCAGCTGGGAAAGAACTGAGAGATTATAAGCTGATGGTGTTCCAAGGCAACGTACGCTGTTGTTTTGTGTGTTCCAATCGAACACAGGGACTGAATGTAACATTTTTTGATCGGAACTGGAATCGAATGCCATTTGAGCGACATTATCCACAGGATCCGAGACAGATTGAGAAACCCCAGTCATATGATGATATGGTTGTGCTGGCAGAGAGGCTGGCAGCAGGGATTCCGTTTGTGCGGGTTGATTTTTATGAGATTGATGGAAACCCCTATTTTGGTGAAATGACGTTTTACCCCGGATCGGGATTCGAGGAGTTTACTCCGCCAGAATGGGACCACATCTTGGGAGATTGGCTGACGCTGCCACAGGGAGGAAAGACTATATGAAACATGTCTGCATTTTGATGGGAAGTCCGCGCAAACAGGGGAATACTGCGGCACTCCTGCGGCCATTTACCGAGAGATTAGAGCGGCTGGGAATGACGTGCACGACAATCTGGCTGTACGATCATGATATTGCCCCGTGTCTTGCCTGTCGGTCGTGTCAAACGGACTGGACGGCTCCGAACTGTTGTCAGGACGATGAGATGCAGGATATTTTTCGCCTGGTGCTGGACTGTGATTTGCTGGTGCTGGCATCACCAATCTATTGCTGGTATTGCACCGCACCGATGAAAGCGACGCTGGACCGTATCGTGTATGCGCTGTGCAAATATTATGGGGAACAAAAAGGCCCTTCGTTGCTGGCAGGAAAGTCGGTTACGCTATTGACGACCTGTGGATACCGGCCAGAACAGGGAGCGGATCTATGGGAAGCTGGTGTACGGCGCTATTGCAAGCATACGGGCATGCGGTATTTGGGACAGCATGTGGAGCGTCATCTGGGATATGACATTCCGTTTATGGATGAGGAGAAGCGGGTACGTGCGGAGTCTTATGCCGAACAAATCGCCGCGATGAGTGAAAAGAACATATGAGGAATCCCCTGCCGGTGTAGTTCTGAAGAGCATCAGCAGGGGATCGTCGTTTATTTTTGGTTTTGTTGTTGAATGACAGCTTGAATCTGTTGATTTACCCGTTCTACTTCCGTGCGGAAGGCTTGTGCTGAAATGCGCTCCGCGCCGTGTGCGAGAATAATAACTTGTTCTAATCCGTCGGAAGTGGCAACACGGACATTGCGTTTGCCGTTGATTTCATAGGAAACTTTTTCAATAAACATATCGGCTGTTTCGGCCTGTTTGGTGTATACAACATGAATGTTGTGATATCTTTCCACAAGGCCTGTCTGCCCGGGGACACGATAGGCATCAAAGACCAGGATGACTTCACAATGACGATATGCCTGATAATTACATAGGGTATCCATCAGAGATTGACGTGCAGCATCCAAATGATCGGATGCCAGTGCGTTGAGATCGTCCCAGGCAAAAATAATGTTGTAGCCGTCGACCAACAGGTAGTCCGTTGCCGGTTCCAATTGACGCAAGACTTCACGCGGATGGTCGTAGCGTATGGTGCGGGAACTGCGAAGAGCACGGGGCTGAATAGGACCATAGGTGCGTTCAAAAATTTTTTGCAGTTCTTTATCCAACTCCTGAGAGCTGGTGTGCGATGGTGCTGCTCGCCGCGTGACTGTTTGAGAGGAACGGCCTTCGGATGTTGACCGGCGGATCTTTAGAACCGCAGGGAGGTGCATGTATTGCTCCACTTCATTCCATTTGACGGTGAATCCCGCTCCATGAGAGCAGAATACGGAGTCCGGTGTGTGCGCAAGGTCGGCCTCGGGTTCATAGTGCAATTGCTCGATGATCTCTTCTGCATTGTGACAGGGAAAATAACCGTCAAGAGAGAGCGACAAGTGGCCACGTCCCTTGGTGTATGTTATTACTTCCATCGAATAGTCCTGCATGGTAGAAACCGGAGCTTTGCCGGTCAGTATCGCAGAGTTTCCCTGCGTGAGAGGTGGCTCAAACGTGCCACCGCGCTGTGTGACGTCCGACATAGCGCGTCCGACACATTCCTGAGGAATCTCGAGGCGATAAGAATACCAAGGTTCCAGTAAAACAGACTGTGCTCTCATCAAGCCTTGCCGGATAGCGCGATACGTTGCCTGCCGAAAGTCCCCAGGTTCTGTGTGTTTGGTGTGGGCGCGACCGATAAGCAGAGTGATGCGCATATCGGTAATAGGGGAGCCGGTCAGAACGCCAAGATGTTCTCGCTCGGCAAAGTGAGTGAGGATGAGCCGCTGCCAGTTTCGATCCAAAACGTCCTCGCTGCATGCGGTATCGAATTCCAGTCCGCTTCCGTGGGGGAGCGGCTCAAGAAGTACATGTACTTCTGCGTAGTGGCGCAGCGGTTCGAAATGCCCAATGCCTTCTATGGGGGCTGAGATGGTTTCTTTATAAACAATGTTGCCGGGACCGAATGCAACATCGAGTTGGAAGCGCTCTGCAATAAGACTTTTGAGAATTTCCAGTTGGATTTGTCCCATCAGCTGAATGTGGATCTCTTGAAGGCGTTCGTTCCATACGATATGAAGCAGTGGATCCTCTTCCTCGAGCTGACGAAGTTTGGTCAGTGTGCTGTGCACGTCGGTACCATCCGGCAGAATGAGCTGATAGATGAGCACAGGCTCCAGAACGGGAGCGGGCGATTTCAGCTCTAAGCCGAGGGCATCTCCCGGCTGTGTCTGTGTAAGTCCAGTTACTGCACAAATGCTGCCGGCAGGAACAAAGTCAGCGGTCTGAAATTTATCTCCGGAATACAGGCGCAGCTGATCTGCTTTTTCTTCCCATCCTGCATTGCCATCAGACTTTTGGTTGGTCAGAAGGGTTTTAACCTTGAGGCCTCCCCCTGTGATTTTCATCCAGGTCAAGCGATTTCCCTGCGGATCGCGGGAGATTTTGTATACTTTGGCGCCGAATTCTCTGGGATACTTTGGCTCTACAGTATAGCGCTCGAGACCGCGCAAAAATGCTTCTACACCATCTAGTTTGAGAGCAGAGCCAAAAAAGCAGGGGAACAGCTGACGACGCACGATCGCACGTTGGATTTGGTTGGAAGAGAGTGTCCCGTTATTCAGAAACTCGTCCATCAACGCTTCGCTGCACAGTGCGATTTCTTCATCTCTCTGTTCTGTGGAGCGGTCGGCAGAGAAGTCCACACAGTGATCGTCAAGCAGTTGCGTCAGTTGAGTCAGCACGGTTTCGCGGTTTGCGCTATCTAAATCCATCTTATTGATAAAGAGAAAGGTGGGAATACGGTATTGCTGAAGTAGTTTCCAAAGAGTTTCTGTGTGACTTTGTATACCATCGCTGCCGCTGATGACTAGGATGGCATAATCCAGAACCTGTAGGGTGCGCTCCATTTCGGTGGAAAAGTCGACGTGCCCGGGAGTGTCTAACAGTATAAATTGTGTATGCTCCAGGGAGAGAGTTGCCTGTTTGGAAAAAATGGTGATACCGCGCTCCCGTTCCAGATGATAGGTGTCGAGAAAGGCGTCCTGATGATCAACGCGTCCCAGTTTTTTTAGATTACCACTCACATACATCATGCCTTCCGACAAAGTAGTTTTACCGGCATCGACGTGAGCAAGAATTCCTGTTACTAATCGTTTCATAATTCTCCTGTGCTCTGAGAGAGCTTAGTTGATGAGTTATCTGTTGATTGTTATAGGAAAGTATATCATATTACAAAGGAAATTTCATCTGTCAAATAATTTTCTATAAATAAGTAGGAAAATAGGAATTTATCGAAAAAAACTGTTGACAGAGAAAAGAATGTCTGGTATAGTAAAAACACAGAAAACATATTAACCTAGTAGGAAAATCGAAAACAACGAGGGATTTAATGAAAACAGAGATTTTTATAAAAAAGCTGTATACTTCTTACGGTCGAATGTGTGGTTGTTGACAGATTGCATATTAGAGACACCATCCGACAATCCACACCGTTACTGAAAAGGAGAATAATATCATGAGTGAGAGAAAATTTCATTTTGAAACCCTGCAGCTTCATGTAGGACAGGAACAGGCAGACCCGGCGACGGATGCACGTGCTGTTCCGATTTATCAGACAACATCCTATG
>CAYLXH010000134.1:5104-5419 GCA_964387535.1 uncultured Butyricicoccus sp. | reverse complement strand
CTTGCGTCCTGTGAGACCAGAATCGCCCTGGGGACCACCGATTACAAACCGACCGGTTGGATTGACAAAAATTCGGGTGTTTTCATCATACAGGTCGGCAGGAAGCGTTGGTGCGATGACATCAGCGATCATATCTTTTCGGATCTGCTCCAAAGACACTTCCGGGTTGTGCTGTGTGGATAGAACTACCGTATCAATATGAATCGGTTTCTGGTTTTTATCATATTCTACCGTGACCTGAGTTTTTCCGTCTGGGCGGAGATAATCATATTTTCCTGCTTTTCGGACATCGGTGAGACGTTTTGCCATTTTCTG
>CAYLXH010000134.1:0-5094 GCA_964387535.1 uncultured Butyricicoccus sp. | reverse complement strand
AGAGAAATGGGGAGCGGCATGAGCTCCGGGGTTTCATCACACGCATACCCAAACATCATGCCCTGATCGCCAGCACCGACATTCAGATCATCCGTCTGGCTTCCGGACTTACTCTCCAGAGAGCAGTCAACACCCATTGCAATATCTGGAGACTGCTTATCCAATGTGGTGATAATGCCACAGGTATCGCAGTCAAAACCGTACTTGGCACGGTCATAACCAATTTCTCGTACCACCCCACGCACAATCGTCGGAATGTCTACGGTTGCTTTGGTGGTAATTTCTCCCATAATGCTGACCAGGCCGGTTGTTACCGTTGTCTCACAGGCAACACGAGAATAGGGATCCTGCTCCAACATTGCGTCTAGGATTGCATCAGAAATCTGATCACAAATTTTGTCGGGATGTCCTTCTGTAACGGACTCGGATGTAAATAAGTACTTTGCCATTGTTGCTCCCTCCTTGGAACGAACATACGATGTATGTCAGATAGTATTTACGGATAAAAGAAAAACGCCTGACAGATTCGCCAGTGCGCTTTGAAAAATCCTCATCTTTCGATCTGAAAAGCTGGACACCGGCGGAATTAGCACCTTGCTGTAAGCAGGTTGCCGGGCTTCATTGGGCCGATCCCTCCACCACTCTTGATAAGGCGTATAAAGTTGTTGCATACATATTACTCTCCTTTTGATTAACTGTCAATACTTATTGACAGTTTTTCAGACAAGTTTTTATATACAGACAAATTTGAATTGATTTAGAGGGGCAATTATGGTATATTTTAAAAGAAAAGGTGACTTTATGGGTTCGATTATGACTATTGAGGAGGATGGACTATATGGATATTTCTTCTATTTTTACACATCCGGCAGAACGTATTGCCTGCCGCACGCAGCGCGAGGCGATGACATATGGTGAGCTGTATCGCAGGAGTGAGAACCTGGCTAAGCATATTATCTTGCGTGGTGCAAAAAATGTACTGGTTTATGGACATAAAGAATGTTCCATGCTGGTTGCATTTCTGGCCTGCATTCGTGCTGGTGTGGCATATGTTCCGTGCAGCACCGGTCAGCCGCATGATCGTCTCGCGGGTATTGCGAATGAATCAGAAGCAGATCTTGTTCTGTGTGCGATTGGACGTGGTTTTTCGGGGTCTAATAAGATTCCAAAAGAGAATATCAAGAAGCTGTCTCAGGATCCTCCGGACGAGGAAGTAGAGCTTCCTGCGGAAGTTGACAATAATTCCATAGCCTATATGATCTTTACTTCTGGCAGCACCGGATTGGCCTGCGGAGTGAAAGCGACGAGGGGAAATCTGAATAATTTTATCAATTGGCTGGATACTACGTTTACCTTGGATGAGCCGGGTACGATTTTAAATATTTCTTTGCTTTCGATTGATCTGTCCATGGTTGATGTTTATTATTCGCTGACCCACGGGCATACGCTGATCATGACGGAAAACGAACTGAAAGAAAAACACAGCCTGCTGCTTCGTCATATGCGTGCAAACAATCCGAATGTTATCGTTATGACGCCTTCGATTGCGGATTTCTGCATTGAGCGAAAGAATTTTAATGCTGAGATGCTGCCGAATTTGAAAGTTGTATATCTTTCGGGAGAAGCATTGCACCGCAGAACCCCAAAAGAACTTCATGAACGTTTCCCGGGAATCAAAGTTATCAATGCATACGGTTCTACAGAGAGCACTTGTAATGTAACGGCCAGTGAGATTACACCGGATATGTGTGATCAGCCGCTTCCGATTGGCTCTATTGACAGTGGAGCGACAGACATTCTGCTGATGGATCCCAATGAGGATACTTGTGTCGAAGAAGGCAAAGAGGGCGAAATCGTTTTGGTAGGTCCGAGCGTCACGGCTGGATATACAGATGGCGAACAGGGCGGTTATTTTGAATATGAGGGCAAGCCCGCTTACCGTACCGGTGATATTGGACGTGTTGAGGACGGAAAATTGTACTGGATGGCCCGCAAAGACTCTCAGATTAAAGTTGGTGGATACCGTCTGGAGTGTCGCGATGTAGAGATCAATATGTGCCGGATTGATGGAGTTGTAGCCTGTGGAGCGATTGTGCAGTATGGACATCTGGTCGCATACGTTGCATTGGAAGAGGGCGAACAGATGACACCAGGCCAGATTCGCTCTGCTGCGCGGCAGTATTTGCCTCAGTTTATGATTCCGGGCATTGTGCGTATCCTGGACACCCTGCCGGTTGATGAAAAAGGGAAACTGGACCGTAAACGTCTGGCAGAGTTATAACGCAATCATTTGACGTTCCATCCAATGTATTGGGATATTGAGAGCGTTCCAAATAATTGATATCGTATAACAATTGGGCTGAGAGCTTCGAATGGGAAGCTTTCAGCCCTTCTTATCTTGACTGCAAATGGTATCAATTTTTACCAGTTGAGATTTTTCTAATCAGACATCACTTTTGTTCAAAGAGAGATAGATTACAAGGACTAAAAGCTGTGAAATTTATACAAAAAATTAACAGCTTTGTCGAAAAATCGGTGGTTTAGCAGTTGACAAAAGAGTCAATTCTGATTAATATCGTATATATTATATGTTTGCATTAGTTGGAGATAATGAGGAGCAGACTGTATGAATGTGTATTTAGGAATCGATATTGGTTCTACTACTGTAAAATTGGTTGCGATAGGATGTAATGAGGCAACCAGACGTTCGCAGATCCTATATAAGAAATACGAACGTCATTTTTCCAAGGTGCGCGAAAAAGCCTGTGAGATGTTGTTGGATGCAAAGCGTATTGTTGGAGATGCAGTACTTCGTGTTGCGATTACCGGTTCGGCCGGACTTGGTGTTGCAAAAGCCAGTGGTATTGATTTTGTGCAGGAGGTTTTTGCTACAAGAAAATGTGTTGGCCGCTTTGTCCCGTCGGCAGATGTTGTCATTGAATTGGGAGGAGAAGATGCAAAAATTGTCTTTCTCACCGGTCAATTGGAAGAACGAATGAATGGAACCTGTGCAGGTGGCACAGGTGCGTTTATTGATCAGATGGCGGTACTTTTGGATGTCACTTCGGAAGAGCTGGATCATTTGGCACAACGTTCGGAGCGCTTGTATACGATTGCATCCCGTTGCGGAGTGTTTGCAAAGAGCGATATTCAACCATTGCTCAATGAGGGGGCCCGCAAGGAAGATATTGCCGCCTCTATTTTTCAGGCGGTGGTCAATCAAACCTTGACGGGATTGGCTCAGGGACGGGAGATCGAGGGGGATGTGCTGTTTCTTGGTGGTCCACTTTTTTTCTTCAAGGGATTACAGCATCGATTTCAGGAAACACTGGGCTTGAGTGACGAGCATGCGCATTTTCCAGATTTGGCGCCATATGCTATTGCCGCTGGTGCGGCTTGTTATGCGCAAGAGAATACAACTCATACATATACATATGATGAGCTGTTGAAAACTCTGGAAAAGACGGCAGGCGTAAAAGTTGAGACGGCGACGTTGGAGCCGCTGTTCCGCAGTGAGCAGGAATATGATGCGTTTTGCCGTAGACACAATTCCAGTGATATCATGCGGGAAAACGTTACAATGTATACAGGAGATGCATACTTGGGCATTGACTGTGGATCTACGACAACGAAACTGGTTTTAATTGGTGAGGACAAACAACTGCTGTTTCACTATTATAGTCCCAATAAAGGAAATCCGGTTGATGTTGTTCGGGAACAACTACTAGAGTTGTATCGCCTGTGCGGCGATCGTGTAGCCATTCGTGCGTCCGCGGTCACGGGATATGGTGAGGCGTTGATTCTGAATGCTTTTGGGATTGACTTTGGTTTGGTCGAAACGATGGCCCATTTCAAGGCTGCGAAGCATTTTGAACCCGATGTTGATTTTATTATTGACATTGGTGGCCAGGATATTAAGTGTTTTAAGATTGCGAACGACTGCATTGACAATATTTCTTTGAACGAAGCGTGTTCTTCGGGATGTGGTTCCTTTATTGAAACATTTGCTCGTTCTATGGGATATAGTGTTGAGGAATTTTGTCAGATTGGATTATTTGCAGAACATCCGATTGATCTGGGGTCTCGCTGCACCGTCTTTATGAATTCATCCGTAAAGCAGGCACAGAAAGATGGAGCAGGCATTGATGCTATCTCATCGGGTCTGTCCGTCAGTGTGGTAAAAAACGCACTGTTCAAAGTAATCCGTGCGCATTCGCCGGAAGATCTCGGACATCACATTGTGGTGCAAGGCGGCACCTTTTTGAATGATGCTATTTTGCGCTCGTTTGAGATGGAGATTGGACGCAACGTAACACGTCCTGCCATTTCTGGATTGATGGGTGCATATGGCGCTGCGCTTCATGCCATGGCGAATGAGCCGGAAGAAACCACCTTGATTGGAGCTGAGGAGCTGGAGAATTTCTCTCACAAGACCAGCTCTGTAAAGTGCGGTATGTGCACCAACCATTGTTCGCTTACCGTATCTTCGTTCTCGGGAGGAAGAAAGTTTATTTCTGGTAACCGCTGTGAACGGCCGCTTGGCGGTGGAGATAAGTTAAAGCTGCCTAATTTGTATCAATATAAGTTGGAAAAACTGCTGTCATATCAGGAAAAGAGCAAACCAGGACGGGCGAGAATTGGTATTCCGTTTGGGTTAAATATGTTTGAATTATTGCCGTTTTGGCATACACTTTTGACAGATCTGGAATTTGAAGTAGTACTGTCGGATGTTTCGACGCGTTTGACCTATGCACTCGGACAAAATTCTATTCCGTCAGATACGGTGTGCTATCCTGCTAAATTGATGCATGGTCATATTGAGAACCTGCTTTCCAAGGGGGTTGATGCAATTTTTTACCCCTGTATGACGTATAATCTGGATGAGCACCGGACACAAAACTGTTATAACTGCCCAGTGGTTGCGTATTATCCAGAACTCTTGAAGGCGAATATGTCTCATCTGCGTGACGTTGATTTTATGATGCCGTATTTTGAGCCGGATCGAAAGAAAGATTTCATTCGTCTGGCGGGAGAATATTTTTCTAAAAAATATGCACATATCAACAAACGTATGGTACATTATGCAATTGATCA
>CAYLXH010000133.1:0-5420 GCA_964387535.1 uncultured Butyricicoccus sp. | reverse complement strand
CTTCTACGAAAATGATGTGCGTTTCCTGCATCAGTTTTAATCACGCAACGACAATCCAAATTATCTGAAATTTTGAACCTGGAGGAATGAATCATGAAGCTGCCTATGAGCTGGCTTGCTGAATTTGTAGATATGGAAGGCATCACCAATCAAGAATATGATGCCAAAATGACAATGTCCGGTTCCAAGGTTGAGGAAATCGTCTACCTGGGCCGCGAATTTAAAAATGTTGTCACCGGTAAAATTCTGTCCAATGTCCCGCATCCGGACTCCGATCACCTTGTAATCTGTCAGGTTGATGTCGGAAAAGAAGAACCTGTTCAGATTGTCACAGGAGCTCCCAATGCAATCGTAGGAAGTATTGTTCCGGTCGCGCTGCACAAATCACTTCTGCCAGGAGGTGTCAAGATCACCAAGGGCAAGCTCCGCGGTGTAGCATCCAATGGTATGATGTGTTCCTTTGAAGAGCTGGGACTCACCATCAACGATTTGCCATATGGTGATCCGGAAGGTCTGCTACTGATGCCGCAGGATACCCCGGTCGGTGTTGATATCCGTACTGTCGTCGGACTGGATGAATATGTGGCTGAATTTGAGATCACGTCCAACCGCCCGGACTGCTTGAGTGTAATCGGCCTTGCCCGTGAGACGGCAGCCACCTTTGACCGCGAACTCAAGCTGCACAAACCTGTCATCCGAGGCGGTGCCGGTGACATCAACGATTATCTCACCATCACCAACGAGGCACCCGATCTTTGCCCGCGTTATACTGCTCGCCTGGTTAAAAACATCAAAATCGAGCCTTCTCCGGCTTGGATGCGTGAGCGTCTGCACGCTGCCGGTGTCCGTCCTATTAACAATATCGTTGATATCACTAACTACGTGATGCTTGAATATGGTCAGCCAATGCATGCGTTTGACTATGCGTGTCTGAAGGATAACAAAATCATCATCCGTCGGCCGACTGCCGGTGAAAGTATTGAAACATTAGACGGACAAATGCATGAACTCGACAGCAGCATGGTCTGCATTGCTGATGGCACCCGTCCGACCGCTGTCGCGGGCGTCATGGGCGGCTATGATTCCGAAATTACGGAAAAGACCAATATGGTTGTCTTTGAATCGGCGAACTTCCACGGCGCTACTGTTCGCGTTACTGCGAAAAAGCTCGGTATGCGTACCGAGGCTTCCGGCCGTTTCGAAAAGGGGCTTGACCCACGTATGACTATGGACGCAGTCGATCGCGCCTGTGAATTGGTTGAGATGCTTGGAGCCGGAGAGGTCGTTGACGGTGTCATTGATGTCGACACCACCAGTGATCAGAAAAAACGCCTTGCCTTCGAACCGGACAAGATCAATGCACTGCTGGGTCTGGAGCTCACACCAGCAGAAATGATCGGATATCTGAATAAGCTCGGATTTGAAGTCGAAAATCAGGAGGTTATCGTACCATTTTTCCGTACCGATATCGCGCGCATGTGTGATGTGGCGGAAGAGATTGCCCGTCTGTATGGCTATGACAACATCCCCACCACATTGTTCGGAGGAGAAGCCGTGCTTGGTGCCCTGACTCCGGAGCAAAACTTCCAAAAAAAGATTGGCGCCATTACTCGCACCTGCGGCTTTGATGAAGCCTTCAATTTCTCATTTGGCAATCCAAAAATGTACGATGACATCAATCTGCCCGCCGACAGCATCAAACGTAATTCTGTCCGCATTCTCAATCCGCTCGGTGAAGAATTCAGCGTTATGCGTACCACAACGCTGCCGTCTATGCTGGAATCTTTGATGCATAACCTAAATCATCGAAACAAGACGGCAAGCTTGTATGAGCTGTACAAGGTATACCTTCCAAAGCTCAATGACGACGGCACTGTCAATGCTGACCAGCTTCCTGACGAACCCCATATGCTGACGCTTGGCACTTATGGACGTCTGGACTTCTTCCAGTTCAAGGGTGTCATTGAGCGCATCCTGACGGAATGCCGCATCACAGATGTATCTTTTGAAGCAATAACAGACAATCCCTCCTATCATCCGGGCCGCTGCGCACGCATTTTGTCTGGCAACACTGAAATCGGATTGTTTGGCACCATCCATCCGCTCGTCGCAAAGAAATATGGTACGGACTCCGAAATTCTCGCTGCAGAAATCAATGTAGACCTCATGTTCTCTCATGTCGGCCCGGAGCATGTCTATCAACCGCTGCCGAAATATCCGGCTTCCACCCGCGATATCGCGGTTCTCTGCGACGACGATATCCCCGTAGCTAAGATGGAAACAGAGATTGCAGCAGCAGTTGGCTCTATTTTGGAATCCATCTCGTTGTTTGATGTTTACAAGGGCAAAAATATCCCGGATGGTAAGAAGAGCGTTGCATATTCTCTGAAGCTGCGCCGCAACGATCGCACGTTGACTGATGTCGAGTGTGATGATGCGATGCAGAAAGCCATTTCTGCCCTGCAAGAGAAATTTGCTGCAAAACTGCGCAAATAATCTTTACAAATTAACAAAATTAGGTTATCATGGGTTTATAGGGAAAGGAGGCCCAGTATGCTTGACGGAACAAGAAGATTCTCTTTAAAAGAGGAAAGTAATCAGGAAATGAAGGTTGTTCTTCAGACGGTTTATGATGCCCTCAAGGAAAAGGGCTATAATCCGATCAATCAGATCGTTGGATATCTGCTTTCGGAAGATCCTACCTATATTACCAATTACAACAATGCTCGTAGTCTGATCCGTAAGATTGATCGCGACGAGTTAATGCAGGAACTGATCATGAAATATCTCGACCTATAATCTCTGCATCAATTTGACACGCTGTGAATTTTCACAGCGTGTCTTTTCTTTCCCCCTATTTTCTTGTTTGACACAGATATTCAACTATGGTATACTTAATGTAACCAAAATGTAATCTTGTTGCGTTGACACGGTTGCTTCCTCATGTTATACTATTTTTATTGTGTAATTATCGCAGGGCTGTATTTCCTGCCGTGAAAGGAGTTTTTTTATGTCAACAGCATCTTCCAAGAAGAATGATGAGATTCTGGAATACAAAGGTCATCCTCTGATGCGTCAAAACAACATTCTTTACTATGGCAGCATGAGTGATCGTTATATTATCATGCTGCAAATCCTTGATACCGAAAAGGTGAAAGACTTGGATGTTGCTACTCGTGTTTCTGTACAGCTTCAGCAGACCTCTCCCAGTGTTCGTCCACAGGATCGCATCGTAAAAAAGGCGGAAAAAAAGGGACTGTATGATGCATTGGATATTGGATATATCTGGCTGAATCGTGCACTCTCTGCCGCCAAGTAAATTTTTATTCCGCGATCAGGAGGGCTTTTCCCAATGGCATCATCCCGCAGATGGACAAAATTTTTTGCTGCGTCTTTGTTAACCACGACCCTCATTACGATGAATGCGAACGCTGCCAGCACCGTCCGCGCGACGGCAAACGTCAACGTGCGCAAAGGGCCTGGCAGCTCTTATTCTGTCGTAGCCACACTGAATAAAGGCGATAAAGCAACTCGGCTTGGTTCATCCGATGATTGGATTAAAATTCAGACAGACTCTTATAAAGGCTATGTTTATGAAGACTATCTCACCACCGTCTCGAGCTCTAAAACCAGATACTGCACGGCCAGTTCGTTAAATGTCCGGAAAAAGGCCAGCACTTCTTCCAGTGTAATTGGCTCCCTCTCTTACGGAGAACGTTGTCAGGTTGTCAGTACAACCAATGGCTGGTCCAAGATCAAATACAATGGAAGTTACGGGTATGTTTCCAGCGACTATTTGTCTAAGAATAAGCCATCAGGCAGTTCTTCGAACACTTCGCAAGTCAAAACCAGATATTGTACTGCCAGTTCGTTGAATATCCGCAAAAAGGCCACCACTTCTTCCAGTGTAATCGGTTCTCTGTCTTATGGAAAGAGCTGCAAGGTAGTCAGCACTTCCAATGGCTGGTCCAAAATCAAATATAACGGTAGCTACGGTTATGTTTCCAGCAAATATCTTTCCAAAACCAAACCTTCTGGCAGTTCTTCTGGAAATTCCAGCACCAAAACTCGTTATTGTACCGCAAGCAGCCTAAATGTTCGGCGCCGAGCAAGTACCTCCTCCGATATCATCGGTTCGCTTTCCTACGGCGAGAGCTGCAAAGTAATTAGTACCTCCAACCATTGGTCAAAAATTAAATACAATAGCAGCACAGGGTATGTTTCCAGTGACTATCTGTCAAAAAACAAGCCATCCAATACATCTTCTGTTGGAAAACGCATTATCTCTGTCGCCAAGAGTCTATTGGATTGCAAATATGAATATGGCGCTGCGGGACCAAAAAAGTTCGACTGTTCTGGTTTTACCCAATACGTCTACAAACAATGCGGTATTTCCATTCCACGCACCTCGGCAGACCAATATCGGAGCCGAACTCATGTTAAAAAGTCGGATCTTCGTGCTGGTGATCTGGTCTTTTTTGATACCAATGATTCTGGTGGTGTCTCGCATGTCGCGATCTATCTGGAAGACGGCCGTATCATCCATTCTGCAAATTCCAAAGATGACGTCTGTATTGACACTATGTCAAGCGGATATTATAAAAAACGATATCTCGGAGCAGGACGTTATCGATAATACATATCTACATTGAAAGAAAACATATGCTAAAAACTGACACCGAACGTTCGACGGTGTCAGTTTTATTTTTAAATAAACGCCAAAAACAACAGCATATCTGTCAATATGCAGCGGGTTGACAGATATGCTGTGTCTATTTGGTCATTCTATTCTTGAATATGTCCCTTAGTTAAACGTTCAAAATAGCTTCTTGTTTCTTTGACAACCACTCCGCTCAAAGCGAGAATAGCAATCAGATTCGGTAAAGCCATCAATGCATTGAAGATATCTGCAATGGTCCATACCGCAGAAACTGTCAGGAACGGTCCAATCAGAACTGCCAAGATGTACAACCAGCGGTAAGTGGTCAAGGCGCCCCTATTGCCACCGGAGAAATACTCTAAGCAGCGCTCAGAATAATAATCCCAGCCCAAAATCGTTGTAAATGCAAAGAATACCAGGCAAATCATCAGTACAAACTCGCAAAGCTTGTTGCCAAACGGCAAGCCACTCTGGAACGCAAACGCCGTAACTGCGACACCTTCCAAGCCCTGATCATAAGCTCCCGTCAGAACAATGGACAGTCCTGTCATGGTACAGATTACAATCGTATCAATGAAGGTACCCGTCATGGATACCAGACCCTGGCGGACCGGTTCATTCGTTTTTGCAGCGGCAGCAGCAATCGGAGCGCTTCCCAAACCAGCCTCATTCGAAAAGATACCGCGAGCAATGCCTTTTTGCATAGAACAATAATGGCTCCCAATGCACCTCCTGCTGCCGCACGAATACCAAATGCACT
>CAYLXH010000132.1:0-5471 GCA_964387535.1 uncultured Butyricicoccus sp. | reverse complement strand
GCTCAAAACGAACCTGATCGTTGCCCTTGCCGGTGCAGCCGTGCACGATGGTGTCACAGCCCTCCGCCTTGGCAATCTTGACCAGCTCCTTGGCAATGATCGGACGGGCAAACGAGGTTCCCAGCAGATATCCCTCGTAATCCGCACCGGCCTTCATGGTCGGAATGATGTAGTCTTCCACGAACTCCTTGGTCAGATCCATGACATACAGCTTGGATGCGCCGGTAGCCAGAGCCTTTTCCTCCAGGCCGTCCAGCTCACTGGCTTGGCCGACGTTGCCGGAAATTGCGATGACCTCACAACCGTAATGCTCCTTGAGCCACGGAATCAGAACCGAGGTGTCCAGACCTCCGGAATATGCGAGTGCAGCCTTTTTAATTGTAATATCACTGGTAGCAATAGACATAGTAGATAAGCCTCCATGAAAAGGGTCCGTTTGGTTTGTAAAAAGCGTAAAATTCGTTCTTTTCTCAAACAAACTACCCGGTTTTGTCGTTGGTCTTATTATAATCCCATCCATGCAGGAATGCAAGAAAAACTTTTAATTATTTCTTAAATTGAATATTTATGCATTTTAAGCCTGAGCGTTTCGACCCCTGATCTTCTCCCTATGTACAACTTTATCGGTTTCTTTGGGTATTTTTTTCATCAGAGCACAATTTTCGCGTCTTTTTTTCACAATTTTACATAACTTCTCTTGCATTCGTCTGCAAAATATCCTATCATTGAGACAATACATTTGTTGATAATTTATTAGCAAATTGTATTGATTTTCACAGCTGGCCCTATGCTTTCGGGGGAAATTCGAACCATTTGGCCGGCATCAGACAGGAATTGAGGTGTTTTTTCATGAAACAATATCCATGGCGCGTTGGGCTGCTCACCGGGCTGCTCCTGCTCGCCCTGCTGTCCGGGTGCGGGAAACAGCCGGCACAGCCCGACACACAGGACGACACTACTGCCTCGGCAGAGCTGGTCAACCCCGAACTGTCAACCGACAACGATACCTTCCAACTGCTCATGCTCGACCGTTTGATCCAGACGCCGGACACCGGCGTGACCGAGCTGCTGGGAGACGGAGACGACCAGACGTATGACGCACAGGGGGAGCTGGCAACCCGTGTTTATCACGGCACGCTGTTTGGGCAGGAAGTTTCCTATACGGTCTCATTTTCTCTCAACGATGTCACAAGTGCGGTCGTCACCTTCCCCTGCCGATTACATTCTGATGATCTGATCCCACTGATCTCCGAGCAATTGGCACTGGAGCCCAAAGACGACGGAGCCTGGCACACGGAAACCGCACTCGTTACCCTGGAGGATACGGACGAGACGACGCAAATTGTGTTCCAATCCTATTCACTTGCACAGTAAACAGCAAACGCGGCACACTACAACGGTGTGCCGCGTTATTGTTATGATTCCTCTCTCTCCTTTGGGAAACACCTCGGATACCGGTGTATCAAGTGACCGGACAGAATCAGGAACACGGCCAACATGACAAGCAGACGAACGTGCTCAAAGACATCTGCATACCTCACAATCTCCAAATAGTCAATCTGTTGGAGAAGCTCCAGCTCTATCACCCCAATCAACAACAGCATTCCGATATGGCGTACCCATGCCGCCAATTTGTCCCTCCGCGTGGCCTCCGACGGGAGGGACTGTTTAACCCACACGGCCGTCACCGTCAGATAGGCAAGCGGTCCTAGAAAGAAAAATCCAATCATAATCGGTCCTGCGCTGTGGTTCGGCATGTGAAATATGCCATAGTATTTCTCCAGCATAAGAAAAACTTCTTGCCAAATGACCATGATGGTCGCCAACTGTCCAAAATAGAGAAACCCATTGTAAAAACGATGCTTGAATCGGCGCATAAAATCCCCGTTTTCCATCGCAGGTACTATGCAAAGAGGGCACCTGCTGCAGCCGGCGCCCTCTTTGCATGCCAACCATGTTGGCATGTTATAATTAGTTGTGATACGGCGTTCCTTTTTCCCCCGGAACCGCACAGTTTTCCCTTTGCATCTCGGGCTTCGGTCTATCATGCCCCCGCTTGTCGCAAGCATCGCAGCGTTTTCCTATATCAACACCGCCGCTCCTCTTCACCATCTGTACTATCACATCTAATACGCTAAATATATCATGGATTAGGAAATCTGTCAACAGTGCCTGGAGAAAAACCGGTCTCTCTTGCACATATTCCACAATCGACGCTCAACATCCTCCTGTATCGCCGATTCGATCTGCTCACACAGCAACTGGTTTCTCCGTAAAATTTCTGCTGATTGATTGACACCTGCCCCGCAGCGTGTTATTCTGTTCTCATAATAAAAGGGAGTAGCTGACATCGGAAGCCCTTCCGGTGTTTGCATGTCGTCAGTACGGTATTCCAGATACCCGGTATGCAACGCAGTAGCGAGACTTTTGTTGTATTATTCTATGGTAATGCAACAAAAATCTCGTTTTTTTGTTGCAGAAAGGAGTTTTTATGGAACTGATGATACAATTACTTATGATGGCGGCCGGATTCGTTCTGCTCATCCGCGGCGCCGACTGGTTTGTCGACGGCGCGTCCGGCTTTGCATCTAAAGTAGGGATTCCTCAGCTGGTCATCGGACTGACTGTCGTTGCGATGGGCACCAGCCTTCCGGAGGCCGCCGTCAGCATCTCTGCCGCCTTGAAAGGAAATGCCGCAATCACCATCGGCAACGTCGTGGGAAGCAATATTCTGAATATCCTGATCATTCTGGGTCTGACCTCTCTTCTCGTCGCCGTTCCGGTTGCCCGCAGTACCGTCCGATATGAAATTCCCTATCTCATTGCGATAACTCTGGTTTTACTTGCGTTCGGCTATACCGGAAAGGAAATCACCCTGCTGGAAGGCATCGCCCTGTGGGGACTGTTTCTCCTCTATCTCGCTTACCTCTTTGTCATGACCAAGCGGGGAGACGCCCAGTCCGACGAAGCACCGGCTCCTGCCGCGTCGTTTCCGGTTTGGAAGCTTCTGCTTCTGATTGCCGCAGGCATCGCGATGATTGTCCTCGGCAGCAATCTGTCCGTCGATGGGGCCAGCGGAATTGCCCGCAGCCTGGGCATCAGTGACCGCTTTATCGGACTAACGATCGTCGCCCTCGGCACTTCGCTGCCTGAGCTGGTGACCAGCGTCGCCGCGGCCCGCAAGGGAAATGCCGATATCGCCATCGGAAATATCGTCGGCAGCAACCTGTTTAACATTCTGTTTGTCGTCGGCACAACCGCTCTGATCACACCGGTTCTGTTTGCCGACAGCTTTGTATGGGATACCCTGATCGCTGCCGGCTGCGGTGTTCTGCTGCTCGTGGGGACCGCCAAAAACCGTCTGCTGACCCGGCCGCTCGGCGTCATCATGCTGGTGTGCTATGCTGCATACTTCTGCTATCTGCTGTGACGTTTTCTAGAAAAAAAATCGTTCGCAAACCCGTGCTTTCGCGCCGGATCTGCGAACGATTTGCTTGTTATGTTATATGGTCATTTCGTCCACTGCGCCTTGGCCAGACCTTCCTCAAATACTTTGTGGAAGCCCTTGACATTCGCCGCGATGTCTCCGCCGAACACCGCTGAGCCGGCAACAATGACATCCGCGCCTGCCGCAACAATATCTGCGGTATTGGCGAGCTTGGCGCCGCCGTCAATCTCCAGCTCACAGCAGTATCCGTTTTCCTCAATCGCCTTGCGGATCAGACGAATCTTATCCGTGCACGCGTCGATATAGCCCTGGCCGCCGAAGCCCGGCTCCACCGTCATGATCAGCACCATATCCAGCTCCGGCAGCAGCGGCAAAAGAACCTCTGCCGGCGTACCCGGCTTGACCGAAACACACGCCTTGACACCGGCCGCTTTGATCTTGCGCACCTGCTCCAGAGTGTCTCCGTTGGACTCATAATGTACCGTGATAATATCCGAGCCGGCCTGAATGAAATCATCCAGATACTGATCCGGATTGGCAATCATCAAATGAACATCCAACACCGCATCCGTCGCCTTGCGCAGCGCCTTGACCACCGGAGCGCCAATCGTCAGATTGGGGACAAAATGGCCGTCCATACAGTCCACATGGACATATTCCGCACCGGCATCCACCGCAATGGCAATATCACGTTGGAGATTTGCAAAGTCCGCAGACAAAATGGATGGAGATAATTTAATCATAACACAGATCTTCCTTTCTCCGGCGCACACCCGCGCCGCTTCTCTCATATTCTGGAACAGGCGGTTTTCCCTGCGGGACGCTCTTGACATGCCCCCGCGCCGATCGGCGCCGCCTTTTCGATACGGGACTGCCCTATGGCAGTCCCCTTTTCCGTTCCGATTTCTCTGAGAGTATTATACAACGTCATTCTCCGGGATTCAAGCCAATCCATTTCCAAATGCCGCCGCTGCAAAAAGCAACTCCAAACCATCCCCTTCATTCCGGAAGCCGTTTCTCCCCCATTCAGACAAGAAATCCCCCAAACGCCGCAGTAATTTCGTCGCCCGCGTTCTTGCATTCTTATGACAAAAACGGTATCATTGAGTATATATCAGTATAATGAGGAATCACTCCTTGTATAATCCAAAACTTGAACGAAGTATGAGGTGCAACATGGCAGTATTACGATGCTATACGGAAAAGAAGCCTGGATTTGACAGCGCGTCTCAGGCGCTGTGCGCCAGCATGAGCAGTCAGCTGGAAATTCCGGCTCTGACCTCCGTCCGCGAGCTTTGCCGCTACGACGTCGAGGGCATTGATGCTGACGTCTACGCCAAGGCCAAGAACATTGTGTTCTCCGAGCCGATGGTAGACATCTGTTACGACGAGACCTTTCCGATGCCGGAGGGCGAGTACACCATTCTGGCCGTCGAGCCGCTTCCGGGCCAGTACGATCAGCGCTCGGACTCCTGCGCACAGTGCATTCAGCTGATGACGCAGGGCGAACGCCCGAAGGTTGCGGCAGCGCACATCTATGTGCTGGGCGGAACGCTCACCGCAGAGGATCTGGACAAAATCCGCAGCTATCTGATCAACCCGGTGGACTCCCGTGAGGCCTCCTCCGAAAAGCCCGAGACTCTCGAAGCCAACTATGCGATTCCGACCACTGTTGACACCGTGGAGGGCTTCATCTCGATGGACGAGCCCGCGCTGAAGAAGCTGCTGTCCTCCCTTGGTCTGGCCATGGAGCTGGATGATCTGCAGTTCCTGCAGCAGTATTTTGCCGGGGAAGAACAGCGTGACCCGACCATCACCGAGGTGCGTATGATCGACACCTATTGGTCCGACCACTGCCGTCACACCACCTTCCTCACGCAGATTGACAACGCACAAATTGACGACCCCATGGTCGCCAAAGTATATAATCGCTACCTCAACGGCCGCGTCGAGGTATATGGTCCCGAGAAGGCGGCCAAGCGTCCGGTCACCCTGATGGACATCGGCACGGCCGGTGCGAAAA
>CAYLXH010000131.1:0-5623 GCA_964387535.1 uncultured Butyricicoccus sp. | reverse complement strand
GAAACGCTACTATTGCTTTAGAAATGTTGTAAACGGAAATATTGTGTGTTAAAATATAACTACACCTCAAAAGGGTGTAATTCGACAATTCCTATGGGAGGGGCCAGGTGCGTGCGCGCTTGGCCCTCTCTCCTGGCAGATGCCAAGAGAGAATATATACTACTCGTTCTATAAGTAAGGCCCCAGAGGATTTTCCTCTGGGGCTGTTGCTATTATTTTCTTTTTGCAACATGCTGTACAGTTCGAACAAAGGGTTTTTTGAATGCAATAGGAGGCCGAGGCGGTATCTCCGAGTAAACCCCTGATTTCTGATGAAAGCGGGAGCTCTGTGATATATATTGAGAAAAGGTTGAACTACTTGACTTTTAGTAATGATATGTTATCATAATTATAAACCTATTAAACCAGTATGAATATAGATGCCGAGAGGGAGAATTAAAATGTCAATCAAGAAAATAGCAGAGATGACAGGTACATCTTTGGCGACAGTTTCCCGTGTGCTGAACGACCCAAATCATAAATGTAAGGATGAAGCAGTCAGGCAGAAAATTTTTGATATAGCGCGTCAGTTGAATTATATTCCGAATGAGTATGCAAGAGGGCTACGGCAAAAACAAGTACAGTCATACAGCATTAATTATATTAATATTTTGGTGACCCGAGATCAGTCGGATCCCTTTTTTAGTGAGTTGATGCGTATTGCAGAAGTATATGCGCATAGCCATGGCTTTGTGATTTCTCATATCTGGAACTACTGTTTATTTTCTGACCTGCAAAGGTGCCGTTTTGAGGATATCCCTCAGATTGTACAGAATATGTACGCACAAGATTTACAACATGCAGATGGTGTTCTGATTTTGGGAAAAGTTGCGAGATCGGTCGTGGAAGAGATAAAAAAATACTGTAAAAATGTTGTTTCGCTCAGCAGAAACTACGAAAATCTGGATATAGATGAAATCATTTGTGACGGCCAGAGGAATGCGCATATTGCAGTAGAACATCTAGTCCAATTAGGGCATAAGCATATTGCGTATGTAGGATGTTGTATCAACGAGTCCAGATATGAAGGATATCAAAGAGCACTGTTAGGATACAGCCTGATTCCGAATATTCATTATGTTTATGAATGTGAAGCTGAGTTTAAAAAAGGAGTAGAGGCATTTCGGTATTTTAATCAAATGAAAGAACCGCCGACGGGAATTTACTGCTCGAATGATATTATTGCGCTAGGGCTGCTGAAGGCGATCAATCAGAAAAATCTTGTACAACAAGGGAAATATATTCCTTCTATTGTTTCCACAGATGATATTGATGAGGCGCAATACACCAGGCCAATGCTTACGACGATACGTATTCCGAAGGAGGAGATGATAAAATTTGCTTTGAAATTGTTGCGGGATAGGATAGAGAATGGGCACACCACCGCGATCAAAATGGAATTTAAGGGGAAATTAATCGTGCGGGAAAGTACTAGAAGTGCAGAAAACAGCTTTGAATGTGAGTATTATATTTGAATATAGAAAGTGCGGTGCGTTATCCTTACACATCGCATTTTTTTAACATAGTATAGAAAACGTTTTCTGTAATTGGGAGCAATTGATTTCGATTGAGTGGCACGATTGATTAAAAATGTTTGAAAAGATGAATAGAAATCAAAAAATGATGGATTTTATTTACCATATTGGAAGAAAACGTTTTCTATTTTTTGAAAAAAGAAAGAACTCAGATAAAATTTTAGGAAAAAATTTTGAGAAGTGTGTGGAAAAAATGAGTTTTTTGAGTCAAGAGAGGGTACTCATTTGAACACAAAAAGACAGTGGAAGAAAACGTTTGCACTGATAAAAATTGAAAATAGAGGTATGGAACGTTATACTTGCCTCATTGATCAATGAATACGTTCTGTTTTCACGGAACGGCATACTCCTGCAGGAAAATGATTCTTATGATAAGGAGGAATAAACAATGAATGATCTTTGGAAAAGGCTTGCTGCCGTGTCTCTCAGCGCCACTGTTGCGGTATCGCTTGCAGGATGTAGCACCAGTGGCAGTGCAGAGGCAGGAAGTGCTACAGCCTCATCGGATACGAGTGGTCAGACAGTATCCATTACGGTAGGTTATCAGACACCCTGTGCACAGACCTGGGGTGCATTGATTATGGAGCAAGAAAATTTCTTGCAGGAAGAATTGGAAAATGCATTTCCTGATACAAACTTTACTATTTCATGGGAGGATTACACTTCAGGTCCTCCGATGACAAATAATATGATTGCAGGAAAACTGCAGTTTGCTTTTATGGGAGATCTACCGATTCTGGTCAACGGTGAGAAGGGCGAAACGGAGCAGAATTATGATTCTGTTTTCCTTGCATTGGACGGAAAAGGAGACAACGGTGCCAATCAGGCATTATTTATTCCATCCAGTAGTGATGTTACGTCGGTAGAAGATCTCGCCGGAAAAGAGGTCGGTGTTGTTCTGGGATCTTCCGCACATCGCATGCTGGAGCTGGTTTTGGAGCAGCATGATCTGCTGGATGAAGTGACCTTGGTCAATCAGGATGTCAGTGTTGGCTTGACGAACATTGAACAGAACAAAGTGGCGGCTTATGCAGCATGGGAACCGTATCCTACTTTGGCAGAGACCAGCGGAGCGGGAAAAATTTTGGTAGACGGCAGTGAAACTGGAGTTGATTATCTGGATGGTGTTGTTGCAGATCGAGCATGGGTAGAAGAAAATCCGGAGTATACGGTGGCATTTCTGAGAGCACTGGAAAAAGCTCATGCGTTCATTCAGGAAAATCCAGATGAAGCTGCTGCAGTCTTTGCAGAAGCAACCGGTTACGATTTGGAAGTAACAAAGGTCATGGTAGAAAATATCAATTTTGAGTCTGTCTTTACTGCAGAGGACATAAAAACCATTGAAGGTGATCTGGAGTTTGCGATTTCTGTAGGCAATATTTCTGCACTGGATCTGGATAACTTTATTGATGATTCCTATCTGAAACAGGCATACAGTGACCTGGGACTTGAGTACCCAGATTAAACAGAAGGAGTGATTTTTGATGAAAAAGTTCATCAGATCCGGTTCTGTCGCAAGTATTTGCAAGGTCTTGTCGATTATCATTGTTTTGATTATATGGGAACTTTTGGTGAAAATGAACGTGCTGGTTCCCTTGATGTTTGGTAACCTTCCCGCGCCGACTCGAGTACTGAGACAGCTGACAGAAACATTGTCTGATAAGGAATATTATCTGCACATAGGATACAGTTGTGTTCGAGTTTTGCACGGATGTTTTCTTGCTTTGATTCTGGGTGTCTTTTTTGGTGTGGCAATTGCGTTAAATCGGTTTTTTGAATATTTCTTTCAGCCGGTATTTGAATTGCTTCGTCCGATTCCGCAGATTACTTGGATACCAATTTCGATTCTTCTGTTTCCGACCATTGAGGGCAGTATTCGTTTTATTACTTTTCTGGGAGCATTTTTTCCGATTCTAGTCAATACCATCGCGGGTGTAAAAGCGATCAGCCCAAATCTTGTGACGGCAGCAGTTAGTATGCGTGCAAACAAAAGACAGTTGGTCTGGCATGTATATTTGCCGGGGGCATTACCCAGTATTTTTGTCGGGTTGTCTGTGGGGATGGGAACATCTTGGATGAGTGTTATTGCAGCAGAAATGATTTCAGGAAAATATGGCATCGGATATTTCACATGGACTTCCTATAATCTGATGGAATATGAAAATACGATCATCGGCATGTTTACCATCGGGTTGATTGGGCTTTTCAGCTTTGCACTGCTGAATTTCATCAAAAATAAGGTTTTACGGTATCAGGAAGGAGGGAAGAAGTAATGATTCAGGCCAAGGCAGTGAAAAAAATTTATTGCGGAAAGAACAACAGCAAAAATGTAATTTTAGACAATCTGAATTTTGAAATTTCAGACGGTGAGTTTGTCTGTTTAATTGGTATGTCTGGCTGTGGAAAGAGTACATTACTTCGCCTACTTTCCGGATTGGAGTCCCCGTCTGACGGAGTGATCCTGTCAGACGGGGAAGCGGTCAAAGGGCCATTGAAAGATGGCGCCTTTGTATTTCAGGATTATGCATTGTTCCCATGGCGGACTGTGCTGGAAAATGTAGAATTTGGTGCAAAAATTAACCATATTTATAGCAAACAGGAGCTTCGAAAAACAGCGGAAGAATATTTGGAGCGGATACATCTGCTGGAATATAAAGATGCATATATCCATCAGCTTTCCGGAGGCATGAAGCAGCGTGTTGCGATTGCCCGCGCTCTGATTATGAAGCCGAACATATTGTTTATGGATGAGCCATTTGGTGCACTGGATTCTTTTACACGGATGGAACTGCAAGTATTTTTAAAAGAGATCGTGGAGGAGAGC
The DNA here is from genome assembly GCA_964387535.1 of uncultured Butyricicoccus sp. Classification (GTDB taxonomy): domain Bacteria; phylum Bacillota; class Clostridia; order Oscillospirales; family Butyricicoccaceae; genus Butyricicoccus_A. The sequence goes on along the minus strand of CAYLXH010000131.1, from coordinate 1,225 downwards.
GGAGTCAGTGTTGTCTTTGTGACACATGACATAGATGAAGCGATTTTCCTTGCAGATCGGATTGATGTAATGAATAAAAACTCTGGGAAAATTGACCATGCGATTCCGATTCAGTTTGAGGGAATCCGGGATAGAACCAATGGAGAATTTGAGCAGTATCGTGAAACAATTTTTGAAACATTTCATCTGACGCGAACGCTTGATATTGAATATCAAATTTAAGGCAACGCGCTTTCGCTGTAGTTTGGCAGAACGGTGTGGGCTGCCTTAACAAGCAAGCGTTGAGGAGGACATTATGGAATATACTATCACTTCAGCAGATGTTGTAATACTGGGCGGCGGAAGCGCTGGTACCATTGCAGCAATCAAAGCAAAAGAAAAAAATCCGGAAGCCGAGGTTGTGATTCTGGACAAAGGTCCGATTGAAACTTCTGGTGCAATCGGACGCGGTATGGATGCGTTGAATATTGTGGCTTCGCCTGGATATTCGACCCCGGAAGACGTTGTCGAGGCGCTGACGAAAGTAACGGAGGGCGTTGTTGATCAGGAGGCAGCGTATGTCCTGGGCAAAAATAGTTACCAGGTGATCAAGGATTTGGAAGATTATACCGGACGTGAGCCAGGGGACTTATTCCCGATTGATGAAAACGGTAACTACAAGGTAAATTACCTCCACCCGACACCGGCGCCGCTCTACTTGGCCATGGACGGTGAGGACATCAAACGCGGATTGGCAAAGCGTGTGCGTGATCTGGGTGTTACAGTCTATGATTTCACTCCGGCGACAAGGATTTTCACCACAGACGGCAAGGTATCTGGCATTTTTGGATTTAACATCAGAACCGGAGAAGGTATCCTGATTCATACGCCCACGGTAATTATTACTGCGGGTGCTGTCGGCAAGTTTGGACTGCCTCGCGATGGGTATCTCAGCGGCATTTATGAATTTCCGGGCAACACCGGTGAAGGGTTTGCCCTGGCGTATGATATTGGTGCGGAATTGGTCAATTTGGAATGTTTCCAGACAAATCTCCTGATGAAGGACTACAATGGACCGGCGTGTGGCTATGTGGTCATTCCGCGCGGTGGCTATGGTGTCAATGCGCTTGGAGAAAAGTACTGGACGCATGGATATTGGTCTGGGGACATGTTTCTTGCTGTATGGAAGGAATTCCAAATCTTCTATCCGCAAATGATAAAAAATAACCCACGGAATACTGTAAAA
>CAYLXH010000130.1:2515-5658 GCA_964387535.1 uncultured Butyricicoccus sp. | reverse complement strand
GTTAGAACTAATTTTAGTACTATTTATACAATATGATAGAGGTGATTAACAGATGATCAACAAAGTTTCAATTAATAATAATCTAATGCAAAGAATTTGAACCCCCTAAACAGAACAATCGTTAAAAGGTTCGAAATATGGAGTAGTCTGAACCCCCTTAACTGACTACTACTTGACTACTAAAGACTACTACACAAGGCATCATTTTGCCCCATTTTGCAATTTTGGCTACATTATTTACAATAGTGTAGAATAATAAAAATGCCGAAAAAGTGCGTAAAATTGGGCAAAACGAGGCATTTCAGGAGGAAAAATATATGATTAAAGTACTTTTCATCTGCCACGGCAATATCTGTCGTTCGCCGATGGCGGAATACGTAATGAAGCAGCTTGTACGAGAGCGCGGGCTGGAGGATCAGTTTCGGATCGACTCCGCGGCGACCAGCCGGGAGGAGATTGGAAGCGGCGTTTATCCGCCGGCGCGGCGCAAGCTCGAGGAGATGGGCGTTCCGTGCGGGAATCACCGCGCGGTTCAGGTCACACGGCAAGATTATGACGCGTATGATCTGCTCATCATCATGGACCGAAACAACTATCGCAATCTGATGCGGATTGTGCGGGATGATCCGGAGGAGAAAATCCACACCTTGCTGTCCTATGTAGGACTGGAGCGCGATGTCGCCGACCCGTGGTATACCGGTGATTTTGATGCGACGTATGAAGATGTCTCAGCGGGTTGCCGTGCGCTGCTGGATTCGCTGACAGTGGTGATTACCAGTCTTTAAAGGAATCTTTTCTGTTATAGCGATTCACAGAACTTGGTAGAATCATTCCATTTTGAAATTGAAATTGAATCATAGCAAAGTCCGAACTTAAAGAGACTTTTTTGCTACCAGAACCAGTTATTCCTGTTTGTACACAACGTCTGTTCTTTGTTGCACAAGAAACAGTATAGTCATCTTCAGTGCCTAACAAACCACAATTGATTTCTCCGTTTTTGCTGGTAATTGTAATATACTCTGTGGCATCTAAAGATAAAACGTCAATCTTCCCAGAATTCCCACGTATATCGATTTGACTTACAGATGTGTTTTCCAGAAGGATTTTCCCAGTACTTGTAGAAATACCAATTGATGCATTCGCTGTAATATTTGACACATGTACTGATTCTTCTTTGGTCTGCAAGACTATTTTACCACTATAATTGGAAGGGATTTTAATCAGAAGTTGTGCATCCTTTTTTAGATTGATTAAGGCAAGTGTACCATAAATGCCGATGGCTGCATGATCTATGATTTTCAGTACACCATCGGATTCTTTGATTTCAAGAGATCGCATCGCGGTATTACGCCAACTGATTTCAATGTTGCTGTTCGGTGATTCAACAACTCTGATTTTGAAGATTTTACAATTGGCATCAATCTTACTTATTTGATTGTATGGATATGATTTCATTTCTAATCCCATAAGGTTAAAGTCTCCTTTCACGTTTTACAAGAATGAATTTGATAAGTGAAAATATGACCAGCGCACAAAGTATAATCAGATAACAGTAGTATGGATTGATCATAACAGTCAGCACTGATAAAAATACTGCGATGAATGTGACAATATTGAATAAGATGATGGTAAGTGTTTCCATCTTTTGTTCACGTTCTTTTCGCTGTAATTCTTGCCTATATTTAAAGGAAGAGTCGATATTAACTCCTGATAGAGCTGATGAAAAGTGGATGGATCGTCAATATAATTTTGAATAAAGTTGATCTTCTGAACTATCTCCTGTGATCTTTCTTTTGGAAACTTATCTTTGAAAAGTATCATATATTCCGCAATACTTCGAAACTCTTCCATCTGTGTTTGTATATTTTCCCTATTTGCAACATTTTGGAGAAGATTCACTAAACCAATCATGATACCGTAGCAGATCAGGTATATTACTTTTAGCTGATAGCTCCCATGCATTTGCCCCATAGATTTTGTGAGGATTGGAAAAAGTGTAACAATAAACATGAGAAAAATATTGATGAAAATATCGAGTGAGTTTCCAAGTGAAGAATATGTACTGTATATTCTGGCATGGACACCCCATATACTGCCAGGACGATAAAACTTATGAAATATATCGTGATTTCCCCACCAAGTGCGTACAACGTATCTGCACTAAGAACGTTCTGATCTGGTACATTGATTTCAAGCGCAATCATTGTCATAGCAATGGCAATTACTGCGTCAAAAAGAGTTTCGGTTCTGGTCTGGCAGCCCTTTTTTATCTGATTTTGCTTTCTTTTCATAAAACTGTCTATAACATTACCCCTCCTGCTTAAACAACTTTAGTTGATTATTTCTTCTTTTATTTATATAATAAGAGAAAAAGCGAATAGTTCAATCAGCATATACTGAGAATAAAGTTGGATAAACGACTGAAAGTATATCTTTGGTTGGATAAACTACTTTTTAAATGAAAAGAGATGGCAGGATGGGTAGCGCAAAAAAAGACTTACGGTATATAAAGACAGAACGTTTGATTCGAAAAACCTTTCATGAATTGGTTCAGGAAAAAGATATGAATAGAATTACAGTACGTGAACTTGCGGAACGGGCGGAAATTAATAAAACAACATTTTATTCTCATTATGAAACCCTTCCGGATTTGATTGATACTTTGGAACGAGAAAACATCGATTACATAATGGATAATCTAGACCAAGTGGAACTATTATATAAAGATTCAGATCAGTTTATCGATAATCTATATCAAAATCTTCAGGATTGCAGGATTATTCTGATTGGTAAAAATGGCGCAGGAAGTCAAAGATTTATCGAACGCTTAAAAAAAGCACTTTCTGATGAAATAGATGTTCAAAAGATTGATAATGAGTATTATAAAAAAACACTTGTCCTGTTAAAATTCATTTTGCATGGTATTCTTGGTGTGATGAATACAGGAGATGCAGAAGAAGACAGTTTAGCTTACATTAAAGACTTGGTTAGAAATGGATTGGTTAATCGCCATTAGTTTTATGTGAATAAATATCAACAATAATAAATCAAGCCCTGCCGGCCATCATGGTCAGCAGGGTTTTTCTTTATGGCGAGATATTGACGGATGTGGTAGAATAACAGGTAGTACTCGCCCAAAACTT
>CAYLXH010000130.1:0-2505 GCA_964387535.1 uncultured Butyricicoccus sp. | reverse complement strand
GAATAACAAATGGCAACGGCCCCAAAACCCCAGTAGTCTGTTTTCGCGATTTTGACTACGTTTTGACTACGTTTGCTTGCACTGATTTGCCTCATTTTTCCCTCCAAACTGATTTTGGACGGAATTCTGTACATTAAGAATTCTGGGTACAAGTCGCAAAACAGCGCAAAATACGGCACTTTATGGCATTGCAGGAAGGAAAATTCATATGATAAAGATACTTTTTATTTGCCACGGCAAGATGTAGAAAGTTGGTTGCAAGAGCTTGCAGATGAATATATGCAGGATGTGCATCGGACGATTAATAGAGCGGCAGACCGAAAACAAATAGAACACGAGAGAAACGAATTTGTATTTGAAAAGCTACGAGAACGAGTGCAACAGTATACACCAGTAAAGCTAGAGAACGTGCTAGATATGGGAAAGGAAAAACCGTGACGCAAAAAGATCTTGAAACTCTGGAGCACAACCGGCGGCAGATACATAGTCTACAATCCCGACTTGCTGCGCTGAGCGAGCCTGTGGGCGCTATTTCGATCGCGGGAATGCCGTCGGGGGCGGAGGAAATAGCGCGGTAGAGCAGATTGTTGTGCAAAAGGAGAGCATCCGGGCGGAGATTGACATGCTGCACCAGGAGAGCCGACGTATCTGTTTTCAGATCGAGCCACCGAGGACAAGACGGGTGTTCCTGTTGTTTTACGCAGAGGGGAAATCATGGACGCAGGTAGCGGATGAGATGGGGTATTCAGAATGGAAAGTAGCTCAGACATGCCGAAATCGTTATATAAGAAATTTGAAATGATGGTGTTCTGATGGTGCGGGTAGTGTTAAAATAGCTATAGTGGAACAAGTGTAAGGGCATTCCATGTACACCTCCTTTTTCTTTTTTTGGACATGCCCGGAGCAATCCGGGTATCTGTACCATGCTGGCCGAATCGGCAGCAGCTGGCGGTGCAATCCCGTGATGGTACTCCATATTTTGTTTCATATTCCTTCTTTTCTCGAAAAGCCGCTCAGTGGATGGGCGGTTTTTTGATGCAGAAAAGAAAAGCCGAGGATTATTCCCCGGCTTCTTGGATATACGAATCAATGAAGGCGTTGATGACGCTGTAAATAGATGCGTCATTTTGCGCAACTGCCTGCTTGAAAAGCTCGTATTTTTCTTTTTCAACCCACACGCGCAGCTGTTTGCGTGTGTTTGCAAGAGATTTTTTGACTGATTGATTGTTATCGTTTGGCATAAATATCACCTCTGTTTGATGACACGGCATAATTGCCTACCGCCCCTGAACAAAACAAAAATGTCGATGGCGACAACAAAGCCGCGCAAGAAGGACGAAGAAGTGCACAGAATGTACACAACGAAACAATTATACAGCGCCAATAGAAAGATTATGGCTACGATAGCAGAACGTCTTGACATGATGTTCGGCGCATGGTATAAGTTAAGAAAGGGATGGGCGCTTACGCACCCCGCGGTTTAGTGCTTGCCGCCTGTGAACAGGTCGGAGATTAAATCAATTAGCTTCAAGATCACTCCAGCCACCACAGCAGCAAGCACTCCCTTCCAAAACTCAGAATCCATGTACCATACCTCCTCTCTATCATTTAGTATGTATATATTATAACAATTAGTGCACTAAATATCAAGAGGGAAAGTTAAGAAAATTTAAATATTTTTAACCGTCTGCGAATTTCGTGGGCGGTTTTGTTATACAGAAAAATGAGAGGTGGTGACCTTGGCGAATGAGGAAAATCTGATTGCATTTGATGAACGAACAGAGAACGAACAGAGAGAAATCGCCAGACGGGGAGGCGTTGCATCCGGCAAGGCGCGCCGGCGGAAACGCAGCTTGAAGGAGGCTGCGGATCTGTATTTATCCTTGCCGGTATCGGATAAGCGGCGACGAAATAAAATTGCGCGGAAATATGTTGATCCGGAAGACATCGACAACCAGATGGCAATGATTATCGGACTGGTAGAAGCCGCGACAGACGGCAATGCCAGGGCAGCGAAAGTGATTGTGGATTTGCTGGACGATGCGCAGTCCGAACAGGATATCGAAGACATTGACGCCGCGAGGGCAGAGGTGTTTGCAGATGAGTAAAACCAGACGTCTTCGCTTTCGGTTCAGCGACAAGCACAAGGAGTATATCCGTGCGACACGGGATCACATTATCAACGTTGCAGAAGGCGCAGTGCGTGCCGGAAAGACAGTGGACAATGTGTTTGCGTTCGCGGCCGCACTGGATGAAACGCCGGATCGGATTCATTTAGCGACCGGTTCTACCGTAGCGAATGCCAAGCTGAATATCGGTGACTGCAACGGAATGGGATTAGAAGCTCAATTCCGAGGCAGGTGCAAGTGGGGAAAATACCGGGACAATGACTGTATATTTGTCGATGCAAAGCGGTATGGAAAAAAATCGTGATCTTCGCGGGCGGCGCAAAAGCGGACAGCTTCAAGCGCATCCGCGGCAATTCCTACGGCATGTGGATTGCGA
>CAYLXH010000129.1:0-5701 GCA_964387535.1 uncultured Butyricicoccus sp. | reverse complement strand
CTGCAGCAGCTGCAAATTGACTGCGGTGTGTCAAATCTCAAGATGTCAGACTATGGAATTACACCAGACGAGTTTGAGCGGATGGCATCCAATGCCCGTGCAACGATGGGTGCACAATTTAAGTGTGATCGTGTGCCGCTGACCGAAGAGGATGTGGTTGCAATTCTGAAGGAGTCATATCGGTAAATTAGAATATTATAGTAGGGGCGCACTCCGTTGAGTGCGCTCTGCTGTCAGAAAAGAAAAAAGCGTACTTAGAATGATTGTAAATTTTGGTGATTCTGTGGTATACTAAACAAAGAAGTCGGCTGGCATCGTATCAGCGTGTCATGTTGGAATAAAAATCATACAGATAGGGAGGATTCAAAATGGACAAGAAAGCGATTTACAAATTGACGTATGGCGTTTTTATGCTGGCGGCAAACAATGGGGAAAAGGCCAATGGATGTATTACCAACACATGCATCCAGGTAGCGAGCAACCCGGTTCGGGTTGCGGCAGCGGTACTGAATACGAATTTGACTTGTGATTATATCAAGGCAAGCGGACGGTTTACCGCATCTCTGTTGGATCAGAGCTGTACATTTGAGACGATTCAGCATTTTGGTTTTCAGTCGGGACGAGATGTAGACAAGTTTGCGACCATGAAGCTGCCGGTGGATTCCTTTGGTGTGCCATATCTGGGATGGCAGTCTTGTGCAGTACTCAGTTGCAAGGTAGTGAGCTCGCAGGATCTGGGCAGCCACACGTTGTTTATCGCCGAGGTAGAAGATGCCAATGTGCTCAGTGATAATGCACCGCTGACCTATGCGGATTATCAGGATCACATCAAGCCAAAGCGCGAAGCGCCGAAGCAGGACAAGAAGATTATCGGTTGGCGCTGCAAAATTTGTAAGTATGTCTATGAAGGTTCGGAACTGCCGGAGGACTTCTCCTGCCCGTTGTGTGGACACGGGCCAGAGGATTTTGAACCGATTTACGGGTAATACATGTACGATTGTAATGAGAAAACGCCTGTGCAGAAGTGATCCTGCACAGGCGTTTACAGTTTGAAGTTATGTCAGTCTTGGGAAGCCATCAGTTTGAGCGCTAACTGCGCAGCACGTGTTAGTTCCTCGACAGTGGTATACTCCTGACAGGTATGACATTGATTCATCGCGGTCGCGACAACAATGCCGGTAATACCGTGAGCGGCGAGGACGTTGTTGTCGCTTCCGCCAAAGGTTGGTTCCAATGTAACAGGGAGACCGAGGGAAGAACAGACGCTAGTATACCGCTGGATGACCGGATGGTCGTTGGGCGTGTGGTAGGCAATGACTTGGTGCGAGAGACATAGGACATCGACGGTTGCACCGTAGCATTCTGCGGCATGTTCGCAGATAGTGCGGATCTGTTCAAGCTGTTCCAACACATGCGAGTCCGAGTAGCTGCGGATTTCTCCGCCAAAACGACACTCATTCGGTATGATGTTGTGTGTGAGACCGCCGGAAATTGTGCCGACATTCACGACAATGTCGCCGAGACGACCACAGGGGATGTCATTGAGAGCCTGCGCAGCGGCTTTGATGGCATGCACTCCCTGTTCCGGGGCAAACCCCGCGTGAGCTGTTTTTCCGTGAACAATGACCTCAAAGGCGAGAATGGTGGGAGCCTGATTGGCTGCACCGCCAACTGGGCCGGACAAATCGAAAACATAAGCTTCCCGAGAACGAATGCGGGAAAAATCGAATGCATTGCTGCCGGTACAATAGTTTTCTTCACAGGCTGAGATCAGAAGTTCGATCGGGCGGTGGGGGATCTGTTTGGTTTTTAATGTGGTAATGGCTTCCAAAAAACAGGCGAGTGCGGCGGCATTATCTGCGCCGAGCACGGTTGTGCCGTTGGATGTGATCACACCATCTTCCCGTATGATTGCCGTTTTACCACAGGACGGCTCTACGGTATCCATATGCCCACAGAATAGAAGGGGCGGAAGATCTAGAGTACCCTCGAGACAGGCATATACGTTGCCGCAGGTACCTCCGATTTTTTTTGCAGCATGATCTTCCGACACGGAAGCGCCAAGTGTTTGTAGGTAGTTTTTAAGAAAATCACAGACCTGCCGTTCATTCAGAGAAGGGCTGTCTTTGGATACCAGCTGGCAGAACAGTGAGAGCAGGCGGGACTGCTCGATCTCGATGTTATTCATGACAAAATCCCCTTGCATTCGTTGTTGTTGGTAAGATTATCATACACGCAGGGGAACAACGGTGTCAAGAATCGTCTGCGGTTTTCATTCACGATGAGGAAAGTGTGCTGGAAATGACATGTTGGAGGACGAAAAATATTTGATGAAAATGGAAAACTATAATTTTTTACAAGAAATATGGAAAAGTCTTGACTTTCTTTGTTTTATGCGTTAAAGTTTAAAAGTGAAGTGAGACAAAGTATATCTTGTGGCATCGGAATTGATGCGATGCCATGAGAAACAGAAAGAAGGAAAAATATGAAAATTCTATTGCTTGTTGTTTACTTTGCCGTATTGGTCGGAATTGGTTTTTACTGCCGCCGACATGCTACCGATGTAAACGGATTTGTTCTTGGCGGGCGCTCGGTTGGCCCGTGGCTGACGGCCTTTGCCTATGGCACATCGTATTTCTCTGCGGTTGTGTTTGTTGGCTATGCCGGACAGTTTGGCTGGAAATATGGCATTGCCGCAACATGGGCCGGTATTGGAAATGCAATTATCGGTTCGCTGCTGGCTTGGGCTGTGCTGGGAAGAAGGACGCGTATTATGACGCAGCATCTGGACTCGGCCACGATGCCGACTTTTTTTGGAAAGCGGTTTGACAGCCGATCTTTGAAAATTGGTGCATCCGTGATCATCTTTATTTTCCTGATTCCGTATACGGCATCTCTGTACAACGGACTGTCTCGTCTCTTTGGTATGGCGTTTAACATTGACTACTCCGTATGTATCATCCTGATGGCAGTGCTGACATGTATTTATGTCACGGTAGGCGGTTATATGGCTACCGCGATCAATGATTTCATTCAGGGCATTATTATGTTGTTTGGCATCTGTGTTGTTATTGCCGCTGTGTTGTCCAGCAAGGGCGGATTGATGGCTGCAATGGATGGTCTGGCTCGCGTAACGGATGAAACCGTTTCCACGACGCCGGGTGTGTTCTGTTCGTTCCTTGGACCGGATCCGATTAATCTGTTGGGCGTTGTCATCCTGACTTCCCTGGGTACATGGGGATTGCCACAGATGGTACAGAAGTTTTATGCGATTACCGATGAATCGGCAATCAAGAAGGGTACGATTATTTCGACTCTGTTCGCCTTGGTTGTCGCCGGCGGATGCTATTTCCTGGGCGGTTTCGGACGTCTGTTTTCGGACCAGATTGATATTGAGGCAAACGGCTTTGACTCGGTGATTCCGACGATGCTTTCGACACTCTCGCCGATTCTGATTGCGCTGGTTGTTGTTCTGGTTCTCTCGGCTTCGATGTCTACGCTGTCCTCGCTGGTCATTACCTCCAGCTCGACTTTGACACTGGATTTTCTCGTAGAAACAGTAGGAAAGCGAATGAATCACAAGCAGCAGCTGCTGTGTATCCGAGTCCTGATTGCGATTTTTGTCGCCCTGTCAGCGATTATCGCGCTGATTCAGTACAAGAGCAATGTGACCTTTATTGCACAGCTGATGGGTGTTTCGTGGGGTGCTCTGGCCGGTGCATTCCTCGCTCCGTTCCTGTACAGCCTGTACTGGAAAAAGACGACCAAGGCTTCTTGCTGGGTTTGTTTCCTTTTTGGTTCGATCTTGATGATAGCCAACATGCTGGCTCGTTCTTCCTTCCCGGTTTTGTTGCAGTCTCCGATTAACTGCGGCGCATTTGCAATGGTAGCCGGTTTGATTATTGTTCCGGTTGTCAGTGTATTGACACCGAAGCCAAAGGAAAGCGAGGTAGAAGAGATTTTCGCGTGCTATAATAAGGAAATCACCGTACCGCAAAAGACCGCTCTTGGAAAATAATTTCAAACACAATAAAAGTGTGGTATACTATGACGGGTATACCACACTTTTTAACTTGGAGGTATTTAGATGATCGTTGATTTTCATACACACACCTTTCCGGAAAAAATTGCAGATGGTGTGATTGCAAAACTACAGAGTATGTCCTGCTCTCGTCCATACACGCGTGCAACAAACCGCAGCCTGCAAGAATCGATGCAGCGAGCTGGGATTGATTACTCGGTTGTATTGCCGGTTATGACGAACCCAGGCCAGGTGGAAAAGCTGAACACGATTGCGGCGGAGACCAATGCGAAGGCGCAGGAAACCGGTTTGCTATCGTTTGGAGGCATGCATCCGGAATACGTGAACTATCGGCAAGAACTGGCCCGCATTCAGTCTCTGGGTATTCAGGGAATCAAGTTGCACCCGGCATATCAGGGTCTGGACTTGGATGATCTTCGCTTTCTTCGGATCATTGAGCGGGCATCGGAACTGGGATTGGCAGTGTTAGTGCACTGCGGTTATGATATTGGTATCCCGGGACACGATTACAGCTCTCCAGATCATGTTTGTCGCGTCATGAAAGAGGTTGCGCCGGACAAACTGATTCTTGCCCACCTCGGTGGCTGGCGAAATTGGGATGAGGTGGAGCAAAAGCTGGCAGGTATGCCGGTTTATATGGATACTGCCTTTGTTCTGGGAACGATTGAGGCGCCGGAGGGAATGCAGCGGGATCCGTATGACTGCTGGATGCTGTCGGACGAACAGTTTGTTCGGATTGTCCGGAAGCATGGAGCGGAACGCATTTTGTTTGCGACAGATAATCCGTGGAGCGACCAGAAAACAAGTCTGGAACAGATTCGCTCATTGCCGCTGACCGAACAGGAGAAACGGGCTATTCTGGGCGAAAATGCGCAGAAACTATTGGGACTCTCTGAGCGATGAAATGCCAGACAATAGAGTATAACAACAGCTTGAGCCTGCCAAACGGCAGGCTCAAGCTGTTATTTTAGTTCATGTTGTCAGTGGCGTACATCAATGCAGTGAGTGCTGCGACAGGGGCTGTTTCACAACGAAGGATACGGGGCCCCATCGCAACCGGATGAATACCGCGTTCACGAATCAATTCCGCTTCATACGGTTCGAAACCACCTTCCGGACCGGTAATAATTGCGGCGGAATGAATGGTACCTGCGTGTTCGATTGCTTTGCGCAGAGGAATTCGATCTCCGGTTTCGTACATGAACAGAGTAAGATCTGACAGTAAAGCGATTTCCAGAGCGTCCTCCAGTGAGTTGACAGCATCTACATGGGGAATCACTCCGCGACCAGACTGCTTCGCAGCGGACTCTGCAATTTTTTGAAAGCGAAGTAGCTTTTTTTGCATGCTTTTACTATCTGGGCGGGCAACACAGCGTTTGCTGAGAAAAAAGATGATTTCACTTGCGCCGAGTTCTGTACATTTTTGAATGATATAATCAGCCCGCTCTCCTTTGGGAAGTCCGGCGAGAATCGTACAGGAAATGGATGGTTCTGCGGAATCTGTAAGAGTTTCCACGATGGATACAGTTACTTTGTCGCTGGTGATGTTATGAATTTCACAGCGATATTCCTGGCCATGACCATCGCTGACAGTGAGCATGTCTCCAGGCTTCATGCGCAGCACTTTGATGTGATTGGCATTGGTTCCGGTTAGAATGG
>CAYLXH010000128.1:0-5709 GCA_964387535.1 uncultured Butyricicoccus sp. | reverse complement strand
TTCTATTATTGAGATTGCTCGACGGCAGCACCGGTAGACAAAAAACCAGCGGAACGGCGCCTTATGGCTGCCGTTCCGCTGGTTTTTATTGAAACTATTGGAACGATTATTTTTTGCGTTTGGATTGGCGCAGATTGTTGCGTCGTTTTTTACGTCGTATTGCCCGAATTCGAATCAAAATGACTGCAATGAGAAGCAGAATGACGACCAACACAGCAAATAGCGGTGTGCATACAAATTTTTTCAACTGATCCAAATAGAACAAAATTTGTGAACGTTCGACATCGGTCAGAGCGACAAGATCTGCTGATGCAAGTTCCTGACCTTGGTAGAAATACGTGACTGTGCCAAGTTTGTCGCCTTTTGCAATGGGAGCATCATAGCTGTCTGCTGCATCAATGGTTGATTCCAACAGGGATACGTCTGCGTCGCGCGGCAGTAACACCTTGACATCGTTGTCGGTTACCAACGTGATATTATCTTTCTGTTTTCCCAAACGGACATGCCGTTCCGTGACAGGTTCTTGGGATCCTGTTGCTGTTTTCAGGGAAAAGTTTTCATAGGCCCATTGAAACAGTTTTTTTGTTTCGACGAAGCTGCCGGCGTATCCTGCGTTGTCATCAAAGTCACAACCCATGACGACAGAGTAATAGGAAAGAGCGGCGTTTTCGTTTTTTGCGTAAGAAACAAAGCAGTAGCCTGCTGGTGTCGTATGCCCCGTCTTAATGCCGTAGCAATTGGCATAATATATATCAGAATACTGGCTGAAAATCAGCTGATTGGTGGTATAGATGATGCGCTCCTCGTTCATTGCGGTGTCAGGGAGCTTTTTTTGTGCTGTATTGACAATGGTCTGGAATATATCATATTGCATGGCTGCCTTGGCCATTAAATACAGATCATAAGCACAGGTGTAGTGATTTTCATCGTGCAGACCGTTGGTATTGACAAAATGGGTGTTAATGCAGCCGAGCGTTTCTGCTTCTCGGTTCATCTCTTCCACAAAGGAAGCGACGTCACCGGAGACATAACGAGCCAGCGCATTCGCGGCTTCATTGCCGGAAGGCAGCATAAGACCATACAACAGTGACTCCACCGTGACCTGTTCGCCCTCCTTGAATCCAGCGGTACTGGCGCCACCGCTTACATCCGTAAAGTCTACCGCTTCCATGGTGACAATATCGTCCAGATCATCACAGTGTTCCAGAACGAGCAGGGCAGTCATAATTTTGGTGGTAGAGGCAGGATACATAGTTTCACGGGAATTATCCTCGTGAATCACCTGACCGGTTTCCGCATTGACGCAGATGGATGCCTTGGCGTTCACATCAATGGTAGGAGTCAGGTTTTTCTCTGCTTCTTCGTCATCGGTTGCATCGGTTTTCTTGGATTGAGAGGAGGACGAGTCGTCAGATTCCGCATCCGTGTTGGATGTATCCTTCTCTTGGGAATCGTCAGACGCTGTGGCGTCATCCGAAGAATCAGTCTGTGTGGTCTGCGTTGCAGCAGGATCTTCTGGTGGATCTGTTTCGACGGCTACAGCCGGAACCAGCAATGTTGTTGTGAGTATGAGTGCCAGAAGGAGAGATGATAATTGTTTTTTTCGATTCAAGATTTGAGTTCCTCCTCTGTGTTATCGTCATCCGGCCCGGAAGCAGCAGTGTTTGTTTGCTCCTCAAAGAAAAAGTCTTCATCGGTGAAGCGGCCGCGAATACGCGCTGGTTTCGGTGGAACGCGCATGAGGGGGTTGTATACAAACTTCTTGCATTTTCCGGCCAGCGCTACAATGCCGCGTAGATCACAGATGCCCTGATGCTCATTGTCTTTGGTGCAATGAGAGCAGTATGCACAATGAGGCTCAATGGATTTGCTGTATAGATAGTTTTTTCGAAAAAAATGGAACATTTGTGGTCTCCTTTGGTTTAATGAACAATGCTATTATACCGTATTTATCAGACAGTTTCCACCGTATTTTTTCACAAATTCACAAGCCGGAAAAGGGGAGAAACAGCATGGTGAGAAAGGCTGCCAAAACAGCGTGCATGAATTTTCCAAGCAAAATTCGGGAAAAGGGTAAACGTGGAGCAGCGGCGGCGGATTGAAACAGGATGCTGACCCCTCCAAATGCACACAGCACGGAACAAAGCAGAAGGAGAATAAAGGGGGTGTCCGCGGCGGACTGGAGTGCAGCCAATCCGGAAGTTAATTCGATGAGACCGGATAGCAGAGCCTGGGCAGCGCTGGGAGAGAGGGAACAGAACTGGGAGATTGCGAGGATGATGGCCGTCCAGGTGGGAAGCGAAGTCATAAAGGCGAGAAGGACGGAGAAAGTCAGAACGAAGGCAGTGACGGACAAGATGGCGCGTCCTGCCTGCAGTACGGAAGTCGTGAGGCACAGAGATAGTGGAAGGAGGGGATGGGAAGCAGGAGGTTCCGAGAGGAGGGAATTTCCGCGAAAGAAGAGACCGGACAGACAGGCGGATAGTATGTGTATACAATATAAATACAGACCGATGTGGAGAGAATGAAACAGCCCTTCTCCGCAAAAACCGATGAGAAAAGCTGGTCCTGTGTTGTTGCAGAAGGAAATCAGACGGCAGGCGTCTTGTTCAGAGATGCGGTTACTGTCCAATAGCTCCGAGACTGTCTGGGCACCGACCGGGTATCCGCCGAGGAAACTGAGCAACAACGCGGAAATACCGATGGCTGGGAGACGATACAGCCGCATAAAGGGAGAGAGTAGGCGGGAGAGACAATCAGCCAGTCCGGAACGCACTGTCAGAGCAGAGACGACGAAAAAGGGAAACAGAGAAGGGACTGCACGGGTAAGACAGAGAATCAGACCATTTTGCACCGCTTCAGCGCAGCGGTCAGGGAATTGAACCGTCATAATGAGCAGAAAACCGGTAAACAACAGGCTAAGTAGTTGGGAAAACACGAAAAGACCTCCTTGTTTTCAATGATTTTGGGAACATTTGGACAGAATCATGCATAACAATCAACGGGAGGGAAAGCATGTGGAACATGGAATACCGTTGCTGGAAGAACTTCCGGCGATTGAATTGGAAGGGAACCGGCGGATTATTCTCACAGGACGCTGTGTCATTGTATTATATAGCCCGACGGAAATGCGCATTCACTGTGGATCTCTGATTCTTACTGTATCCGGAATGGATCTTGAACTGCAGACGTTGGACGCGCAGGAGTTGTCCATTTGTGGATGGATTGCTTCGGTTGGATTTGAAATGGAGGGCAGAACATGATTCATCGACTGCTTCGTTGGGTGCGTGGAGAAGTGGATCTGCAGGTGCGTGGTGCAGAGCTGGAGCGGTTTTTGAATCGCTGTGCGCAGCAGGGGATTGAACTTGAGAGCATTCGACGCACGGAACTGGATGAATTGCGAACGAGGGTATCCATTCGGCAATTTCGGCGCTTGCCGGCCGTGCATCGCCGTTCCCGATGCCGCATTCATATTCTGAGGCGAAGAGGGCTGCCGTTCGTGTGGCATCGTTACCGCTTTCGTGTGGGACTCTGGCTGGGATTGGCGGCCTGTATTTTTACCTGTATTCAGCTGAAAACACGGATATGGGTGATTCAAACCCAGATTCCAGACAGCTTGGATCAGCATGCCGTTATGCAGGAGCTTGCGGAATATGGTGTTCATCCCGGGGTTCGGTCGGACAGCATTCGACCACAGAGTGTCCGGGTGCATATGCTTCAGTCGTCAGAGGAGATCTCCTATTTCACGGTGAATGTGCAGGGATGTGTGTTGACGGTCATTGCCGGGGCGGCAGAAACGACACCGGAGGTGGAGGAAAAAGGTGGAGTTCGCAATGTGGTAGCGGTAAAAGATGGTGTCATCCAAAAACAGATTATTCATCGGGGAACACCAAAGTATGAGGTGAATGATGCGGTTGTTCGAGGACAAATTTTAGTGGATGGGCTGGTAAAGGCACAGACGGAGTGGGGACAAGATCGTTTGGTCTCCGCGGCAGGGGATATCTGGGCACTGACAAAAAATAAAATGACGCTGGTGATCCCCAGTGAAGTGAAGCGAAAGAAGAAGACGGGGAAGCAAACGACATACTATGCGTTGGGCGTTGGAAAAACACGGGTAAATTTCTATCGAAAGCGGTGTCCAAGTGCAGAGAATTGTGATAGAATATCATTGGTTCGTTATGTCCGCCTCAATCCTTGGCTGACACTGCCTATTGCACTGTATTCGGAAACCTGTTATGAATATACGGTGGAGACAGATCAGCTGTTGCGGAATCAGCAACAGACGATGCTATTGTCTGGCGCACGGCATCAGGCTGTCGCACAGATGACGGAGGGCAGCTTGAATTCAATGGAGATGGAGTGGAGTTCCCGCAAGGGATGTCTGCTTGGACATGCGACTGCGTGGTGTTACGAGCAGATTGGAGAGGAAGTCGAGGACGGACGAACAGAGGACGATATTCGTCCGGACAATGATATGCAAGATGATGAGGAGAGCGAAACGTAAATGGCAGAATTGTCCATGCACGTCGAGGCAATCGAACTGCTGATTGGCATTTTCGGTGCCTTTGACGAGAATATGAAGGTAGTGGAAAAAGAACTGGATGTCACGGTTGTGAATCGGGAAAGTGAATTGAAAATATCCGGTCCAGATGAAGGCAATGTTGTATTGGCACAGCGGACGATTCAGTCGCTGCTGTCTTTGGCAGCCCGGGGAGAAAGTATTGGCACGCAGACAGTACAGTATGTTTTGGGGCTGGTTCGGGATGGCCGCGAAAGTCAGATTACAGAAATTGGGAAAGATGTCGTCTGCATCACTTCGAAGGGCAAGCCGATCAAGGCAAAAACGCTGGGACAGAAACGATATATGGAGGCGATCCGGAACAATACGATTACGTTGGGCATTGGCCCGGCAGGTACCGGTAAGACATATCTGGCGGTTGCCGCTGCCGTTGCCGCCTTTCGTGATAAAAAGATCAGTCGGATTATCCTGACTCGTCCGGCGGTTGAGGCCGGAGAAAAGCTTGGATTCCTTCCCGGTGATTTGCAGAGCAAAGTGGATCCTTATCTTCGTCCTCTGTATGATGGATTGTACGATATGTTTGGGGCAGAGAGCTTTTCCAAACTGCTGGAGCGCGGGAGTATTGAGGTTGCTCCGTTGGCCTACATGCGTGGTCGGACGTTGGACGATTCGTTTATCATTTTGGATGAAGCGCAGAATACGACGCCGGAACAGATGAAAATGTTTCTAACCCGAATCGGATTTGGGTCACAGGCCGTCGTTACGGGTGACATTACGCAGATTGATTTGCCGGGTGAGCGTGTCAGTGGTCTGAAGGAAGCGATGAAAGTTCTCAAGCATGTCGATGGCATTGCAGAGTGTACGCTGACTGATCGTGATGTGGTTCGTCATGAGTTGGTACAGCGAATTGTCCGTGCGTATGAGACGTATGAACAGCAGAAAGAATTGCGGCGGAACAAAGCGGAGGCGTCCCGCCGCCCGACGCGCAAGGGAGGACAGGCATGAGGTATCGCATTCGGATTACCCCGGAGATAGAATTGGAGCATTTGACAGAAGTGACGGAGCTGATTACACGTTGTGCGTGTGCAGCACTGGAGCAGGAACAGGCTCCGGAAAACAGCTTTGTGGATGTGACAATTGTAGACAATGAGACGATTCGGCAGATCAATGCAGAGCAGAGGGGAAAAGAT
>CAYLXH010000127.1:0-5754 GCA_964387535.1 uncultured Butyricicoccus sp. | reverse complement strand
ATTTCATGTCGGTTGGGCAAAACCGGTTCCGGTCGATACGAGGTACTTTCGCAAACCGCGTCGGGATATTGCGCTGGTTTCGCTTGCCGGACCAATGGCCAATTTCCTGTTGGCACTGGTGCTTCTGTTTGTGCAGCAGTTTCTGCTGATGAGTTCGATGATGCCGGTTTATGTTTTGGGCCTGATGTGCTACTATGGCGCGCTGATGAGTATCGGTCTGGGTGTATTCAATCTGATCCCGGTTCCGCCACTGGATGGCTCAAAAATTTTGATGTCATTCCTTCCGTGGGATAAGGCATCTGTTTTTATGAAATATCAGCAGTATATCCAGTTTTTGCTGCTGCTTCTGCTGCTTGTCGGCGTTTTGGATCGACCGCTGAGCTTTTGCATCAATCACATTTATATGCTGCTGAGTCGGCTGGTGTTGGTGGTCTGAAATGGCGGAGACAGTGCAATTTCATCTGAAGACGTTTGATGGACCGCTGGATTTGCTGCTGCAGCTGATTCATAAAAATAAGGTCAGTATTTACGATATTCCAATTGCAGAGATTTTGGAACAGTATATGGAAATCGTACGGCAGATGCAGTCGGCGGATATGGATGTTGCAGGAGATTTTATTGCCATGGCTGCACAGCTCATGCTGATTAAGTCTCGGATGCTTCTGCCGCAAGAGCAGGAGGAAGAGGAAGAAGACCCACGGGCACAGCTGGTGGAACAGCTGCTGGAGTACCAGCGAATTCGGGAGGTACAGCCATTTTTTCGCCGACGGAGTGAAAACGGGAGAGATATTTTGACCCGCCCCCCGGAACCACTGGAAAAGAAACGAAAATTTGAAGGGTTTTTGCCGCTGGAAAAGTTGGAGGTGGCATCCCGAAGAATGTTTGAACGGGTTGAGCGCGTGCTGCCTCCGTCTACGGAGGCGTTCCAGGGAATAGTTGGACGTGAGAGCGTTCCGGTACATACCAAGATTACGTCGATTTTGCTTCAGTTTCGTCGGAAGACCATGCTGCAGTTTCAAAGCTTGTTTGTTCATGCACACTCCCGGTCAGATATTGTGGCGACGTTTCTGGCGGTTCTGGAGCTGTCCAAGACCCGAAAGCTGTTGATTGAAGGGGAAGGGAAGGAAGCGTGTCTTCGTCTGCGCACGGACCCTTCCGAGGAGGAAACGGATGAACGAACGGCTTTGTGAATTGGAGAGCGTTTTGTTTGCTTCGGGAGAACCGGTTCATGAGGAAAAATTGATGCAGGTACTCGGTGTGGATGAGAATGTTCTGCGTCGAATGATTGCTGTCTTATCCGATGAATACGATGCCGGTCAGCGCGGAATGATGATTGTACGATTGGATCAGCGATACCAAATGGTGTCGCGTCCCTGCTATGCAGAGACGATCCGACGTGCACTGGAGACCCGACGTTCCCCGAGCCTGTCTGCCGCGGCGCTGGAAGTGCTGTCGATTGTTGCGTATCGCCAGCCGGTGACGCGCGCCTATATTGAGCAGCTGCGAGGGGTAGACAGTTCGAACACGGTTCTGACCTTACTGGACAAGGGACTGATTGAAGGGTGTGGACGGTTGGACGTTCCGGGTCGCCCGATGCTGTATCAGACGACCACGGCGTTCCTGCGCACGTTTTCCATTACGTCGCTGGACGAGCTTCCGGAGCTTCCGGAATTGGAGGCGTTGGAGCGGCGTCAGCTGGAGAAGGAACCGGACGGACAGCAGGAGACGGATAGGACATGGGATGAGAAAGAGGAATCGACATGATGGGGACGGCGCTGCATTTCCTCGGTCTGCTGTTGATCGGGATTTTGGCTCTTTTTCTTGTGCTTTGTCTTGTTATCGTCTGTCTGCCGATGCGGGTTCAAGTTCGGAGACATGTGGAAGGTCCTCCACTTCGTCTGCGGTTAAGCATCGGTCCTCTGCATGTGACCAAACGGTTGGGTCGTCCGACCGGTGAAAAAAAGAAACGGACAGATCGTTTGCAGACGAGGAAAAACAAACAAGAACCAAAGAAGCAGAGGGTACCGTGGGCGGATTGGAAACGTCTGCGTCTGGATGACGTATTGGATGTTGCCTTTCGGTTGATGGATGACTTGATTGGAGCACTTACGGTAGAGCGACTGCATGTCACCGTGATAGTGCATCGGCGGGATGCGGCGGAGACGGGAGAACTACTTGGTGCGACGAGTGCGTTGACAGGCCTACTCTACCCGGAATTGGAGCGCCGATTTGTATTGAAGGACACACAGATTGTGTTGGACGCGGATTTTGATGCACAACAGACGATATGGGGTATTGATATTTGCGTGCTGACACGGATGATTCGTTATCCGCGTGTTTTTTGGAACAATCGGCATGGGCTCTGGAATCTGTGGAAAACGGTTCGACTCAGTCCGGAAGAACGAAAGAGCATGACACAGGAACAACATGAGAAAGCAAAGGAGTAAGGAACAATGGCTGGAATTGATAACTTGATGACAGAAACGATGGACAAAATCCGGTCAATGGTGGATGTCAACACCATTGTTGGAGATCCGATTCACACCCCGGATGGCACCACACTGATTCCGGTGTCCAAGGTAACGTTTGGATTTGGGGCCGGTGGGTCGGACTTTCAATCGCGCAATGCGAAGGAGAGCACTCCGCTTTGCTTTGGCGGCGGCGGTGGTGCCGGCGTGAGCATTACGCCGATTGGATTTTTGGTTGTTCGGGAAGGCAATGCACATATGATTCCGGTTAATATGCCGGCGGAGACCAGTGCAGACCGGTTGATTGAGATGATTCCCGGTGCGGTGAATACGGTCCAGGGCTTCATCAACAAGCGGCGTGGCACGGGAACCGAAGAGAGCACGGATTCTGCGTCTTGTTCGGAGAGCGCTGCGGCGGAACAGGGATCCGAGCCAAGCGAGAACGAATAACAGGAGAGAAACGTCCGCCAGCAGAATGGTTTGCTGGCGGACGTTGTTGTGTCACAATATGTTTTATGTTTATATGCTGCGGTGCGAGGATGATTCGCTGTATACGGGAATCACTACGGATGTCATGCGGCGGATGAAAGAGCATTTGGAAAAGGGAAACCGAGCTGCGCGTTACACGCGATGGCATACAGCCAGAGAGCTGGAGGCGGTGTGGCAGTGTGGAACCCGGAAGCAGGCAGCACGGCTGGAATACTGGGTGAAGCGGCTGAGCAAACAGAAAAAGGAACAATTGATTTTGGATAATGATTTGGCTCGGTGGCTGGGAGAACAGGTGAATGGGGAGGATTATACTCGATGTGACGTAGGAGCGCTGTTTGACTCAGATGACGGAGATGATATCTTCCGGCGGGAATCGGAATACTAAAACGTGCTCCCCGAAAGGGAGCACGAAACAGGCCGAACATGATCAGAGAAGCGGAGCGAACAGCCGCATGATCGAAGCATAGATGGATTTGATCCAGGGATAGGAATGAATCCATTCTTCGTCGATTTCACTGGATACTTCAATGGTGGCCAGAATATCCTCTTTTACTTTGTCGACAATCGAGGAGCGATAGAATACGGTGCCGCATTCAAAGTGCAGATAAAAGCTGCGAAAATCCATATTGATGGTGCCGACCACCGCGATGTCGTTATCCGAAACGATCATTTTGGAATGCAGAAATCCGGGAGTATATTCGTAAATCCGGACGCCGGCCCGAATCAGCTGGGCATAATAAGAACGGGTGGCAGCATAGACGGAGGTTTTATCCGGAATGCCCGGAGTGACGATGCGGACATCAATGCCGGACTGGGCGGCAGTGCAGAGCGCCGTGATCATTTCGTTGTCCAGCGTCAGATAGGGGGTGGTGATATAGACATAGCGGGACGCGTTATTGATAATGTTCATGAACACTGTCTCGCCGACGTTGAAATCATCCAGAGGAGAATCGGCAAATGTCTGAATAAATCCATCGGTTTGCGCAGAAACCGTGGGGAGATAGGGAGAAAGATCTGTGGTGTGATCTTTCGTGGCAAAATCCCAGAGCTGGAGAAACAGTGTAGTCATATTGAATACGCCATCACCATACAGACGCACGCCGGTGTCCTTCCAGTGCCCGAAGCGTATTTTTTGATTGATATACTCATCGGCGAGGTTGATTCCTCCGGTAAAGCCAATGTTGCCGTCAATGATGCACATTTTGCGGTGATCCCGGTAATTTAGATATGTGTTTAACAGCGGAACAAATTGGTTGAATTTTACGACTTGAATGCCATAGGAGGTAAGTTCACGATCATAATGCAGAGGAAGGGTGGACATGCAGCCGACGTCATCATACATGATACGTACATCCACGCCCTGTTTTGCTTTGTCAATCAGAATACTCAGGATAGAATCCCACATGATTCCGGGGTCAATGATGAAGTATTCGAGAAAGATAAATTTTTCCGCCTTTTTGAGGTCAATGAGCATTGCCTCAAATTGATACTCTCCCAATGGATAGTACTCGACTTCCGTGTTTTGCCAAGCTGGCATGTGCCCAATAGTATTCAGATACTGGCACAGACGGCGGCGATGCGGCAGACGGGTGCACAGCGTACGAGAGGCTGATTTTTTTAATTGCTCTAATTCCTCGATATCTCGGTCTGGAATCTCGACCAGTCGGGCACGGTTAAACGGTGTATTGCCCCAGAATAGGAAAAATACAAGACCGACGACAGGGAGGCTCAAAATTAAGATGATCCATGGTATTTTATAGGATGGATTATCATTTTTTCGCACAAGCCAAATGACAATGACGACGCCGAGTATTTGGCTGAGCGGTAGTAAATAGCCCAGGCGACCACGCAGATGAATTAAAAAGAGTGCAATGGCGACAATCTGAAGTAGGATCAGCACAGCGGTAATGGTGAGCCTGTTGAGCAAAAAACGCCAAAACCGTTTCTTTACCGTTTTCACAGAAGGAGCCGGAAGATATTGTTTCATAATAGCCTCACATTGAACAGAAAAACGAGGTTGCGTACATGTTCATCATAACGAAAGTCAAAAGAAAAGTCAATTTCCATTTGCAGTGATGGAAAAAAGGATGTGCTCTGTATCAATTATTTGCAGTGAGATTGAATTTTTTGCAGGAAATTGGTGCGCAGGTGCAGAATGGGAAGAAAAAAAGACAGAACAATCATGCCGTGGTTCGTCAAAATGACGAAAAATTAGTTGGAAATAATAAGAAAAAACAAGAAAATAGAGAGAAATACTTAAAAATAAGTAACAGGGGTTGCATCTTCCTGTTCAGAAAATGAGATATTCAGAAGGGAGACTTGCAAAATTGACGTAAATTGAAGGAAATCAGGCGGAAAGAAAGAAAATATGGAAATTATAAAGGACAACTGTGTAAAATGAAGGAAAGTTTCAGAAACATATCAAATTTGTGCAAGTTTTGCATTTTCAAACGGGTAGAATTGTGGTAAAATGCATATCGAAGATGTGAAAAAACCATTGGTAATGGAGGAAAATTAAAAATGGCTATTACGAACACCTATCTCCATGGTGTCTATGACACTGTATGCAAGCGCAATCCGAATGAACCGGAGTTCCAGCAGGCTGTCTACGAAGTTTTGGAATCTCTGCAGCCGGTGGCAGAACGTCGTCCGGATCTGGTAGAGGCTGGCGTATTTGAACGCATTGTTGAGCCGGAGCGCGGTATTCAGTTCCGCGTTGCTTGGGTTGACGACAACGGCAAGGTTCAGGTAAACCGTGGTTTCCGTTTCCAGTTTAATTCTGCAATCGGACCATATA
>CAYLXH010000126.1:0-5826 GCA_964387535.1 uncultured Butyricicoccus sp. | reverse complement strand
TATCAATTCTCCTTTCGTTACTTGCGGATGTTGTATGTGAGTTCGTTACCGTCAATGGTAATGACCATGCGGAGTGGCTGCTTGCTATTCACCACAGCATTTGGTAATGTACATCCAAAACAATAGTGCCCTTGATACATCGGATTGATAGCAAAACGATCTGCGTTATCAACAACCCAGTTTACATTTTGCTTTTTTGCATCTGCATTAAATAATTCATGATCATTGATCCCATTGTCATAATTATACTGGAAGCACCATCCAGCATATTCATATATATCATTGAAAACCACTTTTACTTCGCATTGTTCTAAAAAATCCTTCGGAGCTACCGCAATATTCGTTATATCCGCCCGCAATATGGCATACTCTGCTTCATTGCCAGATAGAAAGTAATGCTCATCTCTGCTATAAAATTCAACTTCGGGATTTCCTTGAAAATATCTTCCAAGATAGTTTGCGTATTCAAAAGATGTTAGCACTATATCTCCATAGTTTTCTATTATTGCTTGAGCATTCAGTTTGAGATCATCCAATGAAACAGGCTCAGTTTTCGTTTCCGGTCCCCCAATAACCTGAACCCCCATCCCTTCAGCAAACGCACTACCACACAGACAGAGCACTAAAACCAGAGAGAGTACCGCGAAATACTTTTTCATTGAGATGTCCTCCATTCTTTTTCATCCTTAAGGCTGACTTATTCCTTTGCTAACTATCCACAAAAGTATCAGAACCTGAATGCATATTCCTCTCCAGCCACGGTAAAGATCAACTCACGCGCGCCTTCTTCTTCCGCGACAAGATCAGGTACTTGGAAAACGTAGTAATAGGTTCGCTCTTCCAATTGATTGAGGACAGTTTTGCTTGGATCTTGGCTGACAAACTGAGAATTACCCTCATAATAATTAAATACATCCGTTATGGGATCATAATAGGAAAGAGCACCGGAAAGAACATTAGCATCAACCCATACCGTGATTTCATTGGAGCTACATTTGTCACCATATAATGTATCATCGCCTGTTATGTACATTTTCCCATTAGCATCAAATTCGCTAATCCATATCGTAAAATCATCA
Source organism: uncultured Butyricicoccus sp. (assembly GCA_964387535.1). GTDB lineage: Bacteria > Bacillota > Clostridia > Oscillospirales > Butyricicoccaceae > Butyricicoccus_A. The sequence continues at coordinate 4,747 of CAYLXH010000126.1, read as the reverse complement.
TGTTCACGATAATAGGTTCCTACAGGCTTAGTCCATAGATAATCAGCAATGTACTCAAATTCTCCATCATAAATCACTTTAGCACTGGTCTCTGTCTTAACGTAGAAAGAATCATCGCGCCAATTAAGAATGTCTGCAGAAACCACAATCCACTGCTTGTTACCACCGCTTTCTTGATTAAGAAAAACGTCATACTCTTTAGCGCTATTCACTGTAAATGAGCATACGTCTTCAATCGTGTACTCTTTTCCGATCTTCACGGTATCCGCAAATGAGATGCTTGCAGATGACAGAATGAATATGCATACCAGAACAAGACAAATGATTTTTTTCATCGTTCGTTCCTCCTTGTCTTACTCCCAGAAAAGGGCAGTGTTTCTTATATCGATCGCATAGACATCAGAATCATCAATTGTTAGATACAGTACCAACGGTTTGTCGGAATCTCTAACAATAAAGGGGACATGCGTAAGAAATTCAAGCCGTACAGAAACAAGTGGTTCAATATCGACCGCACTTGACGAGGAACAAGGCTCTCCATCAGCAGCTACTTGATCAGGATTCAACTGTAGAGGCATTGTCTCAAATACATAGTGATCATCAAATACCAGTTGAGCTTTGACGCATTTCAGAACGTTAACGTTTTGTTTGGAACGATTTGTATAGGTGAAATACATACAAACAGGTGTTGTCGTTCCGACTGGATGCTCGTATCTCACACGCGGCGCGCCATTCTCTTGGCTTGTCAGATAAAAGAAATACCAACCTGCTTGTAACTTTTCATCCGTAAACCAGCGCGTTTCTTTGTATTCAATGGAATAGGCATCTGATACTTTCTCTACCTGACCGACCTTCAACTCTGTTTCGCCGCCAAGGGTTGATTGCTCAGATTCCTGTTGACCAATGATGACCGTTCCCTCCGCATATGCGCTAAAGGCAGGCACTAAAAGCATTAGCAGTGCAAGCATCATTGCTGTATAGGACTTTTTCATACCCATTACCCCCTTACTCCAATCCAATTGTGTAAACTGTACCCAGCCAGGTTGATGGTTTTATTCTGATGTAGTACTCACCTGCCGGGAACTGGAACTGTTGCTCACAGCCTCCCGTATCCCCTTTGATATTTGTCGTCCACTGTGTTTTGCCATTCTGTTCAACTGTCAGCACAAAGGCAGTATCCCTGCTTGTGCTCTGGACAAAGCTGAATTTCAGCGTGGCGGTTGTCTGCGTGTCAAAGGTCACCTTGTAGTAATCGACATCCTCATCCGATGTGAGAACGCCAGTCCGTGCCATTCCAACCGGCAGCGCTGTTGAAAGGGCCTCTGAATCGTTCGGCTCTATCTCCGCGGCCGCCACATCCATGCTGACCAGATGCAACGTGTATTCCTGCTTAATGAACCTCGGATTCTCAATCCTCACGGTGTACGTGCCCGCCGTGAGTGCAACCGGCGCAATAACCTTGGTGGATTCCTTGCCGCCGATATTGACCTTGAGCAATTCATAGCGGCTGCTGTCCGTCAGAGTCAGCACGTAGGTCTTGGAGGAGCTGTCAGTCGGCTTGAACGTGAAGCGGGGTTGAATGACAGCATCTCCATCCAAAGTAAAGGTAAAGCAGTCGATATCACCCTCCTGTCCGATTGATGCGTGGACGTCCTCGTTTACCGGAATGGCATTGGCAGTTTCCAGTGTATTGTTGGGTTCACTTTCCATATTGCCATTCTGAGAAACGTTGACAGTGAGAATATACTCATCATTTGTGAAGGAGCTTCCTTTGGCAACCTTCACAAAGTAAGTACCGGATGAAAGATAGAGATTTCCCGTTTCCGCCAACTGTGCGTTACCTGGCATACTGAACATGGACAGCGTAGCACCATCTGCGCTATTCAAAGCAGTAACCGTATATGCTGTCGATTTGCTGCCGTTCCCCGAGGAACTGAGGCTGATATTAACAGCGCTGGTCGCATCCAGTACGAAGGAGAAATAGTCAACATCGTTTGAATTGGATAAACTCGCTGAATAACCGGCATTTAGCTCCATTGGTGTGGCGTTGACATAGATGTCATTATTCTCCAATTCCACATGCGTTTGAGCTTCCATGGTTATCGTCAAGTGGTAGGCGGCGGCATTCGAATTTTTTGCTTCAACTGTTATGTAGTAAACACCAGCTGCCAGGAATACATCCTTGCTCTGCTGTTTATTGGGACTTGGCTGCAGGTCATAGGTGAACACCACATCACCAGCCAAAGAATCACGATACATAGTGACTGTGTGAGATGTGCGCGAAACCGCCTTAGTCCCGGATTGCCACAGCATAGCAACCCTGCCAGCCGCAGGAATCAATAGCCTGTAGGTGCTTCTATCGCCCTTTGCAGAAAGAATACCTTCATTTTCAGTATTTAGGCTGATCAGCGGTACGGAGAAGTCCACATTGCTAATTGAAAGTTCCGCTCCGTAAGTGTCAGCTGCTCCAACAATCTTCCAGCCAGCAAGATATTCAACAGCGATCCAGGTGCGAACTGTTAGTGTCCCAGCTGGATAAGTCACCTCAAATAGAGTTCTACTGTCTTCTGTCTGATAAGCTACAGCTTCAACTGTCCCGGGAATGGCAGGAGTCGGCAAAGCGTTCAGTGCTTCCAGGCTGAAAACACCAGGAATGGATGATTCAGCAGTCAGAATGAGCTGCTCATCTACAATATCGTAAGCTCGTGCCTCAAAGTAACGTTGCAGCGCGTCTGCCGCATTTTCAGGCTGGGGATAATCAGCTTGCTGCCAGTCAATTCCCGTTCGATCAGGTCGATTGCTCGTACCAGATGCTTGATAGGTGTAATCGTTGTAACGAGCTATGGAACCTTCCAACAGACGAGAGAATGTTATAGTTGATCCATCCACCTGATAGCGACGGATGCCAGCTTCTCGGAATAGCGTACTCAGATTGCCATCTGTTTCAGTAACGGCCAATAATTCATCTTTTTCAGAAGCCAGGATCAGAATGAGCGGTGCGGCTTCATCAGCAATGGTGTAGGAGGAACCAGGCAGCTTGGTATCGATAGAAGAAATGATCTTCCATGTCTCGTCTGTCCCATACAAGGACAGCTTGCCAGAAGCGTCCAGTGTCAGCAGTTCCTTATATCCATCAGCATTCCAATCAACAAAGGAGTACTGAGCAACATTTCCCGCAGATGCAACGGCAGCTTCCTCATAAATAACATCTCGATTGATGCCGCTCAAATCAATGCCCTGATCATCTGCCAGGTGAATCAACGCGGGAACATCAGCAGGATTAATCCCGCGCGATTGCCATTCAACGATCGCAGTACGAACTTCGTTGCCCATATTGGAACGAATCAGCTGTTCTTTTGCAGCATCAGAACCTAATAAATCAATTTCCATCAGTCGCAGACGTGCAAGAGACAAGCCAGGTTCAAAATGGGATTCAGCCTCAGCAACCGCGTTGGTTACTTCGGCTCCCATTTCAGCCGCGGTACGGATTTCAATAATACAATCTTCGTCTTTCTGCGCAGCAAGCTCTGCAGCACGAGTAATATGAAGCTGCGCCGCATCATCCTGCCAGCGGCTCTTTGCAGAGAAACGTGTCAACTCTGTGACAGAATTCGCAGCGAATTCATCCCACATCGCGATAGCTGTAGCAGCATCGTGCCCGTTTTTACAATTGCGAAGATTGACATCATAGAAGAATCCAAAGGCTTCTGTTGTCCCCGCAACTTCCATGGCGTTCCTCGCATCGGCAATAGCTGCATCCATATCACCGGCATTTTCATAAGTGGTGGAGCGAAGTTGATATGCCGCAGTCAAAGAAGAACGAGTATCATCATTGGGAAGGAGGCGATAAGCTTCTGCAAAGCAAGCGACAGACGAGTTAACATCCGTATCCTTGTATTTGTTGCCGAACGTCATCTCGCAGGATGCTGCAATTTCGTTATCAACAGCTATGCGAACATTGCCATCCTCTGTCATGCGATAAACAGTTACACTGTAATCTGAGTTCAAGACAATCAGTTCTGGATCTCCATCGCCATTCACATCATCTGCATAAGTGGACAACTGTGTTCCGTCCAGAAGAGCAGTATGGCCTTCCTCTGTCAGCTTAGCAATATCAAGTGTACCATTTGGATCAATGACATCTGCTTTTTCCAACAAAAGCAGTAAAGCCTGAGGCGTGAGACCTTTTGCCTTCCAGTCTGAAACAACGGGCAGTAAAGCATCGGCCAATTGCTTTGCTATATCCCCCTGTCCTTCGTTAGTTAATTCATCCAGTTTAGCAGCCGCATCTTCTGGGCGGCCTTCCTGTAAATCTATCATGGCATCACACAGAAGTACACGGGCAGCAGAATCCTTATAATTTCCCAGAGCGCTATAGCCATCTCTTGCCGCTTCATACTCCCCAGTGACAAATACATTGGTAGCATTCCCATAATTTATGCTCGGACGCACGACAAAGAAAACCACAGCGGCAGCAATCAAAGCCAAGGCAACCACAACCACAATTGCCTTGCGTACAGCACTTTGATGCTGTTCCCTAACTTTCTGTGCCTTTTCTTCTTCTTCCAGGCGTATCTGTTCCAAACGTGACTGTTCAACTGCAGCTGCATCCTGACGATTCTGTTCGGCGGCTTCCGCCTCAAAGCCAAGACCTGCGGGTGAGACCCATTTGTGCTGTGAGCAATACCCAATATGGCCATTGAATTTTTGAAGAGGCCTACCGCACTTCGGACACTCGGTACGCACA
>CAYLXH010000125.1:0-5849 GCA_964387535.1 uncultured Butyricicoccus sp. | reverse complement strand
AAACGGTTTTCAAGACCGCCTCGTTATGACCACTTCGATACCTCTCCGTATCGAATCTCCGTGTTACGCGAGATTTATTATAGCATACTTACTCTTTAAAAGTCAACTCCATTTCAAAATTTTTTCATTTCTCCACACTTCGTCCGTTATCTTTTCAAAATTGTGTCTGATTCGGGAAAAACTTTTGAATTAACGGTAAACTTTCCTCAGAAATCTTTACACTTTTTTGGACAACATGTTATAATGAATCTAACAATAAGCGACTTGCTTTGTGCATTTTTTAACATCAATGCCGGCAATCCGTAAACTCTTCGGATTGGGAGGAGCAACCCCATGATCTATACTGTCACGTTAAATCCGTGTCTGGACTATATTGTTTCGGTACCAGATTTTCAATCCGGACGAACCAATCGAGCAAAATATGACCGATTAATCCCCGGCGGCAAGGGAATCAACGTCTCATACGCACTACATATTCTTCAAGAACCAAATCTCGCTCTCGGCTTTGTCGCCGGATTTACCGGTGATGAAATCTGTCGTCTGATGGATCTCGATGGAGTGAAAAACGACTTCATTCACCTCCCCCACGGCTACAGTCGAATTGACGTTCAGATGATGCACGGTCTGGAAAGCTCCATCAATGGTCTGGGTCCCAAAATTACACCGGATGATCTGGCCGCTCTGTCCGGTCAGCTTCAGGCCCTCCAGGATGGCGACACACTTGTGATCTCCGGAGCCATTCCCCGCGGCGCACGCGATACCGTATACGGGGATTTAATGCGGGAGCTCGCAGAAAAAGATCTCAACATTATTGTCGATGCCAAAGGGCCTTTGCTTCTGAACACACTGAAATACCATCCATTTCTGATCAAGCCAAACAAAAAGGAGCTGACGGATATTTTCTATGCGCAGCCGGAAAGCATCGACGATATCATTCGCAACGCCAAAAGCCTTCAGCAGATGGGCGCACGCAATGTTTTGGTCACACTCGGTGCGGAGGGCGCAGTACTTGTCACGCAGGCGGGCGATGTCTATCGGCACAGCGCGATGCACGGCGAGGTTCGCAACACCGTCAGCTGCGGTGACTCCATGCTGGCTGGATTCATTTCCGGTTATCATCAGCACCACGATATGATTGACGCATTCCAGTATTCTCTGGCCGCTGCTTCTGCCAATGCGTTTACCGAAGGTCGAGGCACCTATGAGGAGTTTCAAACGCTGCTCCGCCGACTGCAAAACGAGAAGGGCTGAGCCCACTTCCGTATCTCGTCAATCCACACTTCTGATCGAACGCCAGAAACGCGTGAGTCCAGAACATGGACCTACGCGTTTTCTTTTCCATCCGATTGCCATGATCACATATCATCGTCCTATCCAAATCAGCATCCCATAAAGGAGGATTCTCTATGTATCCTGTTATCACTATCAGCCGTGAATTTGGCAGCGGCGGCCATTCCGTCGGCAAAAAAGTTTCTGAGCTTCTCAACATTCCTTTCTATGACAACGAGATTGTCTCTCAGGCCGCCAAAGAGAGCGGCTTTGACGAACGCATTGTCTCAGAACAGGGGGAATACACATCCCGTGCCAACAAATGGTTTGGAAGCTGGACCCTCTCCTCCACCGCCTATTACGAAGATCCGCAGGATCAGATCTTCCGTATTCAGTCCAACCTGATTCGGGAATATGCGGAACACGGTCCCTGTGTCATTGTGGGTCGGTGCGCGGATTATATCCTGAAGGAACACGGTTTTCTGACGTTGAATGTCTTTATCTACTCTGATATGAAACATCGCGCTGCCCGCGTTCTCGCGCGCTATGGCGAAACTACCGTCAGCATCCAAAAACGTTTGGAACAAAAAGATCGAAACCGAAAAACATACTACAAATATTATACCGATCAGGTTTGGGGCGACTATCACAACTATCACCTCAGCCTGGACTGCGGTCTGCTCGGGGTGGACACCTGCGCCGACATGATTGTGACTGCAGCAAAACATATGGATGAATTAGAACTATAACCGTTCCACTTCCGCCGTCTCCGAAACACGGAGACGGCTTTTTTCTATACGGAAAACCTTGCGTACTCTGCATCGAATACGCAAGGTTATGTTTTGTCAACCTTTGCTTGCATCCCGGAGAAATACAAACAGTTCATCGTTGGAACGGGCCTGGTCAAGTCGGTAATTCAGTCGGTCAAAGGCTTTGATTTCCTCCGGATTTTCGATCTGCTTCTCCGCCATATAGCGCACCATCTCTCCCCGGGCCATCTTGCACATGGTTCCCTTCTCCACCACCTTGCCGTCTTTTTCCTCTCCAAAGACGCAGGTGATAAACCGAACGGGTTCAAGCAGGTACTTGGACACGCACAGGCTATATTCCTTGGAGGCCAGATTGAGGATGCAGTCTGTTTCGGCAAAGAGATGTTCGGCAAGGCTACTGCCCCAGAAGCCATAAAGGTCTTTTGCCTCGCCCGTGCTCAGCTTCGCCTGCATTTCCAGACGGTATGGTGTCACACCGTCAAAGGGCTTTAAAACACCATAAAACCCGGACAGAATACGCAGATGCTCTTGCACATAGTCAAATTCCTGCTGTGTAAATACATCGGGCGCCATGTACTGATACTGGATGCCTTCATAGGATAATACTGCCGGGGTCAGACGGGTATCTAACTCCATGTGGGCAAGCCGCTCCACGTTCAACGCGGTGATTTTGTCATTGCACTTCCAGAGCGTTTTCAGCTCGTCATAGCCCATTGCCTGCAAGGCTTTGGCGAGCTGCTGGGTTTTGGACAGGAACGCAGGCAGATCCCGCCAGGGCAGACCGTCTGTGTCCACCTTCATTTTCTTGGCCGGTGAGATGATAATCCGCATGATCACTCTCCTGCGAGATACGCTAAAATCTCGGCGGCGTTGGTGTCAGGCTTTACCTTGGGCATGACTTTCTCAATGTTGCCATGCTCATCAATGATGAACGTGGAGCGCACCACGCCCATGCTGACCTTGCCGCAGCGCTTCTTTTCCTGCCAGACACCGTAGGCCTGAATGGCCTGTAACTCCGGGTCGGAGAGCAGAAGGAAGGGCAGATTGTGTTTCTGGGCAAATTTCAGGTGGGAAGCCACGGAATCCTTGCTGATCCCGATGACCGCAACATCTCTGGATCGGAACCCCTCATAGGCAGCGGCAAAAGCGCAGGCCTGCCGGGTACAGCCAGGGGTGTTGTCCTTAGGGTAGAAATACAAAACGACCTTCTTTCCCAGAAAATCCGACAGGCTCACGGAGTTACCGTCCTTGTCGCTCAGGGCAAATTCCGGTGCTTTCATGCCAATTTCCAGCATAAGTCATTCTCCTTTTCTTAAGGCTGATATGTCCAGCCAAAATCGTTGTTGTAGATCATCAATCGGGTCTGGCCGCCGTCAATGCAGATGTTTTCTCCAGTGATAAAACCTGCCTTGTCGGAACACAGAAACAGCACCATGTTGGCAATATCCAGAGGATTGCCCACCCGTCCGGCGGGCTGCTGCACGGCATCCGCGCCTTCATAGACCGTGTAATCGGTATCAATCCAGCCGGGAGAGATAGAATTTACACGCACCTTGCCGCCAAGGCTTACCGCCAGCGCATGAGTCAGGGCGGAAATACCTCCTTTTGCGGCAGAATAGCTTTCACTCTGGGGTTGGCTCATGCGGTCACGGGAGGACGAAATATTGATGATGCTGGCTCCCGGGGCGAAATACGGCAGGAACAGCTGGGTCAGCAGAAATGCCGCAGAAACACCCACCCGCAGAGCGTAATTAAACTCCTCGTAGGTACATTCGTTGATCCCCTTGAACAGCGGCGGTGCATTGTTGATCAGACAGTCTACCCTGCCATACTCCGCAATGACCTTCTCCGCAAACCGGCGCAGGGTCGCTTCATCGCCGATGTCTCCCACAAAGTAGGGATTGTCCGCAATGTCAATCACACAGACCTTTGCTCCGGTCTTTTCAAATTCTTCCCGGATGCACTTTCCGATGCCGTCGGCACCGCCGGTAATGACCACAATGTTATCTTGAAACACGAATGATTTCCTCCCTCATCCCTGTGATTACGCCTTTTTGATGGGGTGTCGAATTACCGTTTTCCATTTTTCGGGCGGAACTCTTCTTGCATCGGATAAGTAAATCTCATGATGCAGTCTGGTTTCGCTGAATTCATCGCAATAGCCGTTCTGTTCCAGATAGTCATCCATCCGTGCAACGGTGGCAGGTTCGTCGTCAAACGGTCCAATGTGCATGATTTGAACACACAGGCCTTCTTCAACGGTCAAAAACTCCGCCGAGGAACAGTCCAGCTTTTTCTTTTTGGTCGCCGTCTCCACCGCCCAATCAAAGTCCTGTCTGGTAACGAAATCCGGCAGGCGGATGACGGAAATCCAGTGGAAGGTGGATTTATCGGCGTAGTCTACCCCCTCCACGCCATCCTGCCACCAGAATCCCTCCAGAGGCGGTACCACATACTCAAAGAAGCCCTCGATTTTATGATCTGTCTTATGGCTCATTTTCAAAGTGTAGGCGATGGCATACAGAACGCTGACCGCTTTCTGATAGGCTCCGCCTTCCTCGTTGGGATTGCCTTTTCCTCTGACTGCGATATAATTCGCAGACGGAACCGTCACGATTTCCGGTTTCTTCTTCGGCATATAGAATTCCTTATACTCTTTCTTAAAATCAAAAGCCATTGTACTCTCCTGCCCACAGTTGCGTTTTTGATTCTGTCTATAATGTATCATACCATCCCGATTTCATCAAGCGATCATAATCTACCTACATAGTTAGTCGATTGTGATTGCCATTCCTTGCATCCTCATCGATTGTTCTGTTGGTAAATCCTTTTATATTCACCCTTTTTTCGACGCTGCATACGATGAAGCAGAGCAGTCTGCTCAATAGAAACGGAGGGAATTCCATGGCAGAACAAGCAGTCAAATCCACAGTGCCGGCGTCAGGAGGTGGATTCGATGAAATCCCACAACACCTCTTATCGCTCGCAATGGCCTATGTCCCCCGCCAGAAATGGCAAAACATCTATGAAGTCAAGGTCGCACTCGCCCGCGGGACGATCTTTGCCGACCTCGACAAACCTTTCATCGGAGAGGAGGCGGTCCGCCGTGACGGAACGTGAGCACGCTACCTGCAACGTACAGCAGCATCAGTTCGCTGTCATCGACGCTGCGCTGTTTCTCGACACCCATCCCGACAATGCCGCTGCGCTGAATTATTTTCAACACATGCAGGAGCTCTGCCGACAGGCCGAGCAAGAGTACGAAACACATTTTGGTCCGCTTACCCATTCTTATTCCTTCGGCGACCGCTGGAACTGGGTAGATGGCCCCTGGCCTTGGGAAGGAGCGCGATAACGGATGTGGGATTATAAGAAGATTCTTGAGTACCCGGTAAAAATCAAAAATCCGGATCCAGCCGCCGCAAAACTCATTATGAGCCAACTGGGCGGTCCAGACGGAGAGCTTGGCGCCTCCACACGTTATCTCAACCAGCGCTTTGCCCAACCCTACGACATCGGCAAGGCCTCACTCACGGATATCGGAACGGAAGAACTGGCACATCAGGAGATCATCGCTTCCATGATCCATCAACTGACTCGTTGTCTCTCTTACGACGAGATCCGCAAATCCGGATTTGATGCCTACTTTGTCGATCACACAACCGGTGTCTATCCTCAATCTGCGGGAGGCGTTCCGTTTACTGCCAATATGCTTCAAAGTACCGGTGATCCGATTGCCGACCTCTTTGAAGATTTGGCTGCGGAACAGAAAGCCCGGCTGAGCTATGACAATCTTCTGCGCCTGATTGA
>CAYLXH010000124.1:0-5898 GCA_964387535.1 uncultured Butyricicoccus sp. | reverse complement strand
CGTCGAGGGTACCGCGGATGATGTGGTAACGGACACCAGGAAGGTCCTTAACACGACCGCCGCGAACCATAACAACAGAGTGCTCCTGCAGGTTATGGCCGATACCCGGAATGTAAGCGGAAACTTCCATACCGTTGGTCAGCTTAACACGGGCTACCTTACGAAGTGCAGAGTTCGGCTTTTTCGGGGTCATGGTCTTGACCGTCGTGCAGACGCCTCTCTTCTGCGGAGCGGACTGATTGGTCTGCTTCTTCTTCAGAGAATTCAGGCCTACCTGCAGAGCCGGAGCAGTGGACTTATAGGCAACTTCCTGTCTACCCTTGCGTACGAGCTGGTTAAAGGTTGGCATTCATTGCACCTCCTCAAATATAGAATATCATATTTCAACGGGGGTGACCCGTTAAAATCTTACTGAAATGCGGTGACCGTCACGACAGCGGCCCCGACTGCGATGCCAGCGGCTGCGCCCAGCTGCTTCATGGAAGCAACTTCCGTCACTTCAACTCCGTGCTCCCGGCACAGATCCACGATCGGCGCGGTCACCCGCTGTTCTGCGTCCTGTGCAATGAATACATGCACAGCGCCGCCGTCACGAATTGTCTTTTTGGACTGCTTGACGCCTACGACTTTCGCCGCTGTTGCGAGCTGTGAAAGCATAGAACTACCTCCTTATCGCATACTCGTTTATTGTAGCGTAAGAATGTTTCTCTGTCAATCACTTTTTTTCGATTTTACAAAACAGAAATAGGATTCCCGTTTTTCACCGTTTCATTCATGATTTTTGCACAAACCCAAAAAACTTTTGTTCTAGGGTTCAAAAAACATGTCAAATCCGCGATGCAGGTCAGCACACGAATTCTTTCATTTCGCAACGTGCAGCCACTGTTCCGGCTGTCCCGCCGTGCGCTCTATTTCCAGTAAAACCTGCGAGGTATGCCACCCATCGGCGGCAGCATGATTGCATGAGATCGAGAGCGGAAGCAGGACGCGCCCATCCCGCTGGAACATCCGTCCTCCGACGATAATGGGGAACAGCTGCTGCGGTGCAGTAAACGTATCACTGCCGTGCCCGGTAAACGAGATCCAGGGGGCCATCGAGACCGGTGTAAAATTGGGCGGTTGCCCGGCCTTCGCCTTGATGCCATGCACCTCACCGTATTGCTCCATATCCGCGACAACCGCGCGATAAAACGCCCCAAATTCAGGATTCCATTCGGTCCACAGATCAGAAAACGTGTGATCATCGTCATGGAAAATTGGATAGACCGGAACGCAATGCTCCCAGTAAGCAGGCGCCCCCTGCGCATCAGTTGTCATGCGCATCTCTTTCCAGCGATTTACTGTGTTCATCACCAGCCAGAGAAACACCGGATAAAAGCGTAATCCTAATTCCCGTCTCCGGTATTCCGTCTCCGTGATATCCACTTCGGCATTCAGGTTATAACGGGTGAATACGGTATTCTGATAGTACGCAAAATGCTCTGCGCGTTCCCAATCTTCCGGCATGTGACGAAGCATCTGCGGCCTCCTTTTCTTATGAACAGCATAACCAATCATTGACTCCGAACAAAATAATTATACCACACTCCTCGTTGTTACGCAAAAAAACTTTTTGTTTCGTCACGTCAGTGATTGACTGGTATCTGTTCAACATGTATCATTCCATGTATACTGGCAATAGGAACGCGGTCCAAGTCCGCAGGAAGGAGATACATGCCATGCTATATGTAGAGGAATATGGGCAGAGAGGGCTCCCTTCCATTCTATTGCTGCACGGTGCCGGCGTACTGGATACCTTTTCTCAGCAGTACTGCCTGTCAGAAACGTATCATCTGATCGTTCCGCATCTCGACGGCGCCGGAAAGGCTGCCGGAATTCCATATGATCCGCATCGGCTGACCGACGAACTGTTTGCGACCATCGTCGAACACTATCCGAATGAGCAGATCGGCGTAATCGGTCACTCTCTCGGTGCTCAGCTCGCCATCCGGTTGGTCGCTGCGCATCCGGAACGGTTTTTCTTTGCCGTTTTTTTGAGCGCGTGGATCACCCCATCGCCCCGTTCCATCTATCGGTACTGCCGCTTTGCAGGAATCTCCTCCGCTCTGCTCCACCAAAGTTGGCTGATGCGACTGCAAGCCAACTATTGGCATTTTACCAGGAAGGAGACAGAATATCTGGTTGCGTACAGCAAGGACATCACCGCTTCGGTATACCAATCTTTCTTTATCAACACGCTGGATCTGCGCACGCTTCCCGCCTATTTTTCTCTCTCCGTCCCAATGCTGGCGCTCTGCGGGCAAAAAGAAATCAAGGACATGAAAACATCGTTAACTCTGCTCGGCAAAAATCCTCACTGCGAAACAGCAATTCTGCCACATGCCGGTCATGATTTTCCCATGAGGCAGGCATACATCTGCAATCAAATTTTGTCTGCTTTTATCCACAGACATTTTCCGATTTGAAGCTATGATTGGCTTACATTCCCGCACGGAATTGACCCGGTGTAACTCCAACCTTTTCCACAAATGATTTGATAAAATTCCCCTCACTGTGATATCCCGATTGAAATGCAATCTGCCGCACCGTCTGATCGGTTGTTGCAAGCAAATGCTTGGCATGATTCAGGCGCAGAATCACCAGGTATTCATGCGGCGCATACCCGGTCTTCTGTCGGAATAAGCGCGAAAAATGAGAAGGGCTCATATGAACCCAGGAGGCTACCTCCGCCACCGACAGAGGCTCCAACAAGTGCTGTTGCATATAGTCCATCGCCAGCATGACCGGAGATGTCTCCAGCCGGCTCTTGTCCTCTGGCGCAACCGCCAGACTGCACAGCAGACTGTATACCATCTGAGACCGTTCCGACTCTGTGGTAATCCCCTGGCTGTGAATCAATCGACGGAGGTCATTGGAAAATCCTTCATAAGGAACCGCAAACGGCGGCCGCTGATGCACACGCAAAATGTACTCGTAAAATCGTCGCGCGTCAATCCCGTCAAAATGAATCCACACATACCGGCTGTTCGTTTCCGAATAATACAAATGCGGCTCCCGACAGTCCAGCATCGTACACTCTCCCGGATGAACTACATACTTCCGATCGCCGGCCTCCACATGGATCTCTCCAGCGAGAACAGCGAACAGCATAAAGGAGAAATGATGACTTTCTTCCTGCGCGGTCTTACAGCGAAAATGAAAGTAGTACTCCTTCGTGACATGAAAATCTCCCCGCCGTGTCACATAGAAAAATAATTCCCGCGCCATGGACGATGGCGTCTCAAAGTACCGAACCGACGGTTCGACCACACCAGTTTCCTCAAAATCCATCGTAACACCTCCTTACTTTTCCTTATTGTAACAAACGAGATTCCATCCGGCAAGACAGTAAAAAAGCAGAAAACATCAACACCATCATCGAAAATATCATTGTATTCTGCTTCGTTATCTTTTATGATGTTTTTAGAAAGGGAAGCATGGCTTCCCATCCTGCGAGCCACAGCCCCGTTGTTTCCTTTGTATGGGCTGTCCCATATTGCTGTGGCTGCGCACCTTTTCTCTTCCTCTCCCCGGTTCATTCTCTCCAACGACCGGGGAGAATTTTTTTGTCCCCATCTTCCGACAGCACACTCGGTCAAACAACAGCAGCGCCCGTTCGACCAATCGAACGGGCGCTGCTACTAGTATGTCCGCAGACAAAATGGCTTAATCCATCTGTACTACTTCTTCGTAATGTCCTGTACGGTACTGCTTCAGACCGGAACCGGCCGGAATCAGCTTACCAATGATGACATTCTCCTTCAGACCGGTCAGCGGGTCAATCTTGCCCTTGATCGCGGCGTCGGTCAGCACACGCGTCGTTTCCTGGAACGAGGCGGCGGACAGGAACGAATCCGTTGCCAGCGCAGCCTTCGTAATACCCATCAGGGTCGGCGTGCTCTCCGGCAACTGGAGATCCGTCTCGCCGGCTTCGATCCGTGCCAAAACTGCATTGTATGCGTCCTCAAACTCAAAGCGGTCAATCACGGAACCCGGCAGCAGCTGCTCGGCATCGCCCGCTTCTTCCACGCGAACCTTACGCATCATCTGCCGGACGATAACCTCAACATGCTTGTCGTTCAGGTCAACACCCTGCTGACGGTATACCTTCTGGACTTCCTTAATCAGATAGTCCTGAACTGCCGTCGGATTCAGAATACGCAGAATATCATGCGGATTCAGCGCACCTTCATTGAGCTGCTGACCCTTCTGAACTTCTTCTCCGTCCTCAACGCGAATGCCGGAGGAGGAAGCCAGCTGATAGCTCTTGGACTCACCGGTCTCACCGTTTACAATGTTGACCGTCTTGACCGTCGTGCGCTTGGACTCCTCAATCGAGACAATGCCGCCGATTTCTGCCAGCGTCGCCACCTTCTTCGGCTTTCTCGCCTCAAACAGTTCCTCAACTCGCGGCAGACCCTGCGTGATATCCGAACCGGCAATACCGCCGGAGTGGAACGTACGCATGGTCAGCTGCGTGCCCGGCTCACCGATGGACTGTGCGGCGATGATGCCGACGGCCTCACCCATTGCACAATCCGTGCCAAAGGCCAGGTTGGACCCATAGCAGTGTGCACACACACCCTGACGGGCACGGCACTGCAGAACCGTGCGAATTTCGACACGCTTGATGCCTGCGGCAATGATCCGCGCCGCATCCTCTTCGGTCATCATCTTCTCCTTGCTCTGGAGCACTTCGCCGGTTTCCGGATGCAGCACATCGTTGACCGTATAACGGCCGACCAGGCGGTCTGCAAACGGTTCAATGACGGAATTGCCTTCCATAATATCTTCAACCCAAATGCCCGATGTCGCATGGCAGTCCTCCTCGTGGATGATAACATCCTGCGAAACGTCTACCATTCGACGGGTCAGGTAACCCGAGTCTGCCGTTCTCAATGCGGTATCGGCCAAGCCCTTACGAGCGCCTCGTGCGGAGATAAAGTACTCCAATACCGACAGACCCTCGCGGAAGTTTGCCTTGATCGGGATCTCAATCGTCTTACCGGAAGCAGACGCCATCAGTCCGCGCATGCCAGCCAGCTGACGAATCTGGTTGATCGAACCACGGGCACCGGACTGCGCCATCATGGTGATCGGATTGAATCGGTCCATGTTTTCTGTCAGCGCTTCCGTGACGTCATTGGTGGTCTTTTCCCACTCCTTGACGACCAGACGATAACGCTCCTGGTCCGTGATGAAACCGCGCTTATACTTCTTGTCAATCTGTGCGACCTTTTTCTCGGATGCCGCAATCAGCGCCGGCTTTTCTTCCGGAACGAAGATATCCGAGAACGATACGGTCAGTGCACCCTTGGTGGAGTACTTATAGCCCATCGCCTTGATGGTATCCAGTACCTCTGCCGCGCGATGGAATCCATGCTGACGAATGCAGCGATCCACAATCTTGCCCAGCTGCTTCTTTCCGCAGGTTTCCATAATCTCCAGCTTGAGCATATCCTGCTTGGTCTTGCGCTCGACAAAGCCCAGATCCTGCGGAATGCGCTCGTTAAAGATCAGACGTCCCGGTGTCGCATCAATCAGACCCGTCACGATCTCTCCGTCGATTTCCTTGGAAACGCGAACCTTGATCGGCGCATGAATGCCAACAACGCCCTCGTCGTACGCCATGAGCGCTTCATTGACATCGCGGAAGATCTTGCCGGCTCCCGGCTCGGTGTCGCGGTCAATCGTCAGATAGTACGAACCCAGAACCATATCCTGCGATGGAACAGTAACCGGCTTGCCATCCTGCGGCTTGAGCAGGTTGTTTGCAGACAGCATCAGCATTCTGGCCTCTGCCTGTGCCTCTGCCGACAGCGGAAGGTGTACTGCCATCTGGTCACCGTCGAAGTCCGC
>CAYLXH010000123.1:0-5946 GCA_964387535.1 uncultured Butyricicoccus sp. | reverse complement strand
GCGTCAGCTTGTCGTAATCGGTCATATTGCCGACACGAGTATTTTCAACTGTGTAGTTTACTTTATAAACAGGTGTATAGATAGAGTCGACCGGAATCACACCGATTGCAGTTGCATACTGCTTGTTGCGCTCTGCCGGAACATATCCACGGCCCTTGGTCAGGGTCATCTCCATCGAGAGACGTGCATCACTCATCAGCGTCGCAATGTGCAGATCCGGATTAAGGATCTCCACCTCACCGTCGGTATGGATATCACCTGCTGTAACCTCGCCTTCTCCACTCGCTTCAATATATACCGTCTTTGGACCGTCACAGTGAAGCTTTGCGATGATGCCCTTGACATTCAGCACAATTTCCGTCACATCCTCTTTTACACCGGGGATCGTGGAAAATTCATGCTGTACGCCGGCGATCTTGATGCTGCTGGCTGCCGTTCCCGGAAGAGAAGACAGCAGGATGCGGCGAAGGGAGTTGCCTAGAGTTGTTCCGTAACCACGCTCGAGCGGTTCAACAGCAAACTTGCCATACGAACCGTCTTCCTCCAGTACTTCGCAATCTATACGGGGCTTTTCAATTTCGATCATTAAAGATACCCTCCTTATCAGTCGGCGATTATTATAAAAACAAATGAGGGCGGGATATTACTTGGAGTACAACTCGACGATGAGATGCTCTGCAACGTCAAAGTCAATGTCATCTCTCTGCGGCATAGCGACAACCTTGCCTTCAAAGCTGTCCTTTTCCTTGTCCAGCCACTTCGGGCAGGCAGTTGCACCAAGCTCTTCGATCAGAGCCTTAAACTTTGCCGAAGAACGGCTCTTCTCGCAAACAGCAATGACATCGCCCGGCTTAACCAGATAAGACGGGATGTTAACCTTCTGACCGTTCACCGTAAAATGACCGTGGTTGGCCAGCTGACGAGCCTCGCGGCGGGTCTTGGCAAAGCCCAGACGGAATACAACATTGTCCAGTCTGCGCTCCAGAAGCTGAAGCAGGATCTCACCAGTCTTGCCTTCGGTCTTCTCAGCCTTCTTATAATAATTTCTGAACGGAGTCTCCAGAACGCCGTATACAAACTTAACCTTCTGCTTCTCGTTGAGCTGCATTGCATACTCAGACTGCTTTCTTCTGGACTGCTTCGGCTGTCTCTTGGTCTCCTTGGAGATACCCATTACGGCCGGAGAAATGCCCAGAGCCTTGCATCTCTTGAGAATCGGCTGCGTATTCTTTGCCATAGGTCTTTTTCCTCCTTATTAAACGCGTCTTCTCTTCGGCGGACGGCAGCCGTTGTGCGGAATCGGGGTAACGTCCTTGATCATCGTTACCTCAAGGCCGGTTGCCTGAAGTGCACGGATCGCAGCTTCGCGTCCGGAACCCGGGCCCTTAACGTAAACTTCAACCGTCTTCAGGCCATGTTCCATAGCAGCCTTTGCAGCAGTCTCAGCTGCGGTCTGCGCTGCGAACGGAGTCGACTTTCTCGAGCCACGGAAGCCCATCTCGCCAGCGGATGCCCAGGAAATCGCATTGCCGTTGAGGTCGCTGATCGTGACAATCGTATTGTTGAAGGAGGAACGGATATGAGCCGCACCCTTCTCAATGTTCTTGGATACACGGCGCTTTCTGGATACTGCGCCCTTCTTCTGTGCCTTAGCCATTGTTCAGTTCCCCTCCTTACTTCTTCTTATTTGCAATGGTCTTCTTCGGACCCTTGCGAGTACGAGCGTTGGTCTTGGTACGCTGGCCGCGAACCGGCAGACCACGTCTGTGGCGTACGCCACGGTAGGAACCAATATCAACCAGTCGCTTGATGTTCATTGCGACCTCGCGGCGGAGGTCACCCTCAACCGTATAATCATGAATTACTTCACGGAGCTTGATTTCCTCCGCTTCGGTCAGATCCTTAACACGGGTGTCCGGGTTAATCTCTGCTTTCTTCAAAATCTCGTTGGACAGCTTCCGTCCGATGCCGTAGACATAGGTCAGGCCAATCTCTACGCGCTTTTCTCTCGGAAGGTCTACACCGGCAATTCTTGCCATAATTAACTACCTCCTGTGTGGTACTGTGGGAATTAGCCCTGCTTCTGCTTGTGCTTCGGGTTCGTGCAGATGACCATTACGCGGCCCTTGCGGCGAATGATCTTGCACTTCTCGCAAATCGGTTTTACCGACGGTCTTACTTTCATTGAATTAACCTCCATGTAAGGCTGGACAATCCGACACAGCGGACGTCATTACTTGGATCTCCAGGTGATTCTGCCCTTTGTCAGGTCATACGGAGAAACCTGCACCGTTACCTTATCGCCAGGCAAAATACGGATATAATTCATTCGAAGCTTACCGGAGATGTGAGCCTGAATGACCGGCTTGGCCGGATTATTAAGTTCCACCTTAAAAGTGGCATTTGGCAGCGCCTCTATGACGGTACCTTCCAGTTCGATCAAGTCCTCTTTTGGCATCTCAATCCCTCCCTCGTTCAGTGTAGTCTACGGCCCCGCATTCCGCAAGGGCGCGGCGGATCTCACTATTTGTCAGGCGTCGACCGCCCTCCAGCAGCTGCTGAGCAGCCGCACTGTGCGCGCAAAACTGAATGTGCTTCCGTTTTTTTCGTTTCGGTTTTTCCGCCCTCCGTGCCGCACCGTCCGCGAGAAAGACATAGTCGTCCTCCGTCGCCACGACAAGAAAGCGTTTTCCCTGATCTCTGCCGCGCAGCGAGATCACAATGTCGGATACATCAATTGCCATTACAGTACTTCTCCGTTTTCCAGGCAAGTCAAAATGATTGGGTCGCCCGATGTAATTGCAATTGAGTTTTCGTAGTGCGCAGAAAGTGCTCCATCCTTTGTCTTGACGGTCCAGCCATCAGACAGACGCTTCACTTCATACGTACCAACGTTCACCATAGGCTCAACGGCGAGGGTCATTCCAGGCATCAACCGCATGCCGTGCCCCGGCCGGCCGAAATTCGGAACCTCCGGATCTTCATGCAGCTGTGCGCCAACACCATGTCCGACATAGCTGCGAACGACACTAAAACCGTTTGCCTCTACATACTCCTGAATGGCGTGGGAAATGTCTGATATACGATTACCCTTCCGGGCAAACTTGATACCCTCATAGAAACTCTGTCGGGTCACTTCGATGAGCCGGCGCGCCTCGTCAGAAACCTTGCCGCACGGAATGGTCGCGGCACAGTCGCCGTGGAATCCATTGATATATGCGCCAACGTCTACCTTGACCAGGTCTCCCTCGTGGATGACACGGGACCGCGAAGGGATGCCATGAATGACTTCATCGTTGATCGAAATACAGGCGCTGCCGGGAAAGCCGCCATACCCCAAAAAGGACGGTACTGCACCGGCCTTTTCGATTGTAGCACGAACTATCTTGTCGATCTCACCTGTTGTGACCCCCGGTTTAACAGCACGAGCCGCCGCAGCTCGCGCTTCGGCGGTAATTCGTCCTGCAATCCGCATCAACTCCAGCTCTTTGCTGGACTTAATTCTAATCATCTCGTTATATTCCCAGTGCTTCGAAAGCCAGTCGCTTCGTGCGCTCGAAATCGTTGTCGATCTCAATGCTCTTCAGCTTACCCAGCTTTGCATAATAGCCCTTGACAGGTTCCGTCTGCTCGTGATAGGTGGCAAGGCGCGCCAGCACCGTCTCCGGAGCGTCATCCTTACGGATGACAACCGGATCGCCGCACTTATCACAAACGCCGTCCTGCTTTGGTGCCATTTCCGCACTGTTCACATTATAGGTTGCACCGCACTTCAGGCATACGCGTCTGCCTGTCATACGCTTCACAATGATCTCATCGTCAATCTCCAGAGAGAGCGCGCAGTCCATTGCTACAACCTTTTCCAGAGCCTCCGCCTGCGGGATGTTGCGCGGGAAACCATCCAGAATACAGCCGTTTGCGCAATCCGGCTGTGCCAGACGTTCCTGAATCATACCGATGACCACTTCGTCCGGGACGAGGTCGCCAGCGTCCATGTACTTCTTCGCACTCAGTCCGAGCGGAGTTCCGTTTTTGATGGCCTCACGGAGCATGTTGCCGGTAGAAATCGACGGGACCCCCATCTTCTCAATGAGAACTGCCGCCAAAGTACCTTTTCCTGCGCCCGGAGCGCCCAAAAGAACGAGCTTCATATTATTCGATCCTCTCTATTATACCGTCTACGAGCCGGAAATTCAATCTTTTTTTCTCGAATTTGGTTCGTAATTTTGAATAGATTTTCCAGGAGTCAATATCGGAAATCGGTGTGAATGGACAATTGGGGTTCCAATCTCCATCCGCACCGATTACCAAACATCATTTCTTATTCAAGGAATCCCTTGTAGTTGTGCATCATCAGCTGCGATTCAATCTGACGGACGGTTTCCAATGCGACACCGACAACGATCAGCACCGAAGTGCCGCCGATTGCTACATTGCTCAGGCTGGTGTTGAACGCACCAATCACCAGCGGAACAGCTGCAACAATAGAAAGGAAGATCGCACCCATGAAGGTGACCTTACCCAGCGCCTTCATAATAAACTCCGACGTCGGGCGGCCCGGACGAAAGCCCGGAATAAATCCACCGTTCTTCTTCAGATTGTTGGAAATCTCGATCGGGTTGAACTGGATCGTCGCGTAGAAATAACTAAACGCAAAAATCAACAGCACATAAAGCACAATGTAGAACGGATTGGTCGAATGGAATAGCGCGAAAATCTTCTCTCCAAAGCTACCAGGTCTGGGGCTTACCATCATTTCAATGGTAGACGGCAGCGACATGATCGAGGCCGCGAAGATAATCGGCATAACGCCGGAGGCGTTGACCTTAATTGGCAGGTGCGTGGACTGGCCACCATACTGCTTGCGGCCCACAATCCGCTTTGCGTACTGGATCGGGATTCTTCTCTCAGCATCCGAGATATAGACGACAAATACCACAATCGCCAGAGAAACAATCACAACCAGAGCAGCTGCAAGATAGCTCACACCGCCGTTTCGGATCATCTCGTACAAGCTGGTAATCATCGACGGTCCACGGGACACAATGCCTGCGAACAGAATGATGCTGATACCATTGCCGACACCGTTCTGCGTGATGTGTTCACCAAGCCACATGATCAGCGCCGTACCGGCAGTGAATGTCAGGACAATGACAAAGCCATGCATAAAATCGGTGTACTTCAGCAGGTGTTCCGAGCGAAGCAGCATATAGTATGCATAACCCTGAAGCAGACCGAAGCCGACACCCATGTAACGGGTAATCGCAGTCAGCTTCTTTTGACCTTCTTCGCCACCATCACGCACCATACGCTCCAGCGCCGGAATGGCGACCGTCAAAAGCTGAATAATAATGGATGCGTTGATATACGGGGTGACCGACAGAGCGAAGATCGTTGCTCTGGACAAGCCGCCGCCGGAGAATACGTTCATATAGCCAAGCATCGTGGACGATACCTTCGAAAAATATTCTGCCAGAGCGACTGTATCAATATACGGAACCGGAATGGAAGAGCCGATTCGGAACACCACAAGAATCATCAGGGTATACAGAATCTTCTTGCGGAGTTCCGGAATATGCCAAGCGTTCTTTAAGGTTTCAATCACCTTAGATCACCTCGGCCTTTCCTCCTGCGGCTTCGATTTTCTCCTTTGCAGAAGCGGAGAATGCTGCAGCCTGAACTGTGAGCTTCTTGGTCAGCTCGCCGTTGCCAAGAATCTTCACGCCGTCCAGCGTCTTCTTGACCAGGCCAGCGGATACCATATCCGCTACGGTAACAACTGCACCGTCTTCGAACTTATTCAGGTCGGAGACATTAACAACTGCGTTTTCCGTGCCGAAAATGTTGTGGAAACCACGCTTCGGCAGACGGCGTGCCAGAGGCATCTGACCGCCTTCAAATCCCGGACGGACACCGCCGCCGGAACGGGCCTTTTGCCCCTTATGG
>CAYLXH010000122.1:0-6069 GCA_964387535.1 uncultured Butyricicoccus sp. | reverse complement strand
ACAAAGACTATGATGAGATTGTGGCTCAGATTGTACCATTGGCACAGGCCGTGTACACTGTAACGCCGACGAATTCGCGGGCTCTGCCCGCAGAACAACTGGCGGACTGTGTAAGAAAGTACACGAAGAGGGTGTGCGCATGTACGATGGAGCAGGCGGCAGAATGCGCATTGCGTGATGCCGGTCCGGATGGTACTGTGCTTGCGATGGGATCATTGTCTTACTTAAAGGAGTTTCGTTGCTGTATCGAAGCGGTAAAGGAGTAATGTTGGATGGAGCGTCTGGAGGCAATTCTGAATCATCCGGTCTTTCGGACGGAATTGGTACGTTTGGAGCAGATGGAGAGGTCGCGAATTTATTGCTGCCATGGATTGCCGCATCTGTTAGATGTTGCCCGAACTGCATATATTTTAAGTTTGGAACGGCAGACAGAGATTCCGCAGGATGTGTTGTATGCAGCAGCACTGCTGCATGACATCGGCCGTGCGGTGCAATATGAAGATGGGATTCCGCATGAGCAGGCAGGAATTTCACTGGCGAGTCAGATTTTGGAACAGAGTGATTTTACTGTGGAGGAGAAGCAGAGTATTGTGGACTGCGTTCGGTGCCACCATGGACGACGCTTTGGAGGAAGTGGCTTGAGCGATCTGATTTTTGAAGCGGATAAGCGTTCACGGCCGTGTTTTGCCTGTGCGGCGGCAGACACCTGCAAATGGGATCACAATCAAAAAAATCGTACTCTGACAATATAGGAGGAATGACGTTGATTATTGGCGGAAAGCAATTTGATACAGAGCATCATACATATGTGATGGGCATTTTAAATGTGACGCCGGATTCTTTTTCGGATGGCGGCCGGTGGAATTCCATGGATGCTGCGCTGCGGCATACGGAGGAGATGCTGGCTGATGGAATGGATATCATTGATATTGGGGGAGAATCCACTCGTCCGGGCTATACTCAGCTATCTGATCAGGAAGAGATGGATCGCGTCATCCCTGTCGTTGAGATGGTAAAAGCGCGATTCGATGTTCCGATTTCGGTGGATACCTATAAAAGTGCCGTGGCAAAGACGGCGATTCAGGCTGGAGCAGATTTGATCAATGACATCTGGGGATTTCGGTATGATCCGGAGATGGCAGACTGTGTAGCTAAGAGCGGTGTTGCGTGCTGCCTGATGCACAACCGGAAAGAAGCAGTGTATCAAGAGTATCTGCCGGAGGTTTTGAGCGACCTGCAGGAGTGCGTGCGGCTGGCAAAGCAGGCTGGTGTTGCAGACGACCGCATTATTCTGGATCCGGGCATTGGGTTTGGAAAAACACTGGAGCACAATTTGCAGTTGATGAATCATCTGGAGTTGCTGCACGAGCTGGGGTATCCGGTTCTCCTGGGAACATCCCGTAAGTCGATGATTGGATTGACGCTGGATTTGCCCAAGGATGAGCGGGAAGAAGGGACGCTGGCGACGACCGTTCTGGGTGTGATGAAGGGATGTGCCTTTGTACGGGTACATGATGTCAAAAAGAATCGCCGGGCGATTGCGATGATAGAAGCGATTCTGTATTCATAAAGGGAACAAGGATGGATCAAATTACTATTCGAAACCTTCAGGTTTTTGCAAATCATGGCGTGTTCGCCGAAGAGACTGCATTGGGACAGAAGTTTCTGGTGACGGCAGTGCTGGGGCTGGATACTCGTCCGGCGGGACGGACGGATGATCTGCGGCATTCCGTCAATTACGGTGAAGTAAGTGCGGATATTGTGCGTTTTTTACAGGAGAATACCTATCAGCTGATTGAAACGGCGGCAGAGCAGTTGGCAACTCACTTGCTGCTGTCTTATGACCTGTTGGATTCCGTGACCATTGAAATCAGCAAGCCATGGGCGCCGATAAAATTGCCGTTGGATACGGTTTCGGTGCGTATTGAGCGGGGATGGCACACCGTCTTTTTGGCACTTGGTTCCAATATGGGAGACAAAAAGGGATATCTGGACGGCGCGGTATCCTTTCTGGATGACAGAAAGGACGTTCGAATCGAATGTGTGTCGGACTATATTACAACGGAACCGTATGGAGTGACGGATCAGGATGTGTTCTTAAATGGTTGTATGTGTATTCGGACTCTGCTTACACCGCATGAGCTTTTGGACGTACTGCACGAAGCAGAACAATTGGCGGGCCGAGTTCGTCTACGGCATTGGGGACCGAGGACTCTGGATCTTGATATCCTGTTTTATGACGATCTTGTTTTGTGGGACAGTGATTTGGTGATTCCACATCCGGAAATTGCACGAAGGACGTTTGTATTGGAACCGATGGTACAGATTGCACCCTATTTTGTTCATCCGGTTATGCGAATGACAATGACCCAACTGTTGGAACAGTTGTAAATGGAGAGACGCTGATCTTGAAGAGATCGGCGTCTTTGTGCGTCCCGGAAACAGGTTGGAGATCATTTAAACAGTGCTGTAAGGATCGTAGATTAAAAGGATAAAAAACCGACAAAATGATTGACAGTAAGGTTCCTTGGCGGTAGTATTAATATTGTCGGGAAGTGTCGAAAAAAAGAAACAGACAGGTATCATGTAAGAAATCAAGTGTAGGAAGGAAGAAAACGGTATGGGGTGGAGCAGGAAGCGAGCCGGTGCAGTGGTTGCATCGGGGGTTCAAAGTATCTGGAATATTTTATTTTGGGGAGTACTGTTTGGCACAGTGGTAATGCTGTATAATATTGTGGTGATGCCAATGGAATACTGTTCTCAAGCATCCATTTATGTATCGGATGCCGCGGCTGATTCGGGAAATGCGATACCGGTAGGTTCCGCAGAGGGGAGTGTGGTTGAACTCCCAGATTCCTTTGCCAATTCCTATCTTGAGGTCATAACGAGTGAAAAGACGATGAAGCGTGTGCGCCGTACCCTGGGCAGCAGCATGGAGCTGGAAGCCCTCGCCGGTTGCATCGACATGGAACAGGTCGGATCCACGGCGGTTTTTCGTGTCACAACAAAATATAGTGATGCACAGTCAGCACGTCTGCTGGCGCAGGCTACTGCAGAATCGGCAGTCAAAACGCTGGATTCTGTCGGCGTAGAAGCATATGTACTGGATTCTGCTTCTTTGCCATTGACTCCAAGTTCTCCCCATGTGCTTCGCAATACACTGGGGGCACTTGGAATTGGTTTGATTTTGCGTTGGCTGATCGCGTTGATTGGTGCATTGCGTGATCACACGTTGCAGGGAGCAGAGGACTGGAATGAAGTGTTTGACATTCCGGTTCTGGCAGAGATTCCCGAGCGCGGCCGCTGAGAGGAGGGACAGACAGATGGCAAAAAAATCATCCGCATTGAAACGAGAAGCGAGAGAAACAGCACGCCGGATGTTGTCCCGGCATATGCCGCAGGATGTTTGGGATGCATATGGGGAGGCGTGTCAATCGCTGGATTATTTGCGGCAGGGAGAAGCGTGTCAACGTTTGGTGTTCACCAGTGCATTGCCGCATGAGGCAAAGACAATCACGGTGGTGAATATGGCGATTGCGTTAGCTGCGGAAGGCAAACGAGTGCTGCTGATTGATGCAGATCTGCGCAGTCCGCGTATCAACCGTCTTTTTGGATTAGAGCAGGGGCGGGGCGTATCAGAACTGCTGGCGCGAATTCAAGACGAGATTGTAATTAAACGCTCCTCGTATGAAAATCTATTTATTCTCACAGCTGGACGCCCGGCGCCTAATGCGGAATCATTGCTGGCAAGTGGTCAATTAAAAAAGATTGTACAGCTGCTGTCACGGGAATTTGATGTGATTTTGCTGGATGCACCATCGGTGCATACGGCATCGGATGCTGCGTTGATTGGTCAGCAGGTAGATGGATGTATTCTGGTCGTTCGCCGAGGATATTCACGAAAAGAGCCAACCGAGCATGCTGTTGCCATCTTGGAAGAGGCTGGTGTCAACATTCTTGGAACAATTATTGCAAGTTACGACTCTGATAGTGCACAGACGCGTGCAACAGATAAATTGGTAAATCAGAGTATGAAAAAGAGTACAAAAGAGGGAGGATATCACGGATGAACAAACGCTCTCCCGGAATTGCGATAAAAATTTTGACGGTGCTCATGGCCATTGGCATTGCGTGTGGTCTGGGATGGTACACGCTGAATCAGAAACAAGAGGCAGAGAGCCTGGCGGCAGAAAAAAAGAATGACGCCTCCTTTGTAGATACACAAGCAAACGAGAGCGTAGAGAACAACGAAACAGAAGCGGAAAAAGACGAGAAAAAATCGACAGAGTCACTGTATACTAAGCTTAACAAAGGGAAACCCATTCAGATGGCAGTCATTGGGGACACATTTGGAGCGAGCAGTGGTGCCAGCGAAGGCAATGAATGGGATACCGTATTGAAAACACAGCTTGAGGAAGCGTATGGCTCTGAGGTTACGGTTGATAATTATTCAGTTGCGGTGACAACGGCGTTTCAGGGATACTGTACGACCAAACAACATACATGGGATGAGTGTGATTTGGTAATTGTTTGCTTTGGCTCAATGGATCAAAACGGTGAACTGGGCACGTTCCAGCGGGATTACGAGTCTATTATTCGTGGACTGCATCGTGCTAATTCAGAGATGGTCATTATGCCAATGATTTCAACCTATGTCAGCGACAGCAATTATTCCGGTACGGTGCGCGATATTGCGAGCCAATATCATTTGACCTGCGTCAACATGAATAATGCTTTTGTTGATTCGGGTAAAGATGAAAGCGAATTGACCAGCGATGGAGTATATCCCAACGATGAGGGGTATCGTGTCTATGCGGATGCCATTGCAAGAGCGATTGAAGAAAATCTGCAAAGTAATGCAGAGGTATCGTCTGAGAAGGTGAGTGCACAATATGATGGCGTGAAAGAGATGGATGATTTTACGTCTATCAGTGCAGATGACTTAACGTATGTTTCGGAGGATGAATACAGCTACACTGGTGATGCGACGGTTCTCGGTGTCAGCTATGAACCGGTTAACAGTGGCTCTGATTCGATTACGATTATGGTGAATGGGTACCCATATCGCAGCATTGATTGTGTGACCAGTTATGATTTGGATAAGACACATTATGCAATTGGAGCGACAGATTTGTCGGAAGATGATACGGTCACGATTATTGTTAACAGCGATGCTGGTGTTATCTTCAATGGCATCACGATTTCTAAATAATTAGAATTTGGTAATAATTGAGCAGCGGCTGAGTGAGAACTTAGTCGCTGCTTTTTGCAAAACTAGCTGTGGACACTCTGAAAAGATGGAAGGAATGGAGAAGAATGAAGGTTTTAGTTAGTGCGTGTTTGTTGGGATATCCTTGTAAATATAATGGAGGAACAAATTACAACGAGATCTTGGAAAAAATGCTGTTCGGACATGAAGTTATAGCAGTATGCCCGGAAGTGATGGGAGGATTGCCTACCCCGAGAGCTCCTGTTGAATTAAAAGAGGGAGTTGCTATTAACGCCGACGGGGTGAACGTGGATGATAGTTTTCGAAAGGGCGCGAAATTGGCATTGGAACGTGCCAGAAATGAAAAAGTTTCTATTGCTGTTCTGCAGTCGCGCAGTCCGAGCTGCGGAGTGAATCAAATTTATGACGGCAGTTTTTCTGGAAAACTAATTGAAGGACATGGGATTTTCGCCGGGATGCTGATGAAAGAGGGGATTTGTGTGCGGGATATCAGCGAGGTAGAAAAGAAGGGATTGGAATGATGATGAATGGAAGACCGGCTTTTTTGGTGACGGTAAAAATGAATCCTGATGTTTCGCATTTGATTATGGGTGATTCATTGCTAACGATAACTTTTCAATGGCTCGCTTTTCCAGTCGCGAGACATAAGAGCGGGAAATACCGTGTAATGTTGCGACATCGCGTTGTGTCATAGGAGGATCGCCTGCTAACCCATATCGGAGAGCAAGAATACTGCGTTCGCGGCTATCCAGACATGTGTGGAAACAGTGGTACAGCAATTGATAGCGGTCGCTGTAATCAACCCGTTCCAGTGAGTCATCGTTGCAGCCTAGAACATC
>CAYLXH010000121.1:0-6094 GCA_964387535.1 uncultured Butyricicoccus sp. | reverse complement strand
GGAAAAGCTGGCGGCAGCAGGTCTGAATTTTGGTTCTGCATATGGCGCTGCGACAAGCGGATACGCGGAGACCTCGCGTGTTGCACAGACGAACACGCTGCGAAATCATTTAAGCAATTTGTCATCGGCCAGAACCGCTGCGATTGGGGAGGCACAGAACCAATATTCCAGCGAGGTGGCAGCAGCGTCTCAGGCACGGTATGAGGCACTGAGTAATATTCGGCTGCAACGAGCAAAAGCGACGATCAGCTATCAGCAGCAGAAGTATCAAAATGCATTGAACCGTTGGAAAACATATGGGTATGTGCTGCCCGCAGATGCAAAAATTCTGGGAGTAAAGGCGGGAACGAGAACAGCGTCCCGTGCATATGATGAGGCAAAGCTGGCGATTGATCGAATTAAGGCGCTGAAATAATGGGTGGAATAACAATTCCCGATGATGGTATCATCATCGGGAATTTTGTGTTATGCCTGTTTGGGTTTCTTTGTTATGACGAGTTTTAGCAAAATAGGAGTAATCAGTGTTGTGACGATAACGACTAGGATTACCGGGGCAAACATGGTGTCCGACACCAATCCACAGGACGCGCCCTTCTGAGCAACGATCAGGGCGACTTCGCCACGGGAGATCATACCGACACCGATCGATAAGGAGTCATGAGAGGAAAAATGGCATAGTTTTGCACCGAGCCCACAGCCGATAATTTTGGACAAAATAGCAATAATCAGAAGGATAATACTGAATACCAGCAGGGAGGGGGTCAAACCGTGAAGATCTGTTTTGACGCCGACGCTGGCAAAAAAGATAGGGCTGAAAAACATATAGGATACGATGCTGACGCGACGGCTTGCATACTCGCGGACATGCGGCAAATTGCACAGAAGAAGACCAGCAAAATAAGCGCCGGTGATGTCGGCAACGTTGAAAAAGTGTTCTGCACAAAAGGACATGATTAAGCAGAATGACAGTGCATAAATGGCGACGCGACGATGCATTTGGTCCGCGTAGCGGCGGTTTAGGCTGGCGAATAACTTGTAGACGATAAATCCAACGACACCGACGAAAACAAAGAACAGGAGGATTTTCAACAGGACGATGAGAATATTGACATCAGGATCTGTAAAGCTGGAGACAACGGTCAAAACGATAATGCCAAGGATGTCGTCAATGACAGCGGCACCCATGATGGCTGTGCCGACCTTGCCTTGCAGCTTGCCAAGTTCACGGAGGGTTTCTACCGTAATGCTAACGGAGGTGGCAGTAAGGATTACACCAATAAAAATCGCACGAAATAGGTGAAGCGGGTCACCAGAGTCTGGAAAATACCACATATACAATGCCAGACCACCTACGAGAGGAGTGACAACGCCGAGGACTGCGATGATAAAGGCAGCAAAGCCGGTATTTTTTAACTCTTTCAAATCCGTACCGAGGCCAGCATCGAACATCAGCAGGATGACGCCGATTTCAGAAAGTGCGATAAGGAGTTCCGTTTGCTGAATCACACCGAGGAAGGAAGGGCCGAGAATCAGACCGGCGACCAATGCGCCGACGACCTGCGGCATGCTGATTTTACCGGAGATCAGGCCGAGCACCTTGGTGGATAGTAGAATGATTGCGATGATTAAAAGAAAACTGTAATCCATTGAAAAACAACCTCCTAAAACTACAGGGAAAAACGCGATGAGGAGAGAACAATAGATGGATTTTGCACTCACGTCGTGATTTCTCAATTTCTTATAAATTATAGGCGCTTGATGAGAAAAAAACAATGGATAAAAAGAATAAGGTTGAAATTGTAATTTGGTAAATTTCGACAAGCTGCACAAATTTACTATTCGCTTGAGAATTTTTTTTACCATATTAGAGGGAAATAAATTTTTGGTAATAGAAGGATATAAAATATGGAAAACAGGATACAATGAAAAAGACTCGATGTTACTACCATCGAGTCTTCTCATGTACATTAAGAATGCTATGGTGTCAATTAAGCCTGTGCGATTGCACCAACCGGACATGAACCAGTGCAGGCGCCACAGTCCAGGCATGCGCCCTCGTCGATTACGTAAGCAGCATCGCCCTGACTAATAGCACCAACCGGGCACTCTGCAGCGCAGGAACCACAGCTGATGCAAGCATCACTGATCTGATAAGCCATTTCGTTTGCACCTCCTGTAATGATTTGAATCTATTGTATCACAAATCAAAAAAAAAACAACCTTATTTTTTGAACTTCTCAAAAAAATCCAAATGGAGTATAAAACATGAAAAAATAGGAAAACAGGTTGTTATTTCTTGGCGAAAGGTGAGGAAGAGAACTATGGAATACGAAAAACAACTGGATAGACAGGCGTCTCGTGCGCTGAAAAGTGCACAAAAAACAGCGGGAAAACTTGGAAGAACCCTGATTGGAACAGAGCATCTGTTGTTGAGTATGGCGTGCCAGAGATATACCTCATCCGGACGTATTCTGCACGCCGCAGGAGTGTCGGGAAGGCGGCTGAAACGAAAGCTCACTGCACGGTATGGATGGCACCTGTTTGGAGCAAAGCCCGAACGAGTTAGCACCCACTTAAAAATGGTGCTGGAACAAGCGGGTCAAAACGGCTCGGGATGCGTGGGAACGGAAAATCTGCTGGTGGCAATTCTGGAATGTCAAGGGTGTGAGGCGCGGCGGCTGATGGAGGAGATGGAAACGGATATGAGCACATTGGAACAGCTGACTGGTATTAAGATTTTACCGGATCGGAAGATCAGGATGGCAGGAAGCCGCAGCGGAACATCGACATTGGATAAGTATGCCTCTGATCTCACGGAGATGGCGCGGGAGGGAAAGCTTGACCCGGTGATTGGACGGGAGGAGGAAGTGTTTCGTGTTCTGACAATTCTTTCCCGGCGCACAAAAAACAATCCGGTGCTGCTTGGCGATCCGGGCGTGGGAAAGACGGCAATTGCGGAGGCACTGGCGCAGGCGATTGTGGACGGTGCCGTCCCGGAGGAGCTGCGCGGAGCACGCATTATGGCGCTGGATATGGCGAGTATGGTGTCCGGTACGAAATACCGCGGTGAGTTTGAAGAGCGCATGAGAAATGTGGTACGGGAGCTCAAGGCAAATGAACACATTATCGTATTTATTGATGAGGTTCACACACTGGTGGGGGCCGGTGCGGCAGAGGGTGCCATTGATGCAGCCAATTTGCTCAAGCCGGCACTGGCGCGTGGAGAAATACGTCTGATTGGAACGACAACGGTGGAGGAATACCACAAAACGATTGAAAAGGATGCGGCGTTGGACCGCCGGTTTCAGCGGGTGGATGTTCGGGAACCCGATGCGGAGACAGCGGAGGACATTTTGAAAGGAATTGCTCCGCGCTATGAGAAACATCATCGGGTGCAGATGGCGCCCGGCGTGATTCACGAAGCGGTGCAGCTGTCGATTCGAATCAGTCCGGAGCGCTTCCTTCCGGACAAAGCGATTGATTTGATGGACGAAGCCTGTGCGGCCGTGCACTTACAGGGACGAACCGTGGTTCTCCTGGAGGATATTAAGCAGACAGCGCAGCGGAGTCGTGGAATCGGTCTGCCGTATCAGGAGGAGTTCAGCCGGTTAATTCAATTGGAGCAGGAGCTGAGCCGTCGGATTGTCGGACAGGCCGACGCTGTGGCGCGGATTTGCCGTGCGGTTCGACGTGGGGAGTCTGGACTGAGGGCGCAGACGCGGCCGCGGGCAGCGCTGCTGTTGACCGGTCCCACTGGTGTGGGAAAAACCTCGGTTTGTGAACAGCTGGCCTCGTTGCTGTTTGGAAGGGAGAGTCTGATTCGGATTGATCTGACGGAATTTCAGCAATCCCATGACATGGCGCGCTTGCTCGGCGCGCCTCCTGGCTACAAAGGATATGGTGAGGGCGGACAGTTGACCGAAAAAATACGGCGGCATCCGCGGTCGGTGGTCCTGTTTGATGAAGTAGAGAAAGCACATCCGGATGTCCTGCGTGTGTTACTGCGACTGTTGGAGGATGGACGTCTGACCGATGCGGAGGGACGCAGCGCAGATTTCCGGCATGCGGTTATCGTTCTGACGGCAAACCTGGGCGATGGCGTATCCCGAACGCGGGAGGTTGGATTTTCGCGATTTGATTCATCGGAGGAACGAACGACAGAGGAAGTGCGCCGTGTGCTGAGCACGGAACTGACGGCACGGCTGGACGATGTGATCCCGTTCGTCCCGTTGAACAAACCGGACTGTGTCCAGATTGCAGAGCAGGAGCTGAAAACGTTGGCACAGCGGTGTGAGCTGTGCGATGTTGTATTGGAATGGGAGGATGCGGTGCCGGAGCGTCTTGGAATTGTGGATGTGCGGCGGGGGGCGCGAGCTGTGCGGGATATCGTTGCAAAACAGGTTGCGGATCCACTGGCAGCTATTTTGCTGGGGGAACAAAAGACGGATGCAGTACGGCTGTGCGTACAGCACGGAGAGCTTCAACTGATCCGGAAAACGGTGCAAAGAGTATGAGAACAGGGGGGACGATGCGATGCACCGTCCCCCCTGCTGGTAGGAAATAGGAAAGAACTTGCTTCAAATGAATGAAGGCTGTTGTTGTATTGCAATAGATTGAAAAGATGACGAACCGATTGAGGGAGCGCCTGTTGTATCGCAACGAATACGAAAACCAGCGTTTCCAATCGAATGATACTATTGTAGCGGGGTTACTTGACGATGTGTGTGCAAACAATCGGATATTTTTAGCAATTAGAATAATCAGGGTGTGATGGAGCGTCAGGGATATCATATGGATGGAAATGCAGACTTTGCCAGTGCACGGAAAAATACCGTTTTGGAAAAGAAATACAGACAGGTTGCCGTTGACAACCGGGATTTCGTGTTGTATTATTAGAACAATATGAAAACAGCGCTGATGGGAAATTTTCTGTGCGCAGTGCCTGTATCAGAGAGCGGACGACGTGGCTGAAATCGTCTGCAACAGGAGTGGACAGAAGCACCGATCCCGGAGCTTCGCGGAGGAACTAACAGTATTCTGCGACGGGTCATTCACGTTACGAATTCCGAGCGGTTCTCTTTCTCAGAAAAGAGGGCAAGCAGGGTGGAACCGTGGGAAGCTATACAGCTCTCACCCCTGAAGTAATATTCCGGGGTGGGAGTTTTTTTCACCCCTGCGAGAAAGGAAGACTTTTATGCTGAACATTACACTGAAGGACGGCACGGTTCTGGAAGCTGAAGAAAACAGTACTTGCATGGACGTAGCCAAACAGATCTCGGGCGGTCTGGCGCGGGCAGCACTCGCGGCAGAAGTGGACGGTGAGACCGTAGATTTGAATACGCCGCTGACCAAGGACTGTGCGCTGAGCATTCTGACCTGGAACGACAAGATGGGCAAATGGACGTTGCGTCACACCGCCTCTCATGTGCTGGCACAGGCGGTGAAACAACTGTATCCGGATGTGAAGCTTGCCATCGGTCCGGCCATTGACAATGGATTCTATTATGACTTTGACTCAGAAAAGAGCTTTACCGCAGAGGATCTGACAAAGATTGAAGCGGAGATGAAACGGATTGTCAAACAGGGCATCCCGATGATTCGGCAGGAGGTTGCCCGCGAGGACGCGATTGCCATGTTCCGTGAGAAAGGGGAGGACTATAAAGTAGAGTTGATCGAGGATCTGCCGGAGGATGCGCTGATTACGCTGTATCACCAGGGAGATTTTACCGATCTGTGTGCCGGTCCGCACTGTACAGACACGTCGAAAGTCAAGGCATTTAAACTGACATCGTGCACGGGCGCTTACTGGCGCGGTGACTCCAACCGGAAAATGCTGCAGCGTATCTATGGCACGGCGTTCCCCAAAAAGTCTGAGCTGGACGAGTATCTGGCTGCAGTGGAAGAGGCAAAGAAACGGGACCACAACAAGGTTGGCCGCGAGCTCGAGTATTTTACGACTGTTGATACCGTTGGTCAGGGCCTGCCGGTTCTGCTGCCAAAGGGAGCGCGGGTAATCCAGCTCATGCAGCGCTGGGTTGAGGATGTGGAACAGCAGCACGATTACCTGCTGACCAAGACGCCGCTGTTTGCCAAG
>CAYLXH010000120.1:0-6172 GCA_964387535.1 uncultured Butyricicoccus sp. | reverse complement strand
AGTGCGCGCAGCTTGCGCAGCAGCGTGAGGTAGTCGGTATGGTCTGCCTCCAGATTGCGGCACGCGGTCGGGAACAGGCAGCGTTTGTCGCGGCACAGGCCGTGTTTCTCCTGCTTTTTGCAGGAGGGGAAGCGGAAGTTTGCCGTCGGGCCGCCGACGTCGTGGATGTAGCCCTTGAAGTCGGGATGACGAGCGATCTGTTCGGCCTCGCGGATCACGGAGTCGTGTGAGCGGGCGGAGATAAACCGGCCCTGATGGAACGCGAGCGAGCAGAAGTTGCACGCACCGATGCAGCCGCGGTTGTGAATGATGGAGAACTGAACCTCCAGAATGGCGGGAACGCCGCCCTGCTCCTCATAGGACGGGTGATAGGTGCGCTGATAGGGCAGGGCATAGACGTGGTCCATTTCGCGCGTGGTCAGCGGGAGGGACGGCGGGTTCTGTACCAGATAGTGGTGTCCGTGCCGCTGAATAATGGCCTTTCCGGTCACGGCGTCCTGCTGGTCGTACTGGATTTTGACGGATTTGGCATAGCTGGCCTTATCGGACAGCACCTCCTCCAGCGAGGGGCAGGGGACGGACGGGAAGGCGCAGTCCTCCGCGCAGCGTGTCAGGTAGCACATGCCGCGGATATCACGGACGGCGTCCACCCCGCGCAGACCGGCCTTGAGGTTGGCGGCGAGCTGTGTGACCGAGCGCTCGCCCATGCCGAACATCAGACCGTCGGCACCGGCGTCCTGCAGAACAGACGGCAGGATGCGGTCTGCCCAGTAATCGTAGTGCGCAAAGCGGCGCAGGGAGGCCTCCAGACCGCCCAGATAAATGGGGGTGTCCGGAAAGGCACGGCGCGCCAGCTTGGAATACACCGTGACCGCGCGGTCCGGCCGCTTGCCGCCGACCCCGCCCGGGGAGTACGCGTCGTCGTGCCGGCGCTTTTTTGCGGCGGTGTAATGTGCGACCATGGAGTCGATGTTGCCGCCGTTGATGAGCACGGCATAGCGCGGACGGCCCATGGCGAGAAAATCTGCCTCCGAGCGAAAGTCCGGCTGTGCCAGTATCGCGACGCGGAACCCGGCGTCCTCCAGCACGCGCGAAATCACGGCGGTGCCGAACGACGGATGGTCGAGATAGGCATCGCCGGTCACCAGCAGGAAGTCGCAGTAATACCAGCCGCGGTTCATCATATCCTGTTTTGAGATCGGCAGAAAGCCGGACGTATGGTGTTGCATGAGTATCGTTGCCCTCTTTGTGGGATAAAATCTCTTACTCTATACTATACCATACCTGAGAGATATGGAAAAGGTGCGAAAAGCGGAAAAAATGCCGAAGTTTACCAAGGAGGACCGAGTGTTTTTGACAGTGGGGGCAGCATCCCCGGAGAACCAAACGAGGCGAACCGGAACGGTTCGCCTCGCTGCGTTGCAATCAGTCGTTGAGATATGCGCCGACAATGCGTCCGACGAACATAATCTGTTTGTCCACGGCATCCGGATTGGTGGGATATTCCGGAAAGGCCTTGTCGCGGATGTCGGGCTGGATGATGTCGGACGGCTCCAGACGGCCGGCGTACATGGTCTCGCAGACCAGCGTGTATGCCGCCTCCTCAAAGGTCGGAACACCGTCCAGTTCCACCGGCGTCAAACCGGTCTCTTTAATTTTGTCGATATCGCGTCCGGACTTGCTGCCGGCGATATTCAGCGCCTCTTGATGGCCCGGCTTGAGGCTGACCACGGCAAATTTGGAATTTGCCTTCATGTAGTCCATCGTGTAGCGGGAATCGCGGACGTAGACAGTAACTGCGTCCTGGAACCACAGCTCGCCGATCATACCCCAGTTGATGGTCATGAAATTAAAATCTTCCATGGTTCCTGCGTTGAGCAGCATCCACTTGTTGCGAATTTCGTCGATGACGTTGCCCGGAAGCTGGTCGGGCTGAATTTTACGGAATGCCATACAAAAATACCTCCATTTAAATCTCACGACGAAGCTGGATTTCCATCCACTCGTCCTTGGTGATGAGTACACGGCGCGGCTTGGAGCCCTCGGACGGGCCGATGATGCCGCGCTCCTCCATCTGATCCATGACGCGGGCGGCACGGGCATAGCCGAGCTTGAGCCTGCGCTGAAGCAGGGAGGTGGATGCCTGACCCGAGCTGACCACGACGCTGATCGCGTCATGCAGCAGTGGATCCTCGTCCTCGGCGGCGTCATGCGACGCGCCGCCAGAACCGCCGGACTGTTCAATATGTGCCTGCGCTTCCTCGGAATATTCCACTGCAGCCGTCGTTTTTACATGGGCGATGACGCGTTCAATCTCGTCTGTGCCGATAAAGCAGCCCTGGATGCGAATCGGCTTGGACGCACCGAGCGGATGATACAGCATGTCGCCCTTGCCGATCAGCTTTTCCGCGCCGGTGGTGTCCAGAATGATTCGCGATTCGATACTGGATGCCACGGCAAACGCAATGCGGGACGGGATGTTGGACTTCATCAGTCCGGTGATGACGTCGGCCGATGGACGCTGGGTTGCAACGACCAGATACATGCCGGCAGCACGGGCCTTCTGCGCCAGGCGGCAGATATAGCCCTCGACCTCCTTGGCGGAGACCATCATCAGATCCGCCAGCTCGTCAATGACGATGACAATCTGCGGCATGACCTTGGACGGCGCATGTGCGGGCTGCTCTGCCGGATCCGCGTCAAACGGCGGTGCGTCGGACGCGTCGGTCTGTTTCTGTGCGGCAGCCTCCTCGGCCTCCCGCTGGCGCATCAGGTTGTTGTAATCCTCCATCTTGCGCACGCCCTCGGCGGCGAACAGCGCATAGCGGCGGTCCATCTCATTGACCGCCCAGCTCAATGCGCCGGAGGCCTTCTTCGCGTCGGTGACGACGGGGATGAGCAGGTGCGGGATGCCGTTGTAGTTGGACAGCTCGACCATCTTCGGGTCAATCATGATCAGCCGAAGCTCGTCCCGCGAGTGCTTGTACAGCAGCGAGATCAGAATGGAGTTGATGCACACGGACTTGCCGGAGCCGGTGGTGCCGGCGATCATCAGATGCGGCATTTTGGCCAGATCAATGACCTGCGGCGTGCCGGTGATGTCCTTGCCGAGGGCGACCGGGAGCTGAGCCTTGGAATTGGCAAACTGCCGGGAGGCGATGACCTCGCGGAATGCCACGGTTTTGGACTTGTGGTTGGCGACCTCGATGCCGATGGCACCTTTTTCCGGCACCATGGAGATGCGGACGTTGGGCGAACCGAGCGCGAGACCGAGATCATCGGTCAGCGAGGTGATGCGGGAAATTTTGACGCCCCGTTCAATTTGAAGCTCGAAGCGCGTGACCGTCGGACCGACAATCGGGTTGCCCACGATGCGGGCGTCGATGCCAAAGGAGTCCAGCGTGTCAATCAGTTGTGCGGCGCGGGATTCCAGCTCGGACTGGGAGTCGGTGGATTCGCGCGGCGGTTTGTTGAGCAGGTCAATGGACGGCGGCAGATACGGAGGGAGCGGGGATTCCTGCATGGCGCTGGCGATCTCCTGCTCCACCTGTTGTTTGGCTTTGGTCAATGCCGCCTTGCTGGTTTTGTCCGGCTGTTCCGGCTCCGGGGCCGGTGCAGCGTCCTCCTCCGGCTTGCGGCCCCAGTCCATCAGCCGGTCAATATCCGGAAATTTGGACGGAGAGGGGTCGGGTTCGCGCTCCGCGTCTGTGCTGGAAATGCCCTGTGGCATCACGTCGCGCAGACGGTTCTGCCGGTCGAGAATGCGGCGGGAGCGTTCGCGGCGCGCGCTGTCTCCGGGGAATTCTTCCGGTTCCGTCGGTTGCTCCGTCTTGGTGCCGGAGAGAATGCGTTCGGCTTCGGCCGCCTCCGCCTTGGCGCGCTCGGCTTTCTCGATGGCGCGCAGCGCTTTTCGCTGCTTGGCTTTGGCACGGCGGCGCGTCCAGTAGGACGCGTGCTCAGCCTCGGAATTTGTCGGTTCCAGGGTGGTCGCTTTGGGCTCGCGCGGCGATACCGTCATGTCGTCTTCGTCCAGGCGCTCCGCTGCGGAGTCCTCCGCGATCAGCTGATACAGGCTGCGCAGCAGCCCCCAGGGGGTGCAGGAGAGCGCGGCAAAGATGCAGACGACCAGGAAAAACAACAGGATGATGCGCGCGCCAGTGAGAGACAGAGCGGCACAGGCCATCATTGCCAATGTACCGGACAGCACGCCGCTGGAGTGCAGCTCGATGCCGGTGGTCCACAGGGTGCCGACCGAGGCAAAGGCGGGAGGCAGCGGCTGGGCGATCACGCACTGGAGCAGGGCGCTCCACAGGATGGGGATGAGCAGGATGCACAGCGCGCGCAGTCGATAGGGGGAGATGCTGCTCATGAGCAGCAGAGCGTCCACAGCGAGCAGCACGGGCAGCAGATAGATTCCCCAGCCGATCAGACCGCTGGTAAGCGTCCAGAGCGGGTCGAGCAGCAGGCCGCTGCGCCCGGCCATGGACAGCGCAAGCAGCAGCACCAGCACACAGAGCAGCAGCCCGACCAGACGTCGGTTGAGCCAGACGGGGTACTGCGGAGCAGTCCGTGCAGCGGATGATTTTTTTGTGCTGCGGGATTTCTTCGCGGTCCCTTTGCCTGTCCGCGATCCGGAGGATTTGCGGGAACGGGACGACGAGGATGTCCGCTTTTTGGTTGCAGCCAAAAAGGATTCACCTTCTTTTTTGTATTATTTTGCGAATTGCTGCCGCAAAACAGGCGGCAAACCGCCTGATGGGCATACAATACAAGCATAGGATAGCATATTTGCGAAAAAAAAGCCAGTGAATCATAAAATCAGGGACAGGACACAGAAAGAGACCGGATTTGCAGGACCTTTCTTTGCGCTAGCGGTTGCTTTTTTGGGGCTCGGTAGGTATTATAGAAAAAGAAGAAGTTGTTTGTAGGATAAAGTAAGTGAGGGTGATCACAATGTACAAGCTAATTGCACTGGATCTCGACGGCACGGTTCTCAACAGCAACATTGAGGTGCTGCCGTCCACGGTAGAAGCGGTTCATTTTGCACGCCGGCAGGGCGTCAAGGTTGTGGTGGCGACGGGACGCATCGTCGGAGAAGCAGCGCAGTTTGCCAAGGAGATCGGCGCATCGTCCGCGATGATTACGTCCGGCGGCGCAGCGATTTCGGATCCGGTCAATAACAAGGACGTACAGGAATGGACCATGCCGGTGGAGACCAGCGCCCGCATTATGGAACTATTACAGACGCGTCCGATTTCGGCGATGATCTATGTGGGCGAGCATCTGTACATGACATCCTATTCGGATGAGCAGTTTACCAAAAGCCCTCGCGTGGAGGGGTACTGGTCTAGCCGCATCATTGAGGACGATCTGGCGGGATTGATTCGCCGGGAACAGCTCGGGGTGTGTAAGATTTTCGCCCGCGGCGAAATCAATGAGTTGGCGGACGCCCTGTGCCAGTTCAACTGTCTGCCGGGTATTCATATCACCCGTTCGGCGGAGGACAATTTCGAGGTCATGCCGGAGGGGATCAATAAGGGACGAGCGCTGCGCATGATGGCGGATCTGATGGGAATTTCCATGCAGCAGGTCATCGCCATCGGCGACAGTGATAACGACACGGACATGCTCAAGGCGGCCGGAATGCCGGTCGTGATGGCCAACGGCGACGAGGCGGTCAAAAAGCTCGCGCGGTATTTGACCTCCAGCAATGACGAGGGCGGCGTGGCGCAGGCGATTTATCATTTGATCGGGTGAGTCTCGTTGTGGCAATCAAACAGAAAAAGCGCGGTCAGCAATGTCTGACCGCGCTGTTTTTATGCCTCGACTTGACAATGCAAGGTCAAAAAACAACCGGGTGTCGGCAAGCCGACACCCGGAGAACAGGGAACCCTGCGTTGTTTATTAATAATGACGTGCTTCGTACAGATGATCGGTCAGCTTCTTGTACGCTTCCTGAACCTCCGGCTTCTCGGATACGGAAGCAACGCCGACACGCCACCATGCCTCCCACTCCTTGGACATGGACTTCGGCAGAACCTTCATGTCGATCAGGGTGGAGACGGTCTGCTTCTTGGAATCCTCCAGAGCGGCAGCCAGCTCTTCCATGGTCTTGACGCGGTAAACCTTGCAGCCGTATGCAGCAGCAACGCCGGCGTAGTCAATGTTCATT
>CAYLXH010000119.1:0-6236 GCA_964387535.1 uncultured Butyricicoccus sp. | reverse complement strand
GAGTGAGGAACAAAATCGCCATAAAATGACAAATTGCACAAAAGCAAAGAATGCGTGTCAAGAATAATTTTATATTTTGCTGAAAAACAATTGACAAAAGCCTTGCAATGGGATATTATAATAATAATATGAGTTACTCTTGTTCAGATTACAGCAAAAAAACTGCGACGGAAGAAGAACTTTGTCGGAGAGCACAGGATGGAGACCGCACCGCGGAAGAGATTTTGGCAGTGCGTTGTTCTCCTTTGGTCAAATCCTGTGCCCGCCCGTATTTTCTTGCCG
The DNA here is from genome assembly GCA_964387535.1 of uncultured Butyricicoccus sp. Lineage (GTDB taxonomy): Bacteria > Bacillota > Clostridia > Oscillospirales > Butyricicoccaceae > Butyricicoccus_A. The sequence continues at coordinate 5,954 of CAYLXH010000119.1, read as the reverse complement.
GGGCGGACAGCGAAGATCTGATACAGGAAGGCATGCTGGGGTTGATTAAGGCAATCCGCTCGTTTGATCCTGAGCGCGGTGGTTCGTTTTATGCGTTTGCGCGAACCTGCGTTCTCAGCCGTATTTATTCTGCGGTGCGGTCAGCGGCATCCAGCAAGCATCAGCCACTTAACCACGCGGAAAGCATTTCAGAGAAATCTCTCGTTGATGAATCCTTTGATGTTCCTGCGGCACTGTCTGCGTCTGACCCTGCACAACTGATTATCAGTATGGAGGAGCAGCGAGAGCGATGGGAGCAGCTGTCACAGCAGCTGTCGTCGTTTGAAAACGATGTGCTCGACCTCTTCCTGAAGGGGTTATCCTATCCAGACATGGCGGAAGAATTGAAAAAACCGGTGAAATCGGTCGATAATGCGATCCAGCGAATCCGGCGCAAAGCAGCGCCGATTCTACATGGCGGTAACAGGCAGTGACTTGTACGCAAACAAATATGCCCCAAACTATAGGGAAAACGGTCAAGGAGAGATTATAATGTATCAGGACAAGACAATCGTTTGTAAAGAATGCGGTGAGGAATTTATTTTCTCGGCGGGAGAGCAGGCGTTCTACGAAGAGCGTGGATTCCAGAATGAGCCGCAGCGATGCAAGGCATGCCGTGACAAGAGAAAGAACGCAGCTCGCGGTCCGCGTGAGTTTTTCACCGCGACCTGTGCCAATTGTGGTAAGGAAGCTCGCGTACCATTTCAGCCGAGAAGTGACCACCCGGTTTATTGCAGTGAGTGTTTCGCCGCAATGAGAGGACAGGATTGAGTTTGATATGGCAAGTAAGCACCCGCCGGGGAACTGGTGGGTGCTTTTTGTGAGGAATTTATGAGATAGAAAGACCTTTTTGCAGCAGTACCGGGTGAAACGATTGCAGAAAGGTCTTGTTATATTCGTGTGTTGAATGATTTCGCTCGCATCGTACATACAGCTCAGAGAGCTGGTTTTCCAGAAGGAAAGCTTGGGAAAGCTCCATGTTCGGAGACCGCTCTGACGCCGGGAAAGGGATGCGTAGAAAACCGCGATTCGGAGAAATCGTTTGGCATATCCAGACCGTGTGGCGGAGCATCATACAATGGGCCCGGTCTGGGGTCAATCACATACCATCAGCTGTTTTTTCGCATCAGGATGGTTTCTTTCAGCGAAATATACTTATCTGCGGCGCACAGAATCCAGGCTTCACGGCATCGCGGCAGTGCCCAAAGGGTAAGTGGCCACATGTGACACCGGATGATATGCTGTTCTTTTTCTCCGATATGAAAATATTGGACTGCGTTGCGGCAGGCGGCATTGGGGTGGAAGATGCCGTGCAGACGGTGCGACTTGTCGTTGACGTGCCAATCATACAGATAGAAATCATGGAGGAAAGCACCGCGTACCAGTACATGGACATTTGCATGCAGACGGAACCGTCGATTGAGGAGGTAGCAGTACTCTGTGACATTCCAAGCATGCCGATATGTGGAAACCGAGCCATGCTGAAGAAAGCGCTTCATTTTCATCACGTGAGCATTGTTTTGATACGGCAGCAGAAGTTGATGCAGTTCATTTCGTTCTTGTGGAGTCAAGGTCATTGCAGTTCACACTCCTTTTGCAGACAGCCACTCGTATTATGGAAGAATGGGTTGAAAAATCAAGGGGGTATCTGTAACGATTTCATGAAATTTTTGTAAAGAACGGAGGGTGTCATGGGAACCAGAGGAAAATCATACATTGTTTCCCTGTTGTTTTTTGCTTTTTCTCGATAAATGTATTGAAAAAGAGGAAGTTAGACAGTATAATAATGTCGTTGTACTATTGATTTTTGGATGGGAGGTTATCCATTATGGCTTTTGTTACAAAGGATACTACAATCGGCGAAGTTCTCGCAAAGGATATTAATACGGCTCAGTTCTTTATCAACATCGGCATGCATTGTCTGGGCTGCCCGCATTCTCAGGGCGAGACGATTGAAGAGGCATGCATGGTGCATGGCACGGATGCGGACGAGCTGGTTGAGAATATTAACGATTATCTTCAGGCAACGCTGTAATACAACATGGAAAATACGAAAAGGACCGATGCGTCGCGTGTCGGTTCTTTTTTGCAAAGCGATGCAATGCACTGCCGCGGCAGTGCATTTTGTATCATAAAAGGAGAAACGCATGGAACATCGAATGCATTTGACCCCGCGGCTGCGGGCTATCATGGAGATGGTGTCGGAGGGCACATCGCTGGCAGATATTGGAACGGACCATGCGCTGCTTCCCGTGGCGCTGCTGCAGAGGGGAACCATTACAGCGGCCATCGCGTCCGATATTGGACAGGGACCGCTGGAGAGTGCGGCGCGGACAGCGCGGCAATTTGGATATGAGGAGAAGCTTTCCCTGCGCCTTGGCCCGGGGCTGACGACGCTGCAGCCACAAGAAGCGGATACGATTGTGATTGCGGGCATGGGCGGAGAGACGATTGTCGGCATTCTGCAGCAAGATCCGTGGGCGCTGGATGGGACCCATGATCTGTTGCTGCAGGCGATGACCGGCCAGGCAGAACTGCGCAAGTATCTGGCGGAGCAAGGTGGAATCATAGAGCAGGAGCGGATTTGCCGAGAGGGAAAACGATTATATACGATCCTGGCTGTGCGCGGCGGCGGAGCGCCGGTGGAACAGACGCTGGCAGAGAGTGTGATTTCCGAAGCGTTGTGTCACGACCCAATGGCTGCTGCGTATCTGACTGCGCGTCTGGCAAAAGAGCGGCAGATTTGTACTGCGTTGGAATCGGCCAGAAAACCGCGGGAAGAGGAATTACAATATCACCGCGACACGGCACGGGTTCTGGAGCGGGCGCTGTATCGCGTACAGGAGCAATCAGAAGATGGAAAGGATGAGGAACCATGATTCGTGTCAAAGAGATTTTATCCAAATTGGAAGATGCTGCCCCCTATGGCTTGGCAGAACAGTGGGACAACGTCGGTCTATTGGTGGGAGATCCGGAACAGGAGGTATCCGGCGTCCTGTGTGCGCTGGACATTACCATGCCGGTGGTGGAAGAGGCCATTGAGCGGGGCTGCCAGCTCATTGTTGCGCATCATCCGGTTATTTTCACCTCAGTAAACCGGGTGACAGCGGACACCGTGACGGGGCGAATTCTCATCCATATGATTCGGAATCATATTTCTGGCATTTGCATGCATACCAATATGGATTGTGCTGAGGCGGGCGTGAATGATTTGCTGGCCGCTTCGCTGGGATTGACAGAAGTCATCAACATGGAGGCTGGAGAAACCAAGATGCTTGGCCGTGTTGGCAACCTGCCGCAGCCGATGACGATACAGCAATTTGCGCAGCATGTCAAACTGTCGCTGGGCGCCGGGGGCGTTCGGGTTGCAGACGGAGGACGCATGGTTTCCCGCGTGGCCGTGGGAGGCGGAGCCTGCGGCAAGCTGATGGATTATGCGGTGGCCAAGGGGGCGGATACGTTTGTTATTGGCGATTCCAGCTATGATCTGATGCAGCGGGCTCATGACATTGGACTCAATCTGGTGGATGCCGGACATTTTCCGACGGAAAATCCTGTGGCATGTGGTTTCCGCGATCTGCTTGCACAGCATTTTCCGGAGCTGAAGAGTATTGTTTCCGATGTCCATAAGGATGTCATTACATTTTATTGATCAGGGCCGCTTCTCTGTGTTTGCTGCAGGAGTGACTGAAATATGGCGTCTTGTCGGATAGATATGAAAATTGTGACGCAGGATACCAAGTGACAGGGAAGAGCGTTGCAGGGAAGCGTTGCGTGTTGGATGGAAAGGATACAGTATGCCATTTGATGCAGTATCGCTGCTGGCTACCGTGCGGGAAATTGACGCGCGGATGGTTGGCGGACGAATTGATAAAATTTATCAGCCGGAGCGAGATGAAGTGGTGCTGTCGGTTCGGTTGGCACGGGGCGGCGTCAAGCTGTTGCTGTCCGTTGGTGCCGGAACGCCGCGGATGCATTTTATTGACACGGGGCGGGAGAATCCCGCGGCTCCTCCCATGTTTTGCATGCTGCTGCGAAAACATTTACAGGGAGCAAAAATTGTTTCGGTGAGCTCACCGGATTTGGAACGTATGGCGATTATAGAGTGCGATACGACGGACGAATTGGGTGTTCCGAGTAAAAAATATCTTGCCGTTGAATTGATGGGAAAATATTCAAATTTGGTTTTGTATGATGCGGAACATCGGATTCTTGATGCAATCCGACGAGTTGAGGGCGATGACACCGGAAAACGACGCATCCTGCCGGGGCTGTTTTATCAGTTGCCGCCAGCGCAGGACAAAGTCAGCCTGCTGTCGATTTCCGAAGCGGGCCTGATGGCAGCCATACAGGGTGCGTCCGGGGATACGGCGCTGGATCGCTGGCTGCTAAACCATTTCAAGGGCCTATCACCGTTGTTGTGCCGAGAACTGGCATGCCGTGCATGTGGCGATACCGGCAAGCCGGTGGGACAGCTGACAGCGTGTGAACGGGAAAGTCTCATGGCGGTGCTGCGGGATTTCACGCAGATGATTACAGAAAACCGCATGAAACCGTGCCTGCTTGTGCACGCGGAAGATCAATCGGTGTTTGATTTTACAGTCATGCCGATTCAGCAATATGGTGATTTGATTCGGACGCAGAGCCGGAATAGCTTTTCCGAGCTGCTGTCAGAGTTTTATGAAAAAAAGAGCAGCGTAGAGCGTATTCGGCGTCATGCACAGAATATGACACACACAGTGACCAATGCACGTGATCGTCTGCGCCGCAAGCTGGCAGCGCAGCAGAAGGAATGGTCACAGTCTCAGGACCGTGAAAAATATAAGCGCCGAGGCGATCTGATTACTGCGAATTTGTATCAGATTGCACCGGGAATGCACAAAGTCACAGTAATTGATTACTACGATCCCTCGTGCCCAGAGGTAGAGGTGACGCTGGACATTCGGCTGTCTCCCCAGCAGAATGCGCAGAAGCAGTTTAAACTGTATAATAAGGCGAAAACGGCGGAAGAGAAGCTGACGGAACAGATTGCGCGTGGACGAGGAGAACTGGATTATTTGGAAAGCGTGCTGGAAAGCATTCATGAAGCGGAAAACCTGACGGATCTGGCGCAGATTCGGGAGGAGTTGATTCGGACTGGATATTTGTCGTCCCGACAGGATAAAAAGAAACGGCGGAATGCAAAGCCGGTACAGGGAAAGCCATTTCATTATAAAACCAGCGACGGATTTGACGTTTTCGCGGGAAAAAACAACACACAGAATGATCTGCTGACGCTGAAGACAGCATTTAAAAGTGATATGTGGTTTCATACGCAAAAAATTCACGGCTCACATGTCATTTTAGTGTGTGATGGACGAGAACCGACAGACCGGGCGATGACGGAGGCAGCGGAAATTGCGGCATGGCATTCCCAGGCGCGGGGCTCGTCTCAAATTCCGGTGGACTATTCTCAGGTGCGCAATATCAAAAAGCCCAACGGTGCCAAGCCAGGCATGGTCATTTATCATGTATACCAGACGGCGTTTGTCACACCGGAGGAAGCAAAAATTGAAAAACTCCGCATCGAATAGCAAAATATCTTGTTCTTTTTTGCGGGATATGGCATAATTGGAGTATCCTAATCCCGGACAGTCAGAGTGCTCAGAAAGCGGACTGGACAGAGAATGACTGGGATGCTATGAGGAGCGAAATGATCTAGCATTCGAAAAGGAAGAATAACAGGAGGCCAACGTGAAAAGAGAAACCGTTATCGTAATAGATTTCGGAGGACAGTATAACCAGCTTGTGGCGCGCCGCGTTCGTGAGTGCAACGTGTACTGTGAGATCTATTCGTACAAAACTGATATTGAAACAATCAAAAAGATGAATCCGAAAGGAATTATCCTGACAGGCGGCCCGAACAGCTGCTATGA
>CAYLXH010000118.1:0-6256 GCA_964387535.1 uncultured Butyricicoccus sp. | reverse complement strand
AGTCGTGCGCCTTCGACCACTCAGCCAACTCTCCATCATTATTTTCTTGCTCTGTCAGCAGAGCAAAGCTATTATATCGGAATTTTCCCCATTCGTCAAGAGCCTTTTTCATAAATTCCATAAAATCAATCCAATCAGATGAGGAGCAATGACCAGTCTCCACACCATCGCTGCCAGCAGAAGCAGTGCACTAAAAAACAAACACCCTGTATACTGGGATAATTCTCGCCAATAACTGCGCCTGCCAGCTTTTTGTCCAGCCAATAGTACTGTTCCCGTGACAAGCAACAAGGCTGGCAGAGAGACAACTGCAGGGATCCCCGCTGCTGCTGCCGAGAGAGCAACTCCACTCCATCCATATTTAATAATCGCAGCAGTCACAGAAAACGAAAACAAAAATCCACGTGCTGCAACCACAATCGCCGTCCACAACTCTCTCCCTCTTCCGCATCCAACAATGAGCACCGCTGCCGGCCACGCAGCAATACAGGCCGCAGTGGCAATATTTTGGCTGATCGAATGCGCTGCATAATCCTGTGTCAAAATTTCAGAGAGACGATTCATATATGTTTCATTATTTTGCGGAATATGCATACCCGTAAACGATCCCGCTACAATCCCACACAACAACACCGCGACAGCAAATACAAATGGCGGAGAGCTGCAAACTCTCCGCGTGTAAAAAAAGCTGAGAGTACTCTGTTTCATCGCAGAACTCCTTTCTGCTACCAGAATATTCCCAGCTTTTTTTATTTATTCCACTGTTTCAATTTCACCAATCGACTCAAAAATATCATTGATTGCTGATTTCATATAATTGGGAAAGCGCGAAGAAAAGGTGAGCTTATTTCGGATCGTTCCATCTGTTGTCTCAAGCTGCTCAGCACAGACAACATTGGTTGCCTTTGCGACGCGACTTTGGATATAGTTACAGTCTCGGCCTTCTACGGTCGAAACTAAAATCTTGCCGCGAGTAACGCCACAAATCGATGCAAGCGTTGTTGCCAACTCCCTGCGTTCACCGGAAAGAATCATAATCTCTGAACGAAGTGTGGATGCAGAAACATCCGGCTCACAGTGAACTCCCATTTCTTCATAACGAAGAAGCTTGTCCTTGTTCGACTCCACAATGTGTATATTACTCGAAGGAACAACCCGATTACGGAGAACACCCGTCAAAATTCGGTCTGCCTTCTCATTCATGCCAATCATTCCAAGTCCAATACTGTGTGTCATAGATATCACCTCTGAAAAAACACGCAACAGCAATTTATTGTCTGAATTCCAAAACGGTTATCATTTTGTACAAATCCAGAGTGCGATTTATCAGCAATACTGACAAATCATTATTATATATAAAGCATTATAATAAGTTTTTTTCAGAATACAAGTGAATTTACAACAAATTTAAGAACTTTGTAGATTTGTCGGATTATCCTTCCATCAATTCCGCAGCTTTAAGATAAATTGCACACTCCAAACGCTTTTTTTGCAACTCACAGCCCATTTCATACGGCTCTTTCAAGTTTCCATTCATATTATAGTTAGCTGCTGCACAACCTCCCGAACAGTAAAACTTTGCCCAACAATCACGGCATTTAGGGCGGCTGCATACATTCAACGAAGAAAATTCCTCCGAAATCTTCATATCAAAGCTGCCATCCAATACACTTCCCTGACGGAATTCCGGATGCCCCACAAACTGATGGCATGGATAGATATCACCTTCTGGCGTAACAGCAACATATTCGTACCCAGCGCCACAGCCACGCAAGCGTTTGATAACACATGGTCCCTGCTGCAAATCCACCATAAAATGGAAGAAATTAAATTCTTTTCCTTCTTTTCGCCGTTCCTGCATAATATCAACCAGCTTTTCGTATTCTTCTCCGATACGCGGAAGATCTTTCTCACTGATGTCGTAGCCTGTTCCCGGCTCACTGGTCACCGGTTCCACGGACAGCTGATCAAATCCTTCCTCAGCAATGGCCAGAACATCATTGGAAAAATCCAAATTATTACTGGTAAAGGTTCCACGCACATAATAGTCACGGTCCTTTCCTCTCTGTGACACCAGCTTTTTAAATTTCGGAACAATGACATCATAGCTTCCGCTTCCCCCTGCTGTGGGACGCATCGCATCGTTGACAGAACGACGTCCATCCAATGACAGAACACAGTTATCCATGTTTGCATTGATATAATCAATCGTATCATCATTGAGCAAGAGACCATTGGTCGTGATGGTGAAACGGAACTTTTTATTTTTTTCCTGTTCCAACGAGCGGGCATACTCCACCGTCCTCTTCACAGTGTCCATTGCCATAAGCGGCTCCCCGCCAAAAAAATCAATTTCAATATTCCGACGTTTTCCCGATCGTTCTACGACAAAATCAATGGCCTTCTTTGCGACATCAAAATCCATAATCATTCGGCCAGTGCCAAAATCACCCGTGGAAGCAAAGCAATATTTACAGCGCAGATTGCAATCATGAGATACATGAAGACACAGTGCCTTAATTGGCGCCTCCGATGGAATCGCCGATGCAATATCAATATAATCATCATCTGCAAATAGATATCCATGCTGTTCTAACTCATACAGCTCATGGTAGGACTCTTGAAGTTGTTCCTCCGAGAACTCATCGGTCAGACTTCTTAGAATATCTTGCGGACATTCCTCTGTCATTCCCGGCGCTACAACAGCAGACAGTGCATATGCCGCATCATCGACAACATGGACCGATCCGCTGTTGATATCCATCAGGATATTGATCCCTTTCATTGAAAAACGATGTATCATTCTTACATTCTCCAGTCAAAAATTTCGAGGCTGACAAATGTCAGCCCCGATTTGTGTCGTTATACAAGGAAAACTCAGTCCTCGTTATGCTCACACTTCTGGTTAGCAACCGTGCAAGAAGTCTTGCAAGCGGACTGACAGGAAGTCTGGCACTCACCACATCCGCCGGAGCATGCCGTCTCCTTCAGCGTGTGGGAATTCAGCGTCTTGATATGAGTCATAATGATGACCTCCTTCCATTTTTATTATTTTCGTTTTGTCCGAAGCAAAGTACCCGACAATGAGCCAAATACCGCACTAAACAAACAAATCAACGATACAATCGCCGCCGATGCAGGCTGTATGGTTTGCCCCTTCCAACTAAATGCCAGCAAAAAGAGACAACCTAGTAAGAACAGAACCGGGCACAGCCCAAACAGCAATTTTCTTGCCGTAGCCTTTCGCGCTCCCCAGAGGGACGCCAAAATACAGCCTCCGCTGAGGCATCCATATACTGCAATTCGTTGGCTTTCTGCCCCAATTACTTCTTGGGACATCAGGCATGCACATAGCAATGTACCGCCAAATATCACAACTAACCCAACAAAAAGTGCGCTCACAATTACCCCGGATCCTGTCTGATTCATTGCTGACCTCCTCTGTATGAACTCAAAACCATCGTCTGTTTTATCATACGTGGCAGTTCAGCAAAGTATCCTTATTTTTCTGCATCGGTTTTGTCCGACGACTCTGCCTTTTTCGCAGCCTTTTGGCCTCTTTTCGCCTTTTTGGTATGATCAATCGTCTGATCATCTTCCGTAACCTGATTGCGAATCGCCCACTTATATACCTTCATACGGGTATGATTGCTGCTCGTTTCGATGGTAATCGTTTCTTCCCCAATGGAAATCACGCGGCCAATAATGCCGCCAATCGTGCAGATTCGATCTCCTGGTACCAAAGCATCACGCATCGCTTTATCCAGCTTCTCCCGCTTCTTCTGCGGACGAATTAACAGCAAATAGAACGCAACAATCAGTATAATAATCATACCCCATGATACATATGACTGTGCAGCTGGCATTGGTGCACACCTCCCTCTTGCGATAAAATAAATAGCATTTCAATTATAAACAATTTGCCCCGAAATTACAAGTATTTTGCCGTCTCGTTTAAAATTTTTTCATTTACACTAAACCGAAAATATTGTATCATGAACTCAGAATAGTTTTCTTACACAGGAGGTTGAATAACATGAAAGTAACCAGTTCCGGCATTGTCAACGGCTATTGGGCTGACCGCTTCGGCAAGTTTGGATCTCAGAAAAACGCAAACGGCAAAGCAACCCGTTCTATTCCCTTCTCGATCACAGAAGCACCAGAAAATACGGTATCCTTTGCCGTAGTGCTCGATGATATGGATTCCATTCCAGTCTGTGGATTTTGCTGGATTCATTGGATACTTTGCAATCTAACCACTACTGAAGTAGAAGAAAATTCCAGCCTTCAACATCCGGATTTTATCCAGGGCTGTACAAGTTTCCACAGTGTAGCTGGAGATGAGTCACGAGAGCAAGCTTCCAATTATGGTGGTATGGCTCCTCCAGATCAGGATCATGAGTACACCCTTACCGTATATGCATTGGATTGTACGTTAGATCTGCAGCCCGGTTTTTATCTCAATGAAATGAAGCACGCCATGTCCGGACATGTCTTGTCACATGCATCGGTACGGGCACAGTATCGGGCCTGATCCCTTGCATTTTCTTCATTTCGTTGTATACTAGAAAAGGAATCCAGAATCTCAAAAGGAGGAAATTACTATGAGTGTTACGTATGGGTTTATTGGCTGTGGCAACATGGGCCAGGCAATCATTGGCGGTATTATTTCTTCCGGGCTCGCACAGCCTTCAGATATTATCGCCTGCGATCCTATGGAAGCAAATCTTTCCACCGTACACAAGCAGTATGGTATCCGCACTTCTAAGAACAACACTGACGCAGCAGTATCTGATGTACTGATCCTCTCTGTCAAACCGTATTTATATGAAGTAGTTATCCCGGCGATTCGCGACGCAGTATCACAAGACACGATCGTCGTTATGATTGCTGCAGGTCAGACCATCGCAGTCAATGAAGAGCGCTTTGGTAAGCCCGTAAAACTGGTTCGCGTCATGCCAAACACACCAGCTCTCGTGGGAGAAGCGATGAGTGCTGTTACATTTACTTCTATGCTGACCGAAAACGATCAAACCCTTGTCTTAGATATGCTTCGCAGTTTTGGCAAGGCAGAAGTGGTTCCTGAATCGATGATGGATGTTGTTACCGCCGTCAGTGGCTCTTCTCCCGCTTACGTTGATATGTTTATTGAAGCAATGGCAGATGGCGCTGTTATGTATGGCATGCCTCGTGCGCAGGCATACACCTTTGCTGCACAGGCTGTCCTCGGCTCGGCGAAAATGATCCTTGAAACCGGAAAACACCCTGGTATATTAAAAGATAACGTCTGCTCACCAGGCGGCACAACCATTGCTGCTGTTGCTTCTTTGGAACGCAGTGGGCTGCGTGCTGCTGTCATTGATGCCATTGACGCCTGCTATAATAAGTCAAAGGAAATGAGCAAATAACGCCTGGAGGTCACAATGAGTTATTCTATGTACTATACCCCCACCAAAATAATTTTTGGAAAGGATACGGAAAGCCAGGTCGGTCAGCTGATCACAGAGCAGCATTGCAAAAAAGTATTGTTGCACTATGGCAGCGGTAGCATAAAACGCACTGGCTTACTGAATCGAGTCAAAGCATCACTGGATGCATCGGGTATTGCTTACATCGAATTGGGCGGTGTGGTGCCAAACCCACGTCTTTCTCTGGTATACAAAGGAATCGACCTGTGCCGAAAGGAACATGTTGATTTTATCCTTGCCATCGGTGGAGGCAGTGTCATTGATTCCTCCAAAGCAATTGGATACGGTGTAACGAACGACGGCGATGTCTGGGATTTTTATGACAAAAAACGTCAGGCCACCTCTTGCCTACCGATTGGTACGATTTTAACGATTGCTGCCGCAGGCAGCGAAATGAGTGATTCTTCTGTCATCACGAATGAGGATGGATGGAATAAGCGTGGCTACAACAGCAATTATTGTCGCTGTACATTCGCTATTTTAAATCCGGAACTCACAATGACCCTTCCGGAGTATCAGACCGCGAGTGGTTGTGTTGATATTATGATGCATACCATGGAACGTTACTTTTCCCACAGTGAATCTATGGAATTAACCGACGGTATTGCAGAAACACTCATCCGAACTGTCATGAAAAATGCTCTAATTCTTCGTGATGATCCCTCTAACTACAATGCCCGAGCTGAAGTGATGTGGGCTGGCAGTTTATCACATAATGGATTAACCGGTTTCGGTGCCGATACGATTTTGGCCGAAGCGATAGCGCAAAACGCTGCCGTCTGCCACAT
>CAYLXH010000117.1:0-6478 GCA_964387535.1 uncultured Butyricicoccus sp. | reverse complement strand
AGCCTGGCTGCTTTGCCGCTGCCTCATTCACGTTGTCGATGATCAGCTTCGTTTTTCCGCTGCCAGCAGCAGCCATAATTACTTTAACCATTTGTGATTCCTCCCACATAGTTTTGAGGTTATTTTAATATTACCATAAATCAGGTAAAAAAACAATGCACTTTCCGTGAATATTTTCAAAACAATCTGATTCCAAACCGGTTTTTTCTGTCTCATTTCATTAACAAGATGCCCAATAAATCTCGATATAAATCTGCAACTCCCTTTTTCTCCACAGCCGCTGATGTCAAAATATTTCTCCTTGCAATTTCTTCGCCTCCTGCTGTAAGAACAACTTCTCCAACTCTTCGCCCTTTCTCGACAGGAGCGGATACCGTATCCTCTATTTCCACCATGCGTTCCACCTGTTCTGCCTTGTCCTTTGGAAGCAATACTGGAGTATCATCTTCCAGCTCCAGTGGAACAGACGACTCTTTTCCTAACGCAACCGCGAGCTGCGGTAAGGTTTCCCCTTCTTCCAATACCGGCGCCATCGCATAATTTGAAAATCCATAATTTAACATGGCCGTGATATCTGCATTTCTGGCTTCTTTATTTTCTTCCGCCATGACAACAGCAATCAAAGACAATCCGTCTTTTTCTGCGGTAGCAGATATACAAAATCCCGCAGCACTTGTGTACCCCGTTTTTAATCCAGTCAATCCATCATACTGCCGTAATAGCTTATTGGTATTTGCCAGCTGAAATGTTCCATCCCTGACGGTATCCATCCAGATTGTTGTATAGTCAAAGATCGCCGGATGGCGGATTAGCTCCTGTGACATGCGAGCGAGATCGCGTGCTGTCGTTTTTGTCTCTTCTCCATCGGTGTCCAATCCATTGGGATTGACAAACGTCGTTCCCGTGCATCCCAGCTCCTTGGCACGCTCATTCATTTGCTGGACAAATGCCTCTTCACTTCCTCCCAAATATTCTGCTACTGCAACCGCTGCATCATTCGCTGATCCCACAGCAATTGATTTCAGCAGATCGCGCAGCGACATCTGTTCTCCTTCCTTTAAATAAATCTGCGTTCCTCCCATCGCACTCGCGTTGGCCGATGCGGTAATCATATCATCCAAAGATACACGCCCCGCGTCGATGGCCTCCATCGTCAGCAACATCGTCATAATCTTCGTCACCGAAGCGGGAGGCAGACTCTCGTCGGCATTCTGTTCAAAAATGACGGTTCCGTCTGACGCCATCAGCATCGCAGACTTGGCCTGAATGCCACTGAGCTCGGCGGCCTGCGCATATATTCCTGTCGTTAAAATCCAGAACACAATCATCATCACTGCTCGTCTCATGCAGTCTTTTCTCCTCCATTCTGTCCCATCATCACACTCTCTTCTGTTTTGATTCTATGACCGCCACCCATTGTACAGAACATTCTCTCCTTGTATCTTTCCGTGAATCTGCTATAATAGTACCATTCTTATCATGGGGAGTAAGTAATGAAATTCTGTTTTTCGACGTTAGGATGCAAAGTCAATCAATTTGAAACACAAGCACTGGCACAGCTCGCACAGAACCGCGGCCACACATTAGTGACAACAGATGCAGACGTATGTATTTTGAACACCTGTACCGTCACAGACTCTGGCACAAAAAAGAATATCCGGGAGCTAAAACGCTTAAAAAGAGCAAATCCTAATGCAGTCTTTGCTCTCTGTGGCTGTTTTGTACAAACGGATCCAGAGCGTGCGGCTTCCCTTGAGGGAGTCTCCGTCATCTGCGGCACTTCCAACCGCTCTGCCATCATCGAACAATGCGAGCAAGCTGTGCTCCAATCGCTATCCGGACAACCATTATCCGACCTGACACCGTCCTGCATTTTTGAAACTTTGCCCGCAGGTGTCCTGCCCGGGCACACCCGCGCTCTGCTAAAAATACAAGATGGCTGTGATAATTATTGTTCCTATTGTATCATTCCTTACGCCCGCGGACATGTCCGCTCTCTTCCCCTTTCCACCGCAGTCAAACAGACGCAGACGCTTGCCAACCAAGGTGTCAAAGAGATCATGATTACTGGCATTGAGATCGCCAGTTATGGACGCGATCTTCCCGAGCATCCGACTCTCATCACTTTAGTGCAGACGTTGTGCACATGTGCCCCAACCGTACGCTTTCGTCTTGGTTCTTTGGAGCCACGGTGTATCACACAGGAATTCTGTGACAAGCTATCCGGATTTTCCAATCTTGCCCTGCATTTTCACTTATCGTTGCAGTCTGGCTGTGATTCCACACTCAAACGGATGAACCGACGCTATACCACGGCACAATATGCCGCTGCGGTCCAACGGCTGCGCACCGCCTTTCCCCATTGCTCCATCACGACGGACATCATTACTGGATTTCCCGGTGAAACAGAGGAAGAGTGGACACAGACCCTTACTTTTGTCCAGCAGATTGCATTTTCTTCTGTCCACGTGTTCCCCTACTCAGAGCGTCCGGGAACACCAGCCGCATCCATGCCCAATTCTGTTCCGTCGCCGATCCGGGCACAGCGTGCGGAGCATCTGAGAGTGTTATGTGCCCATTTATCCGAACAATTTCTGCAAGACTTTCTTGGCAAACCAATCCCAATTATATTAGAGCAGCCACATCACGGAGAACAGTCCGGCCACAGCCGCTGGCACTTTGCCGTCCGCCTAGACCAACCGCTGGGCAAACCAGGACAGGAAGTTCTCGTTGTACCGTATTCTCTCGAGCATGGAATATTAGTGGGCCGCCCCGCTTCCCTGTAAACAGTAAACACAGCACAGACAGAGCGTTTGATTGACTCTGACTGTGCTGTGTTTTTCGTTTATTCTCTGTATCAGAACTTAAAGATTGCTACGCCATATCCAGGAAGCGGATATTCAACCGAGTACGGCTGACCGTCACACTCTCCTTTTACTGCCTGATAGATTTTCGGCTCCGTAACCGGATTCTCATCGCCGCTCATTCCATTGGAAGCCAGAATTCGCGTATACCGCTTTTTCTTCGGTACTCCAACCCGATAATCAGGACGATCTACCGGAGTAAAATTGACAACAAACAACAAGTTATTACGCCCTGTCGGGGACAAACGCATGAAGCTGAAGATGCTGCGGTCACCATCATTTGCATTGATCCACTGGAATCCGTCCCATGTATCATCCACGCCATACAGAGCCGGATACTTACGATACAGTGTCAGCAACTCTTTGACAAAACCCGCAAGCGCCTGATGATGGGCATCGTCGAGACACGGCCAATCCAATGCACGCTCTTCGCTCCATTCGCGGCGCTGTCCAAAGTCCTGCCCCATAAACAACAGTTTCTTTCCTGGATGGCCAAACATATACGCATACGCTGCCTTCAAGTTGGCAAATTTCATGGTCTCATCGCCAGGCATCTTTTCGATCATCGCGCCCTTGAGATGAACCACCTCATCATGAGAAATGACCAGAATGTAGTTCTCACTATATGCATACGTCATGGAGAACGTCATCTTGTTGTGATTATATTTGCGGAAATACGGATCACACTTCTGATACTCTAAGAAGTCGTTCATCCAGCCCATATTCCATTTCAAATCAAATCCCAAGCCGCCGTCCATCGGAGAACCAGTCACCATCGGCCACGCCGTGGACTCCTCTGCAATCATAATGGCTCCTGGACTGTGCTGATGTACAATGGAATTCAAATGGCGGAAAAATTCAATCGCCTCGAGATTCTTATTTTCTCCATATTCATTTGCGATCCATTGGCCATCCTGCTTGCCATAATCCAGATACAGCATAGACGCGACAGCATCAATGCGCAGTCCGTCAATATGATACACGCTCAGCCAGTACAGTGCATTGGCAATCAAAAAATTCCGTACTTCGTTGCGTCCATAATCAAAAATCTTCGTGCCCCAATCCGGATGTTCTCCCTTTTTGGGATCCCCATATTCATACAGAGGATATCCATCAAAGTTAGCCAAGCCATGCTCATCCCGCGGGAAATGCGCCGGAACCCAGTCAAGGATAACGCCAATCTTGTGCCGGTGCATATAGTTGACAAAATACATAAAGTCCTTTGGTGTGCCATAGCGGGCAGTCGGTGCATAATATCCCGTGACTTGATACCCCCATGATCCATCAAAAGGATGTTCTGCAACGCCGATCAGTTCGACATGCGTGTATCCCATCTGTTTCATATACTTTGCCAGTTCTGGCGCCAATTCACGGAAATTATAGTATCCCGGATCGTCTTCATTTTCTGGCTGATGCTTTTTCCAGGAGCCCGGATGCATCTCATAGATAGCCATTGCTTCTTTTTTAAACTGGAAACCCTTGCGTTTCTCCATCCATCCGGAATCTCCCCAACGGTATCCATCAATATCAGCAACTTTCGATGCTGTCCCAGGGCGCAATTCCCCACTGAATCCATAGGGATCAAACTTTAAAATGGTCCTGTCATTTTGACCGGTGATTGCATATTTATATAGCTCCCCTTCCTTCATATTGGGAACAAATACTTCATAGATTCCCAACGGCTCCGCGCGGGACATCGGAGTTGCCGTCACGTCCCACTGGTTGAAATCACCGACAAGATGCACATCTTTCGCGTTTGGTGCCCAAACAGCAAAATAAACGCCTTCCTGTCCGTCCTTTACTGCAAGGTGAGCACCCATTTTTCGGTAAATCTCATAGTGCACACCCTGTCCAAATAAATACTGGTCAAATTCTGTAATCCATGGGTCAGAAATAACTTCTGACGAAACGGCTTTGCTCTTACGATTTGTGTTCTTCTCCATAGCTTTCCACTCCTCCCCTTGTCCCCTAACATTCGGTGTCTTTCATACCGGCTGACAAAGCTACAAGGATTCTATAAAGTAATTATACCCTATTTCTCTGTCTCTGTAAATTCTAAACAAGATTTTTACTCGACATTTCTAAAAATTGTGTCATATTACTGCAAAGCGGTGAGAGCCTCTCGTCCTCACCGCTGCATCCCCCTATTACACTTCCTGAACACGAATACCATTTTGTTTGCAATAATTCCAGACATAGCTTCCGCGCGATGTTTCAATGGTAATTTTATTGGACCAACCCCGCAGCAGTCGGCTTCCGCCAACCCCAAACGCTTGTTCACCAATAGATACTACGGAATCCGGAACACGAAGATGGGTCAAGTTCTCACAGGAAGCAAAGGCTTCTGTTCCGATCTTCTCTAATCCAAACGGCAACTCCAGAGAGTGAAGTTCTGTACAGTGATAAAATGCACGCTCTTCAATCTGCCGCAATCCATACGAAAAGTGTACATTGTGCAGACCAATGCAGTCCTGAAAACATCCCTGCGGCACCACCAGCAACGATGGCGGCAGCGCAACTTCCTGCAACGCTTTACATCCGGCAAAAACGCGCGGTCCCATCCAATTCACCTGATTTGGCAAAGCAAGCCGTGTAAGAGACGTGCAGGAAAAGAATGCCTCCGCACCGATCCGGATCAATCCCTCCGGAATCGTAATCTCCTGAAGCATACGACAACCGGAAAACACTTTAGCGGGTAATTCCGTAATTTTATCTGATACCCGCACTGTTTTCAGGGCATGGCACTCTGCAAACGCTCGCTCTCCCAGTTCTTCCAGCGACTCCGGAAGAATACACTGTTCCAATTTGGTGCAGCGGATAAATGCTGCATTCCCCACCGTCCGAAGCGGCGGATACAGCGACAACGTCTGCATCGCACTGCACTCTGCAAACGCTTCTTCACCGATGACTCGAACTTCCCCTGAACAGGAAACCCCATTCAGATCCTTCCGACCACGAAATGCCCAATTGTCAATCGCAGTATAATTATCAATCAGAAGCACACCTCCGCCGCCATTCTTGAGCTTTGTACGCCATGACGGCAACTTCTGCGCGCCTTCCGGTGATAAGACATCGTATACGTTCTTCTCCGGGACGGGCTTTTTGTGCGGTTCTTGTTCCAGCTTCGCCTTCATATACTGAGCATCTGCTGAGAGAACAACCGAAAGGCCCAATTGCTCCCAAATCCGATCCATCAGTGTCATAGATGGCTCGGGAGTCACTGGTTTTACAGGAACCGGCTTCGCCGACGGTTTTCCGGCAAATTGCAATGCATGATACATCTCCTGCGCATTCGCATAGCGATCTTCCGGACGATACGAACACGCCTTTTGAATCGCCTGCCCAAAAGCTTCACTTACTCCACTTGGCAACGGCAACGCCTCACCACGGTTTCGTCGATCCACTGCTTCTGCTTTCCAGCGAGATCGAGGCATGTCCGGGGTGATAAATGGAAGATATCCTTCATTGGCCAATTGATATAACACCAATCCTAACGAATACAGGTCTGCCCGCGCATCATATTTGGAAGACATTCGGTCCGTAATCTCCGGTGCCGCATACAGTTCTGTGCCAATTCGAGTCCGTGCGTATACCGTCCCTTCCAAGTGATGGGC
>CAYLXH010000116.1:3636-6529 GCA_964387535.1 uncultured Butyricicoccus sp. | reverse complement strand
ATCTACATGGTATAGAAGATTGTAAGAAAAAAGTTTCCCGAATTTTTTTTCTTTGTTTCCTCAGATGTAGACATACGTAGAGCGAGCCAATTTCTATCTCACAAAATGTTGTGTGATTTGGAAAATGGAGTGCAAAATACCAGTGTATCAATTGGAATAGTTCTAAATCATGGCAATACATCCGACGAGACAGAGAGCGGGCGGAGAAAGGAAATTTGAAAAAGTTAGGACTTTTTCAAGGTCTATAAGCCCAATTACACAATTGACCATACGATGTGGCAGCTTGACAATTGAGAGCAGGCGTACTAAAATAAAAACTGCTATCAGACAAATCTGATGACACAACATCTTGTGGTATGTGAAAAGAATAACACATACATCTGGGATTTATAACAGGAGGACCGATCAGATGATTCAGCAGATTGAGAAGAGAGACGGCAGATGTGTCTTTTTTGATCTGACCAAAATTGCAAATGCGATCTATCGGGCTGCGGAAGCATCTGGCGGCCATGATTATCAGCTCTCCATGCGCCTTGCGCTGGAAGTTGCTGAGTATGTAGAGAAACATTGCGGCGTTTCCACGCCGAATGTTGAGTATGTACAGGATGCGGTAGAAAAAATTCTAGTGGAAAGCGGTCACGCGAAAACAGCAAAGGCCTTTATTCTGTACCGTAACGAGCGTTCCCGCCAGCGTGAGATGAATACTCGCCTGATGCGTACCTATGAAGATTTGACGTTCCAATCGGCGATTGAAAACGATGTTAAGCGTGAAAATGCTAACATTGATGGCGATACGGCGATGGGTACCATGCTGAAGTACGGATCGGAAGGTGCCAAGCAATTCAATGAAATGTTTTTGCTGGAGCCGCACATTGCCAAGGCGCATCGCGAGGGAGACATTCATATCCATGATTTTGATTTTTACACGCTGACGACGACCTGTACACAGATTGACCTGCTGCGTTTGTTTGAAGGCGGATTCTCCACAGGACATGGGTTCCTGCGAGAGCCGAACGAGATTGCTAGCTATTCTGCATTGGCATGCATTGCCATTCAGTCCAACCAGAATGACCAGCACGGTGGCCAGAGCGTACCAAATTTTGATTACAGCATGGCTCCGGGTGTCCGCAAGACGTACTGGCATCGTTATCGTGACAACTTGGCAAAGGCGCTGGAAGCCTTTGGTTTGGAAGAAGACGGTTTGGAGCCGGCAAAGGCACTGCTTGCCTCGTGTGACGCGATGCCGGTGTTGGCGGATGATAATGGCGTCAGTGAGAAAATTCGAACTCGACTGCTTGAACGCACCGATGAAAAAACCGTGGATCATGTGATGCAGTTCACCCGAAAATTTGCATATCGTGAAACGGAGCGTGCGACATATCAGGCGATGGAGGCGCTCGTACACAATCTGAACACAATGCATTCTCGCGCCGGAGCACAGATTCCGTTCTCCTCGTTAAACTATGGAACGGATACCACCATGGAGGGGCGTCTTGTCAGCAAGAGTTTGCTCCTGGCGACAGAAGCAGGATTGGGCAATGGCGAGACATCAATTTTCCCGATTCATATTTTTAAAGTCAAGGAAGGCATTAATTATAATCCGGAAGATCCGAATTACGATCTGTTTAAGCTGGCGATCCGTGTTTCAGCCAAACGTTTGTTCCCGAACTTTTCGTTCCTGGATGCGCCGTTTAATATTTCGTACTATAAACCGGGCCATCCTGAGACTGAGGCCGCGTACATGGGATGTCGTACCCGTGTAGTCGCCAATAATTACGACAAGACCCGCGAAATTGTCAATGGACGCGGCAATCTGAGCTTTACCTCGATTAACCTGCCTCGTATCGCAATCAAGGCCAATCATGATATCGGTGCCTTTTTTGAGGAACTGGATAAAAAAATGGATCTGGTCATTGATCAGCTCAATGCGCGGTTTAAAATTCAGGCAAATAAGAAAGTGCGCAATTATCCGTTCCTTATGGGTCAGGGCATCTGGATGGATTCTGAAAAGTTGGGCCCGGACGATAAGGTTGGCGAGGTGCTGAAGCATGGAAGTCTGACCGTAGGCTTTATCGGCTTGGCAGAATGCCTGAAGGCTCTGACCGGTAAGCATCATGGGGAATCCGAAGCGGCGCAGAATCTTGGTCTTACGATTGTCGGACGGATGCGGGAACGTATGGATCGGGAGAGTAAGGAAACCGGCATGAATTTCACGGTGATCGCCACACCGGCAGAGGGCTTATCGGGACGCTTTGTACGGTTGGACCGTGAGCGGTATGGTGTCATTGAAGGGGTTACGGACCGGGATTATTATACGAATTCGTTCCACATTCCGGTGTACTATCCGATTTCGGCGTTTCGCAAAATTCAGTTGGAAGCACCGTATCATAATCTGACCAATGGCGGTCATATCAGTTATGTTGAACTGGACGGCGATCCATCTCAGAACCTGGAAGCCTTTGAGATGATTGTGCGTTATATGAAAGACTGTGGTATTGGCTACGGATCCATTAACCATCCGGTTGACCGTGATCCAGTGTGTGGATATACGGGTATTATTGGTGATGT
Organism: uncultured Butyricicoccus sp.; assembly: GCA_964387535.1. GTDB lineage: Bacteria > Bacillota > Clostridia > Oscillospirales > Butyricicoccaceae > Butyricicoccus_A. The sequence continues at coordinate 3,961 of CAYLXH010000116.1, read as the reverse complement.
GTGCCCGCGCTGCGGCCGACATGAAGGGGAAGCAGTCAGTGTGGAAAAGCTGCGTCAGCTCGGTGTCTATAAGAATTATAACAGCACGACGATTGGGTATCACGGTGACCCGGCAGAAGAGAGGGACCGTCGGCCGAATTCGATTTGCTGCAGTACCAATGACACCTAATTGTATGAATAAGAGAACAATATTCTGTTTGGAGAGAGGAGTATTCGTATGAATAAGGAAATGAAAAATGCTGTTTCGGAGCCAGAAATGGTTGGCGAAGGCGTGGGATTTGAGCGAATCCGCCGTATTACGGGTTATTTGGTTGGCACATTAGAC
>CAYLXH010000116.1:0-3626 GCA_964387535.1 uncultured Butyricicoccus sp. | reverse complement strand
ACCGTTTTAACAATGCAAAGCGCGCGGAAGAGCACGACCGCGTCAAGCATGATATCCGCCGCGGCGCATGAAAACACTCCGTATTGCGGGAACCATTAGTGAGTCCATTGTGGATGGGCCTGGATTTCGATATGTGGTATTTACCCAGGGATGTCCGCATCACTGTGAAGGATGTCATAATCCGCAGACACATGATTTTGCGGGGGGAGAGGATGTAGATCCTGAAATCCTGTTAAAGGAATTTCAGATGAATCCACTGCTGTCCGGGATAACCTTTTCGGGTGGAGAACCGTTTTGCCAACCGGCTCCATTGATTGAGCTGGCAAAGGCGGTTCACACACTGGGCAAACATGTTATGGCGTATTCGGGATATACGTTTGAGCAGCTACTGGATGCGCGGGATGAGAAGCGTGAGCTATTGGAACAGTGCGATGTCTTGGTAGATGGCCCGTTTGTACAGTCCCTACATGATCCGCTGCTTCACTTTCGAGGAAGCAGCAACCAGCGCTTGATTGATGTTCCGCGTTCCCTGGAGCAACACACGGTTGTGGAAGCAGCGCTGTAATAAGAAATCAAAAAGAGCAGGATTCTGTGTTCCGATAAGGAAACGAATCCTGCTCTTTTGGTTTACAGATAGGAGCACGGGGCCATAGTACCGGTATCGCTGTGGAAGAACTTTCCCTGCCAACTATCCCGTCGTCTCAGCTCCTGGTCAATATCATTGAGGACTTCCCGTTTTCGCCGACTCCAATCGGGAGCAATCAGATCTTGACTTCGGCCATCTCCGGTAAGACGCTGAATGACAACAGTGGGAGGAAGGACCTCGAGCTGACGGCAAATGATAGAAACATACTGTTCTCTGGTCAGGCAGGTATAGTCTGTGTCAGCCAAAGCTGTGCCGCGCAGCACATGAAGCAGATGGAGTTTGATGGCATCAATCCCAAGCTGTCCCACAATTTTGGCTGAGTCGATCATTTGCTCTGCGGTTTCTCCGGGGAGCCCATTGATGAGATGGACACAGATTTGAAGAGGATATTGTCGTAGCCGCTGTATGGCATCCATCACATCGGAAAATGTATGGCATAAATTGCAGCGCGCCGCTGTATCGTTCCAGATGGTTTGTACGCCGAGTTCTACGGTGAGATCTGTTTGTACAGCGAATTCTCCCAGAACGGTACAGACCTCATCGGATAGGCAATCCGGACGCGTTGCAATAGAGAGTCCGACGGTATTCGGCAAAGCAAGAGCGTCGTGATACAGGGTACGAAGCCGCTCTGGAGGAGCATAGGTTGCGGTGAAGGACTGGAAATAGGGGATATATCCGACGGGATCCCACTTGTGTGACAGTGAACGGCGATATTGATCAAATTGATGATGCAAAGGGTGAGAGGGGGCAGCGATAAAGTCCCCGCTGCCGCGGGCGGAGCAGTAAATGCAGCCGCCCTTGCCTTTGCTGCCATCGCGGTTTGGACAGGTAAAGCCGCCATCCAAAGGAATCTTGGCGACACGGCCGCCATAACGTTGTTTGAGCCAATAGGAATATGAGAAAAAGCGTTTGCCAGAAGCAAAAAAAGGGTTCACACAAAAACCTCCCGAAGAATAAGAAGCTGCCGGAAGGATCCGACAGCTTGTGTGATCATCTCTTACTTTGTACCGTACATGCGGTTGCCGGCGTCACCCATACCGGGGACAATATAGCCTTTTTCGTTGAGCTTTTCGTCAATGGCAGCACAATAGATGTCGATATCAGGGTGAGCCTCTTGGATGGCCTCAATGGAGTCCGGCACAGCGAGGATAGAAATAATCTTAATGTTCTTCACACCGTAATTTTTTAAGAACTGTACCGCAGCAATGGCTGAGCCACCGGTAGCCAGCATCGGATCGAGAAGGAATACTTCACTGTTTGCAATGTCAGTGGGAAGCTTGCAGTAGTATTCGACCGGCTGCATGGTATCCGGATCGCGGTACAGACCAATATGACCAATTTTGGCGTTTGGAATTAAGTCAAGAGCACCGTCTACCATACCAATGCCGGAGCGGAGAATGGCAACCAGAGCGATTTTCTTACCGGAAATCACGCGCACTTTGGAACGGGCAATCGGAGTTTCGATCTCAACCTCCTTCATTGGAAGGTCGCGCGTTGCCTCATAGCAAAGCAGAGAAGAAATTTCCTCTACAGCTTCACGAAATTCCTTTGCACCTGTAAACTTATCACGCATGAGAGACAGCTTGTGTACAATCAGCGGATGATCCATTACATGAACCTGACCCATAGTATATCTCCTTTTCACTCAGTGTCTGTCTGCTGCAGAGCTTGTTTGGCCAGACGTTCGCGTACGGCCTGAGGCTGACGCAGATACAAGGGAGTCAGCTCAGCGGCAGGAACCGTCATTCCGTTTTGATAGAGGCGGTATGCTTCCATCGCTGCGCCATATGCAGCAGGGTATTGCAAACCGGAGGGAGCCACTGTGACATCGAGTCCGGTTGTCTGCATGAAGTTATTATAACATATTTGCGCACCATCGCCAACCAGCAGGACAGACTTTTCCTGAGAAATTAGTTCTTTGCGCAAGTTTTCCATTAAAATCAGACGATCTTCTGTGAGGCGGACGGGGACACCGTTTTGAATGGTAAATAGGGCGTTGTAGAGTTGGTTGCGGCGGGCATCCATGACCGGACAGATCAGACGATCCGTCAGCGTGACATTCCACGCGTTGCCGATCAGACTGGAAACCGGAATACAGGGAAGATCGTGCCCGTCGGCAATTCCTTTTGCCGTTGCAACGCCGATCCGGATTCCGGTGAAAGAACCCGGCCCAACGGTAACCGCGATAGCGTCCAAATCATGAATCGTGAGTTGAGATGTGCGCAAAACATGATCGGCCATGGGAAGCAACGTGGTCGAATGTGTCAGCCCGCAGTTTTGGAACGATTGTGCCAACAGCGTGGTATCTTCTGTAATACAGACAGAAGCGGAAACAGAAGAGGCCTCAAGGGTTAACAACTTCATTCGAACATCCCTCCTTGGATGGTAATCATGCGGCTGTTCTCGGTATCGCCGTGCGTGATTCGAACCGTCAGACATCCTTCTGGAAGCGCGGCAGTAATATTTTCACTCCATTCAATCAGGAGGATTGCTTTGCCATCCAGGTAATCTTCCCATCCAATATCATACAGCATGGTTTCGTCAAGGATGCGGTACATATCAAAATGGCAGACTGTGTACTCGTCGGTATCGTACTCATTCACGATGGCAAACGTCGGGCTGGTTACGCGGCCGGTATATCCAAGAGCGCGCAAAAAACCACGGCAGAACGCCGTCTTTCCGGCACCAAGGTCACCGGTGAATGCGACAACCATACCGGGAAAAGCACGGGCAGCCAGCATAGCGCCGGCTGCTTCCGTTTCTTTTGGAGAGTTAGAGTGAATCGTATAGGACATAATGGATTAGAACAGTCCGGTGATGCGTCCCTGATTGTCAACGTCAATGTTGAAGGCTGCCGGCTGCTTCGGGAGTCCGGGCATGGTCATGATGGTACCGGTTTCACAGACGACAAATCCGGCACCAGCGCTGACGCGAGCGGAACGGATGTTGACGCGGAACCCAGTGGGACGACCGAGCTTGG